>JBEBJH010000179.1:0-10445 GCA_040079965.1 Cyclobacteriaceae bacterium
CTGCATTGCCAAAGACGTTATGGCAAACGGAAAAGATTGCGAAGGTATTGAAAGGTCGGACACTGGAAGAAACCTGTTCCAACATCTGGCACTTCGTGTACCAACACATTCAGTACAAAAGAGACGAGGAAGGAGTTGAGCAAGTACGCAGTCCCAGAAGGGCATGGAGCGATAGAAAGACGGGAGTAGACTGTGACTGTTACACCGTATTTATTCTCTCCATCCTCCGATCTCTTGATATAGACTGCCTCGCCAGGATAACGAAATATCCGAAGCGGTATCCAGAAGTTCCGCGATGGCAGCATGTATATCCGATTGTACCGAAGCCAGGTCACCTGGAAGATTACATAGATGAACGTGATTACTACATCGTGATTGATTGTGTGAAAGACAGATTTGATGATGAACAACCTTATTTAGAATGTAAAGACTACGATATGAGACTGGATTATTTAGACGGAATTGAAGATGAAGGACAAGAGGAAATCCAATTCATAGAACATGAAAATGTTGACCTCTCTGATCTTGCATCAGTGTATGATGATGAGGAGATGGGAAACATCTTCAAAAAAGTTGGGAAGGCGGTAAAGAAAACGGTGAAGAAGGTAGGTGATGAGGTTGGCAAAGGAATTCGTTTTGTCAATCGCTATATCAATCCGGCCACATTGCTTTTGAGGAACGGCTTTTTACTGGCCATGAAAATTAACCTCATGAATGTCGCGGGTAGATTACGCTATGCCTACCTCACCGATTCCCAGGCACAAGCCAAGGGAATGAACATGAGTGAACTTAAAAAACTTCGCTCAGTAAAAGACAGAGCGGAAACAGTTTACTGGCAAGCTGGTGGAAAGAAGGAAAATCTTAAGAAGGCTATTCTCCACGGAAAAGGAAACAAGGATAAAAAGGTACCACTGAGCGGTCTTGATGGGTTGGATAATGTGTACGCTGACCAGGATGAATATAACATCATCTACAGTGATGACATCGAGGGGTTAGGTGAGATCGCCAGTGGCACTGCTATCGCAGCAGCGACTTCAGCAGTAGCTGCAATTGCAGGAGCACTAAAGCAAGTGAAGGGTCTGTTTAACAAAGGTGGCGGTGATGAGAAATCCTTTCAGAGTGAAACGGACAATGCTGGAACAGCAACAACCGCTCCTGCCACGATACCGGAAGATGAAGATGCTTTCCGATATGAAGAGTCTGCGCCTTCAACGTATTCTGCTCCAGTTACCACTGCGCCAAAGCAGAGTCTGACAACAACGATCAAAACTAATGAAGCAACAAAAATTTATTCAGCTCCTGCTGCGACTTCTAAGCCTGTACTATCAAATGAATCTGCCTCCAGCGGAGCTATGCTTGTACCAAGTGAAAGTACATCAGCAAGCGATGCTGTTCAAACTCAGGATGGTTCAGAGAAAGTTGGCTTCTTACAAAAGACTACGACATGGGTAAAAGCAAATCCAGGTAAGTCACTTCTTGTCGCTGGAGGAATTATCACTGGAGGAATTCTTCTAATTAGAGCAATGCGAGGTGGTTCAGGAACGAACGGATTAGAAGGAGTTCCTCCGAAAAAGAAAAAAGGCAAGAGCAAAACTAAATCTGGAAGTAAGAACAAAAAAGAAAAAGTGAAAGCACAAAATCTATTATAGACATGGCAAAGCAAAAGAAAAGCAAAAAAGGGAATGCACTCTTTGGAACTGCTCCAGTAATGGAGCACCCGATAGCGCAGACGGTAACAAAGGGCGGACTTGTGTTACTGACAGCAATCGCAGCAGGTGGCGCAGGTGCGGCACTCGGCAAGCACTCACTACTGGCAGGGATTCCAATAACACTATTGGGTTTTCATAAGAAGAACACATACCTCATCGCAGCAGGTCTTGGACTTACACTCAGCAATGGATTTCAAAATCAAAACAAGACTACAACAGTACAAGGCGTAGATGGATTTGATATGAAACAAATTGCTGAACAAGCAAAAGATCGAGTGGGAACATTCTTCAAAAATTTCTCAGAGAAGCTTTATATCAGCAAAGCAGAACCCACAGGAACAGCGGGACTTGCTGGTGAGAATAACGAAGAGAAGGTAACCTACTTCGTCAATCCATACAACAATTCTAAGGAGTTGGATATGTCAGCCATTGATAGAATCCAGGAACAGATTGCGAACATGAATGGAATGAATGCAGTGGAAGAAATGGAAAGAGAGTTTTAATCAAAGAGTAACTATTAAACACAAAGTAAAATTATGCTAGGAGCATTAGGACAACTCATGGAGAGTGAGTACACAAACCCAACGGAATTGTTGGGTCTGAATGGAGAGATGGATACCGAGTTGTTAGGGTATCTGAATGCGCTGAACCCTGTGCAACGGGCAAAGGCGATGAGTAAGATTGTAAAGCGACATATTCCTTCACAGGGATCTCGCGCGGAGTTTGAGAAGTTCTTTGTGGAACTGCCCAAGCACATTAAGGAGCAATTACTGCAAGGCAAGTTGCGCCTGGCTGACCACCTGATCTATTCTATCAAACCGGTTAAAGGAGCGAAGACGATTAAGATGTTTGAAAGTCAGGACGTAAAAGAAGTTGGTTTACGCAACATCAGTAATGCCAAGCTTCCCAAGAATATGGCACTGCTTGTTTCAGGTATTTACTTGCTTCAAGGCGTGGCAGCTTCACAGGATATTGATGCAATCAAGGTCACAACGTTTGATACCATCAATAACATTGGCGCTTTCGCAAATGGGGAGTTCAAGCTGAAGGCCAACAAAAAGCAATTAGTCAGCGATACTTCGAACCGGAATTTTATTACCACCGGTTTCGACCAGGTACCAAAAGGATTTTACAAGCTCGCCAATCCGCGATTGATTCACGATGACATTGACATTGAATTCGAAATCGAATTAGGAACAATCACTGGCGTTGATCCGAATGCGGTCATCATGGTGGGTCTAGTAGGAACGGCAACCATTCCTTAGTAGGTCATGGAGAAGCGTTTGGTGGACAAAATCTACACCTTCCTGGTGGACGCGGAAGGGCAACCAGTGAGCAAGAAGTTTGACCTGGACAAGAACGTCAGAGTGGTACACGGTATCATGATGAGTTCAGACAGGCCGAACCTCTTGTTCTACCGAGGCTCTCAACGGATTGAACTTTCTGGAGAAGAACTCTTTCCAGAAGACTTTGAGAGCAAAATGTTTATGAGTGGAATGGCGGTAGCTCCTGACAACAAATACAAGTCGTTGGGTAATGGAGTAGTATCCGGAAACGGTGAATTAAAAATCCAATACAAGGACACGGCCAATCCAAACGCTCCCTTTGCTGCTTATAAAGTTATCATCAGTCTATTATGTGAGATGAAATGATAATCACAAAGACCAAACGGAGAATCATCATAGCCAAGCTTGAGGTGAATAAGCTTGAGCGGTTCAAGCCATTCGAAATCAGGCTTCCGGCTAATGTGAGGAAAGTAACAGGAATACTCGTAACAGCATCGGAAAAATGAGCAACGTGTTAGGTAACATAAGCTTTCAGGCCAATGATAAGATGGATGTCTTCCATGTAGCTCAGGTTGTGAACGAGGGAATTGAACCCTCCGACAACGCCTTGCTTCAAATAGAGGAATCGCAATTCGACAGTGACAAGGCTTGGGTAACTGGTAATGTACCGAAGTTGAAACCTGTGCATGTTGAAGGTGATACTTCCATCATCAATGCCTGGTTCAAAGGTGAGTCCTATCAAGACCCATTTGTAATCACGGTCTATGTTGAATGTGAAACGGCTGAAGAGCTTGAAGAAGTTACTGCGGATGAAGAGATAGAACAGGACAAGCGTACAAGGAATGATTTCCTGGAGCCAATGGAGATAAACTTATGACCGAGCAATTCATTTTGGAGTTTGCGCCCTTGCGATTAAAGCAACAAGGCTATTCGAAGTATCATCTCCGTCACAGGGATTTTATAATCGAGGCAGGAGCAACAGTAACCATTCCTGCCTACAATGAAATGTTCTTCATCATTGATGAACCTCCTGGGCTTGTGGTTGACTCCGATTATGGAATGTACGATTCAACAGAAGATCCTATTCCAGAGAGCATTCATATTCACCGAGGAGAGATTAGGATTATGAATCCAGGGGATGCGAAGCGAAGAATAAAATTTATACAAGCAATCATAGTGAATTAAGTATGGCACTACCGAATAAAGAAAAATACGAACAGAAAAAGATTGACA
This sequence comes from Cyclobacteriaceae bacterium, assembly GCA_040079965.1. Taxonomy (GTDB): domain Bacteria; phylum Bacteroidota; class Bacteroidia; order Cytophagales; family Cyclobacteriaceae; genus ELB16-189. Next base: position 4,229 of record JBEBJH010000179.1, read on the forward strand.
ATCTTTTGCAGTACCTGCGCTTATACCATGACAAGGGTCAACCCATTGATTACGAAATTCTCGTTGATGGATTCAAGGCGGTACGCAGAACAAGTGACCCTGATATGTTTACGATGTTTGAAAACTTCGTAACTGCGGATACGCGATCAATTGAAATTCTACTTTTCACTGGCAGTAGCAATAACAACGAAAAGAGAATATTCTACTTCGGTGAAGAACAGAAAGAAGGATTATCAGGAGTTGATGTGAAAAACATCGTGGATGAAGAAGTGCAAAGAAAACTTCGGGAGAAGGAATACGATGAACTGAAAGGTGAGAATAAAAACCTCAAGCAACACATCGCAGACCTGGAGAGTGAAGTTGAGGAGTTGGAGAAGCACAATGCCCGACTTGAAATGAAACAATCTCCTTTGAATAGTTTCTTAGGTGATGTTGGGTCAAGTCTGGTGGAGAGCTTCATCAAGCGTAATCCAAAACTAATGGCAGCCTTCCCAGGTGGTGAGGCACTCGCAGGTTTGTTGCAATCAAGTAATGAAGAAGCGAGTGAAGAGCCGATACCGGATTCAGAAGTCAGCTTCAAACCAAAGGTAAGTTCTTCCGCTTCATCTCTCACTGAAGAAGACCAGGCTGCTATCCAGTTTGTCAATCAGCTTAAGTCACAGTTTAGCAAAGAAGAATTTGAGCGAGTGCTTCTCATTCTTCAAACCCTTGCCGATGACAAGAGTAAGATTGACCTAATCATAAATCATGTAAACATTAAACAATCATAACAATGAACAAGTACAGTTTTGAAGTGAGCATTGAGGCGCAAACGCAAGGTGAGGCAGAAGTAAAACTGTCAGCAGCATCTGTGCTGATGCAGAAGTTAAAGGCACGCGAAATAGCAAAGCTTGCCGATGTGGTCAAGAATGACCCAATGAAAACGTCCTTGGCCAAAAAAGCCTTGGGGTTATAGAGAATTAAAGAAGGGATAAGTAAGACATGAACGCAGACGCACAGAAGGTTCAAAATTTCAAGAACATAGTGATCTATTCGACACTAGGACTTGGCACTGCTACCGGGCTGTTTTTTCTGGCGCGTCACTTTTACAAAAAGACAAGAGCGAATGTATCTCAAAAGCGAAGTCTGGAGGTAGGCGATCCCGCAACATTTGCCAAGCAATTGAAGATGGCTTTTGATAATGACAATTACGCAGGTTGGGGAACGAATGAAAAGATGGTGATGCAAGTATTTAACGAGATACCATCCAAGAGCATGTACTCAAAAGTACAGAAGGAGTACGCCAACCTCTATGGTAAAAGTCTGAATGCAGACCTGGAAGAAGAATTGAGCAGTGAAGAGTATAACGAGCTGATAAGGATTTTAAACGCGAAGAACTAATGGCGAAGAAGGCTAAACAGACACTGAAGGGAAAGAAGAAAGCGCAAGCGAAAAAGCCGAAAGCAAAAAAGACCGCTGCCCCTAAAAAGAGTCAAGGCAAGAAAGGTGCTGTTAAACCTGCGAAGGTATTTATCTATGCATTGGCTTTAGCTGCCCTTGGCGGTGGTGGTTATCTGGTATATGATAGAATTAAAAGAAAGAAGTTAGCTGAACAAAATCAGTTGCCTTCAGACAACAACGATACAATCATAATCAACAATACACTACCTGCTTCGTTTAGCACCTTCACATCAAAAGTCCTAAGTTCAGCCAGTGACAGTTTCCCTTTGAAGAGGGGAAGCCGAGGTACACGAGTGACAATGCTACAACAGGCTTTAGCGAAGACTACTCCATCCATCATGATTGATGGACAATTCGGGCCACAAACAGCGGGAGCATTAAAGACTGCTGGCTATCCTGAAATTGTTGATGAAACACTCTTCAACAAAATCACAGGTTCGACTAAAGGTTCTGTCCAGGTGGTATTCAATCCTTCGGCATTAGCTGAGAGTCTTTACAAAGGTGTCCAAGCCAAGAATCTTGCTCAAGTGATGGATATTTTAAAACAGCTAAAATCTGTAACAGAATATTCAGCGGTGAATGAGTATTACAAGAAGCAAAGCTTTATCTCAAAGACCATTGTAACAGACCTCTTGGAATATGCTTTCAAAAGCAATGAAGCTGCCAAGGTGCAGATACGAAATGAATTCCTGCGCATAGGTTTAAAAGTAAGCAGTACGGGAACGTGGAGCCTGCAAGGAATCCGACTCTACAAAGACCTCGTCACTATCCGCGAAACAGTGGTAACGGATGCCAGGAATAACCGGATACCTGTGCGCAGGAATACAATACTCGGAGATGAATTGGAAGTCGCTAATGGAATGACATCGTTCAAGTCTATTGACAACAGCATTCTGAAAGTCCCAACGCAGGACGTGAAGTACACTTAAACAAATAATAACAATGGCAAAGTTTGAAAACTTCGCAGGGAAACTCCTGCGATTAGAGGGAGGGTATGTGAATCATCCATTGGATAAAGGAGGCCCGACTAAGTATGGAGTCATTCTTTCTGTGTGGAAGGAACACGGGCATGACAAAGATGGTGATGGAGACATTGATGCAGAAGACATTAAGAAACTCAGTGAAGAAGATGCTAAGTGGATCGCAAAGAAAATCTTTTGGGATTACTTCCAGGCAGACTTCATCCTGAATGAATCAGTAGCCCAGTTCATTGTCGATTGGGGTTACAACTCAGGAAGAAAAACAGTCGCGAAGATTGTGCAGCGTGTGGTCAATGCAGACGTGGATGGAATAGTTGGCGTACAAACGCTCACCGCTATCAACTGTGCAGACCAGGAGCGTTTGTTCAATTTACTCAAAATTGAACGTCAGGTATTCTTGAATAACATCATCAAGAGAAGGCCAGACCAAATTGTATTCTATGATGGATGGATGAATCGAGTGAATTCATTCCGCTTTAAGCAAGCTGCATAAATCAAACAAGTAAAGAGTAAAACACATGCTATCAAGAATAAAAGGAATTTTGAAAGAGTACGGCTTTGTTCTCTACACAAGGCCTTATGAGCTTAACATTGTTGGGCTAAGAAGTAAAAGTGTGGAATCAAATTCCTTTGATGATGAGATTCATGTGTTTTACACTTTGCCCAATGGCAAATGGAATTATCACATCTATCCGGCCACAACTGATCCAGGAACATTTTGGTTGAACAATCCATCATACCCTCAAGGCACTGCCATTCTTGCCCAAGGACAGAATGTAGATGCTTATACCATCGGAAAACATCGAGGAAAGTATGAAGCTCTTGTTCAGCAAAAGCCAGTAACTGTTATACGTGACTATGACCGTGACGCTATTCTTGATTTTAACAATGGCGAAAAACAAACAGGACATTTTGGAATCAACATTCACAGGGCTTCCATTTCAGGCACAACCAAATCCATTGATAAGTATTCTGCCGGATGCCAAGTGTTTAAAAGCGCAGATGACTTTCTGGTGTTCATGGAGCTTTGTAAAAACCATGCAAAGCTTTATGGAAATAAATTCAGCTACACACTGATTGATTTCAGATCGCTCAGAAGAATTACGCTCAAGCGAGTAGTAACCGCGACAACCATTTTTGCAGCTATTGCTTTAGGATGGGTATTCAAACCGAATGTTAAAATATGAGTATTCCGAAACCTCCATTTCATACGGCTTCAGAGGAACTGCTTTACAACATCTACTTAAAGATTCAGAATGTGGATTATCTAAGGGAGAGTGATATTAGTACGCTCGCCAAGTTGAATGCAATCTTAACCGATGCAGAATTGATGAAGACCGAAGATATTCTATCGGCTATCAATACAGTGAAAGGGAATGTTCCAGAAGCTGGCAACACGCTTGAAAAGTTATTTAACATCATTCAAGGATTGACATATCTGAAGGCAGATGATATTGATACGCTTGCAGAGTTGAACGCAATTCTCTCCGATGCTGACTTGATAAAAACGGAAGACCTTCAAAATGCGATTACCGCATTAAAAGGAAATGCCCCCCTTGTTGCTGATACCTTAGAAAAGATTTACAATCTACTTCAACCAATTCTCTCAGCATGGGTACAGGATGGAAATAATGTGGGAGCCACTAAGTCTATTGGTACAAAGGATAATTTTCCACTTCCCTTTATAACCAATGGTATTGAACGAGGAAGATTTGATTTGTCGGGCAATTTATTAATCGGTCATTCCGGAGCGGTGGGTGGTCGTTTACACATTAGAGCTGCGTCCACATTAGAAGCAGGTTTTTCTGTTTTCATTGATGATCCTACTTTGAATTTAATCTTTGGAGTGACGAATACCGGAAAGCTATTCGTAAATAAGGATAGACCTAACCTACTTGTTAATGGCGGTTGGCAAGGGATGACAGGACTTAAAAACGTCATCCTTACCTCTGGCTCAGTGGGTGCAAGACTGGTTGATACTGGAAGCGACAACACCATCATCGGTTACAACGCTTCATATAGTACTGGAGGAAATCCAGCGAGAGGGCTTACACGAAATGTAGTGGTTGGTTCAGAGGCAGGTTCTTCTGATAACAATGGTACGAGCTTTAGTGACTGCGTGTATATCGGCTATCGGGCGGGTAATATGATCGGTTTCAATACTGGTCATCGAAATACAATGCTGGGTGCTTCTGCCGGAGCAACGGCAGGACAAAGTGGAACTGATCATACGCTGGTTGGCTACGATGCACAAAATGCAAGGTCAAACTCTTTCAATACGCTACTTGGTTCTGGTACGAGAGCATACAACAGTCTTGGAGATATTGTAAGCAATGGCGGTGGTCAGAGTTACATGACTGCGATAGGCGCAGGTGCAGCGGTGAGAACACCAAATACATTAGTACTTGGTCGCGTTCTTAATGATCAGATTGTTGTTGGTGCAGAGAGTTGCAATTTTCAATTACCAGGAACAACAGCTAATCTGGGATTCAATGGTTATAAATTTCAAATCATCAAACCTGGTAGTGCTGCACTTGGAGTTTCTGGTTCTGCATTCTTTCGAGACGGGAATTTCTCAATCACTCTTGGTGAAGAGGGAAATGGAGCAGTAAAAAATTCATTTCGGATTAACAGCTACTTGAGCGGTTATGGAGGGTATGAATTTTTGTTGAGTTCAAACAATGTAAATGCTACTCTTGAAATTGCAGACTACCAATTTGGCGGTACTAAGACTGAAATGCTCCGCTTGTCGCCAGGAGGATATGCTAATACTGCCATACTTGTAAGACCTAACGACATCTACCATACAGGCTATGGTTTTAAGTATTTAATTCAAGGTGTTAACACAGGATTACAAAGTCGATTAATATCTGCATTTCACGGACAGATGAATCTATCAGTTGATGATAGCTTCCCAAATTATAATCGTGCTCAAGTCTACACTGCACTTGCAAGTGTAACCAATCATTTTGTAGATGGATTCTTTGCAGACGTAAGAGCTACTAATGCAAATGCCCAAGCATTTGCCTTTCGCTCTACTGGTAGTCGAATTTTCTTTGATGGTACTGGAATGACTTTTACCACACCCGTAACAAGCATAAATACTGATGGTTCTGCTCATGCCGGAGCAACTGCATTACTGCTTAATGGGAGCTACATCATTAGCGCAGCTCTGTATATCGTTCCACTTGGTTCTGAAAGGACAGGAATGATAATATCTCCTGGACAAACACAAGCCAATGGTTTGTTTATAAGTCCACAACAATCACTTGGCACCTATAACTATGATGGTTACCTCATGTGGCTTCAATACAGCACAACCGGAAATAACATGATGGGAGGTACTACCAAGCCAATGCTGCTCATTCGAAAACACAATGCAGTATTAAATGGATTTGACCACACAGGAGCATTCCTAAGAATGGAAGAAAATATTGGTTCCACCGGAGCATTTGTAGAGGCTTTCAAGTATGACACAGTGAGTAATTCCTTGAAGTTAAAATTCTCAGTTAATAAAGACGGAGTCGTTTCACTTGGGCAAGTAACAATTGATCCTGCGAGTATCGCGGGAGTAGGAAGGCTATACTTCGTTGGTGAGGATCTCAAGTTTGTTACGCCATCAGGAGTAGTTAGAACAGTAAAATTTTAATATAGAATATTTATGAGTAGAAATTCAATCGTTGTGAATCTTCCAGAATTAGATTCAACAACCAACAAACGAAAAAAGGTTATTCATGACTACCTCATCATTAAGAGCAATCTGGAGATGAGACATGGAATAATCCTGGAATTCACAG
>JBEBJH010000393.1:0-2283 GCA_040079965.1 Cyclobacteriaceae bacterium
CCCAACTCGCCTAAAAAGGTCCAGCCACTTTCATCTGCCAGGTCCGCAACACTTTCGGTCAGGAGTTTGATCAGGGCAGTGTCTACTTTATTTAACGGACTGCTTTCGGGTTTCACTTTAACCTGCCTGGTTTCCCGGGTGGGTTCTGGTTTTGCGCGTAAGATTTCGAGGTAGATAAATTTGTCGCAAGCGGTAATGAAGGGCAAGGGTGTTTTCTTTTCCCCGATGCCGATTACTTTCATGCCGGTTTCCCGTAGCCGTGTTGCCAGCCGGGTGAAATCACTGTCGGAAGAAACAATGCAAAAGCCCTCTACTTTCTCGGAATATAAAATATCCATGGCATCAATGATCAACGCACTGTCGCTTGAGTTCTTGCCCGTAGTATAGCTGTATTGCTGAATGGGCGTGATGGCATTTTCCAACAGCACGTTTTTCCAGCCGGACACTGTGGGCTTGGTCCAGTCGGCATAAATGCGTTTGATAGTGGGCGTACCGTTCTTTGAAATTTCTTCCAGCATCTCTTTGATGTGCGAATAGGGAACGTTGTCGGCATCAATCAGGACAGCCAGGCGTAAGTCATTCATTTTTTTGTAGGTTAACCTTGAGGTTGACGAAGATAACATAAAAAGTTGGTGGTCCGGTTTCCGCTGGAAAGCTGCAGCCGGTAGAATCATTTCAGGGTGATTAGTCGGTGATACCATCGGCTAACAGCCATAAGACACTTCCGGTCTAACCTCAGTGCACCAAAGCTTCCCTATATTTGTCTTTGCCTCTAACAAAAAGTTCGGTGACGAAGGGTAAACTAGTTTCTGCAGTCGTTTTTACAATTCTGTTTTCGTGCGACAGCAACGAGGAAACACCCGACTTCGATTGTGCTACCAGTACCTTGCAAATTTCCCTTGTTCAGAAAAAAGATCTTGCCTCCTGCGCATTCAACAATGGTGAAGTTGAAGTACTGGCAGCCAATGGCTTTCCACCTTATAGTTTCTCCATCAACGGTAAGGCACAGGCAAGTTCAGTATTTAAATCACTTTCGGCAGGCAGTTATTCGATTATTGCTTTTGATTCTAAAAATTGTTCGGATACGTTGTTGGTAGCGATCGGAAATTTTGAATCTACGCTTACGGCCACAGCCACCGCTACCCAAAATTCAATGTGCCTTACTCCTAACGGTACGTTACGAATAAGACCCACGGGAGGCAATGCGCCCTTCACGTTCAGAATTAATAATGGAATCAGCTCCAGTGATTCCATTTTCAATAACCTTAGCCATGGTACGTATTCTGTTTTTGTGCGCGATGCAAAAAATTGTTCCTATACCTTTACTGCCCCTGTGCCCCGGACTAATACAGGGGTAAGTTGGTCGACCCAAATTAAACCTATTATAGATACCTCATGTGCAAAGTCAGGGTGTCATGTGGCCGGCACTGGCCGGATAGACCTTACCAAATTTAATGTTGTAAAAAGCAATGTGCTTCAAATTAAAACAAGAGTCGGCAACAAGTCAATGCCGTTTGACAGTACGCTCCCCGCAGATCAGATTCAATTGATTACCTGCTGGGTGGATGATGGAGCGCTTGAGAATTAAGTTAAGGCAATGGTCTTAGCGGTATTGCTATGAACCGCAGAGGCGCTAAGGCGCAGAGGATAAAATCTCCTTTACATTGAAAATTTTCTTTTGTACCCCTGTTTTAACTTTGCGTCTTTGCGCCTGCCTTTGCCGAAGCGGCTACGCGCAGGCAGGACTTAGCAGTAAATAATGAACCGCAGAGTCGCTGAGGCGCAGAGGATAAACATGCTTTAACTTTGCGTCTTTGTGCCTGCCTTTGCCGAAGCGGCTACGCGCAGGCAGGTCTTAGCGGTAAAAATTGAACCGCAGAGGCGCTAAGGCGCGGAGGATTGGGAATTTAGATTTAATTAATCATTCATCCGACAACGGAACCAATTTCGCTTTGAGATCCGGATCGGGCATGTCTTTATCGAAGGGAAACATCGGGCGGTTGATACGTTTGAATTCAAGTCGCTCCAGATCCTGGTCTACCCCACCCGGTGTAAGTGCCATGATCCAGTCGGCACGCATGTCGTAGAGCTCAGGTACCAGGTACCCAATTTTCACTACCACAATATCCGACTCACGTGGATTGAGACCTAGTCTCGTAAAATCAATTTCCTCGTGGTAGGGCTTACGCTTCTTCGTTACAATTACATGCACGCTGCCGATCTTCACAACCACTTCCGTTTCGGCATGTTCATCTCCGTGTTCAATCGAGGTTACCGTTCCGG
>JBEBJH010000180.1:0-10412 GCA_040079965.1 Cyclobacteriaceae bacterium
AAGCCAGGCTTAATCCATTTATTTGCTTTATATTTATTCATTAAATAGTTTGAGGAATGTACAAAAGGGGGCTATCTATTATTTTAGCAATCGTCATCTTAGGTGTTGGAACTGGATTACTTTTTTATAAGGTATTTATTCCCTCCTACGTGGCTGATGTCATAACCCGTGACACGCTTCCATCCTACATACCCGAAAAATACAAAAATCAGGTTGAAAGAATTCAAAAACCATTAAATAAGTATAGTGAGGAGGTTTTCAGAATCACGGATTCTCTTGATCTAAGTTTGGAACTGGTTTTAAAGATTATTGATAATGTAAATCCTGATGATGTACTGAAGGTTTATAGTAGTTTGGAAAACAAAACTGTCGATAATAGCGAGGATGTCTTCCAGTTAATCTTTGAGAATATTGAAATCAGAGAAATAGATATTAGTCTATATAAAGGCATTTTTTTGAAATACGCGACTCCGGCAAGAATAAATAGAGCTATGAGATATGCTGAAAAACATGAACTTGTAGTGAATTTAGCTCCTTCCACTGCAAAAAAAATTGCAAAGCAAATGGTAATCAAGCACTACAACAAAGAGAAGATCTCAAAAGAAGATCTTAAAATTCTATAATGATTTGAGCTAAAGTTTTAAATCTTTTAAATCAACTTTATTCAAGATAGCCCCTGTTAATTTATGCCCCAGTGACTTCAGAAACGAAATAGATTCCCGATCTAATTGACCTATTGTAGTATCAGCAGCGAAGACGGGTATAACCTTATCAACATATTTTATTAACTCTTTTGAGTCAGAATAGTCATTGAGTGAGGCACCCTCCAGAAATATATAGTCATACTCAGTAGAAAGTATGCTAATTAGCTGACTAAAATCACGCCCTGATAAAATTTCATCGGGTGATTCAAAGCCTCCATTATTACCAATGATATAAATATTGTTAAAGCGTGTAGGGGCAACAAGGTCATAAACATTATCATCTGTCGATTTTTTATAATTCGAGTCCGATCCCTTTGTTAAAAGTTTAACCTCATAACCTGGCTTTCGCTCCAACAGTTTTACATCCGCATTTTTTATACTTAACCATTTGGTAAGAGCATTATTCTTAAAATTAGTATCAATGATCAAGACCTTCTTATTTACCAGACTCATTACATAGGCTAACGTAAATGTGATAAAGGTTTTCCCCTCACCCTTTTTACAACTGGTTACTAAAAAAATACGAGCTTTGGTAGACTCAATCTGAAATCGCAATTTTCTAACAAACTCTTTAAACATTTCTAAATCAACAGCATTCGTCTTTGAGTCAAAAAGTGTATTAAAATTCAGTGATTGAGTATTTATTCTTATAAGTTGTTCAGCCAAATTCAACTTTACAGTACGTTTGAAATGATCAGTGGTTTTAAGGGTTGTGTCTAGTAACTCTAACAAGACCAGGACAAAAACACAAAAAAAGAAAGAGGCAAATCCTGCTGCCCCAACAATCAGAAGTCTTTTATTACTAATAGGACTAGCCGGTGCCGGGGCCTTAAATAATTGTCGGATTGTACTCGTGGAAGCAAGTAATTTATTATTTGCTTCATTAAAACGATTTACTGCCTCCAAATATTCTTTCGTAGCGACTTCCACTTCGCTAGTTAAACTGGCAACAACAGCTTCCTTTGATACATAGCCAGAGATGCTTCCCTTAAGATTTCTAAGTTTAGTAGTTACTGAGTTTAATTTAGATTGTTCAATGGCAATTTCAATTTGCAAATCATTAACCTTGCTCGAAAGTTCGGTTTTTGTGAGTCCCGATGCCTGATTAGACCCAGTATTAATGTTTGACATCTCGACTTTGAGTTGATCACGAAGGAGATTGAGAGAATCCAATAATACCGTGTTATTTGATCCTGAAGTAATGTATTGTTCATTGAGCCTATTGATCCTTGCTCTCAATTGTAAGACTTTGGCATTTGAAGATCCGGAAATTGTTGAAGCACCACTTGTCAATTCTTTATTGAAACGGACAAGCGATAAATTCAAACCATAAAGATTACTTTCAATGTTATCCTTTTGCATTTCAAGATCTGAAATCTGTAATAATCTTGATGAACTACCCTCCTCATTAAGATTAACGAAACTATTAGTTGCCTTAAATGTTTTGAGAGTTTCGCTTTTCTCATCCATTTCCCTCTTCTTTTGCTCAACAAGTTGTTTAAAAAATGTCACAGAAATATTGGAGCCCTCTGCCCTCTGCCCTCGGTAATATCTTAGAAATTCTTCACAAAACGCGTTGACTGCAAATGCTGAAAGATTAGGGTTTTCTGAAACAAATTCAACCTGGATGAAATCAGTATTGGGAACCCGATAAATTCTTAGACCTCCCTTAACAAACTGGTATCCATAACCATAGGCATCTAAAGTCGCAAGTAAAGTTGTTGCATGTTCATCGTCCAGTGTAAGTAATTCTAAACCTTCCAGTTTACGTTTAAAAACATTATTGGAAAGAGTAAAATCTTCTTGCGTAAGACTAGATTTTTCATTCATTGACTTATTTCTAAAGGATGTTTCTGCCGAATCAAGATCATGGAGGATCAATCTGTATGATAGAAGATTGGTGCATATCCCAGAATTCATTGAGAGGAGCATATTGTTAAAACTTAATTCAGTATCACGGGGAGACGCTCTTTCATCCGATACGCGAATTGCCTCATTGGTTGTAAATCCCGTGGCAATTTGTGTTGATGCGCGGTATTGGTTAACTAGCTTGAGAGAGAATAAATATGCACTACCCGCTGCAATAACAGGAATTAAAATTAACCACCATTTCTTCCGCCACAGAACTTTAAGAATATAAAGAATATCCATCTTTCATTAATTAAACCAATTCAAATTACTTTATTATTTTCGAATACAAGCCTTTTTAAAAATACCAATATTATGCCGATTGATACTTATTTATTATTTCCCAAAATAACTCTACTCGCCCGGTCCAACTATTCTTTCTGGCTTCCGATATTCGATCCCTCTTTCTTTCAGAATCAACGTCCGCCAATGCTGTGTCAAGCTTCGCAATAAAATCCTCATGACTTTCGCTGATAAGTATGAAGTCTTTAAACGACTTAATGTCCGGTGAAAAATCTGTAGAAACTACCGGCTTTCCTCCCGCCAAATACTCATTGATCTTCAAGGGATAGATACTTCTTGTCAATGCATTCTTTTTAAAAGGGAGAATTGCGCAATTCATCACGGATAAATATTTTGGCAATTCAACAATATTTTTGCCTCCCGTAAATACCACATTTTCCAACTCATCAAAATTAAATCTATGATGCCGGTCGTCATCACGCGGCCCTACCATCAACAACGTACACCATTTAAAATGGATTGCAATTTTATACAATAATTCATAATCCAGGCGTAGACAAATATTGCCCATGTAACCTATAATCGGTCTTTTTAACTTTGATAATTCTTCGGGGATACCTTGAATTGGTTCAGAAGCCTTGATAAACAAATCAAAATCTGCAGCATTTGGAAAAAAGATAAAAGGGTGAGAAGGTGTTGAAAGTATGTTGACTAATTCAGTTGAGGTTGCCAAACGGATATTTGCAGATTGAGCCACCTTATGTTCTAAACGGGGTCCGTGCCTGTTTAAATACTCCGATTCCATAATATTGTCTCGTGATTGATACAAGCTAACTGCAGGCTTAATACTCGGGGGTAATGAATAACCGTAAAATGGGTTAAATGAATTGAACAGAATATAGTTCCGTAATTTATGATCTCGGATGACCCTCCTAATTGCCCGCAAAAATATTTTGTTATTTAGATATGAAAGTAGGTCATAAAATACACCCTCGGGCAACCAGTTTATTGGCATTATAGCTAATGGTGTAACCGCAATCCAGTTCTTATTATCAGGTTCAATCTGTCTGTAAATTGATTTACCAAAAATCAATGATTTTAACCTCTTTTTTATTTGAGGCCTTCGGAAGCCCCTTAAAATATCCTGAAAAGTAAATGGATTATCAATAAAAAAGACAACATGAGTTTTTGATAATTCCCTCCCAAGCGAAATCGATGCTGACGAATAATTCTGGTCCCAGCGCGAGGCTGTAATTAATATTATGGCATCAAACTGTTTAGATTTACTCACAAAGAACGTCTAATTTTTTTTAACCAAACCATACTCTATCGCTATATTTAAGGTTTCTAACAGCATTCTTCAATGGCTTTAAAAAAGGATACCAAAGGTACTATCATTTTCATTTCCTTTAATCTAATGGTTGTTCTAATTTTCTTAGCTTTTCTTGAAATTTTACTTTGGTTTCAATACTCTAATCCTTCAAAAATTCCCTCTTTTGCTAAAAAAGCTTTTACTAGCTACTATAGCCAGGTCGGTAGGAATACGATTCAGGTTGAAGCAGCTTGTGCTCAGTATGACCCTGAATTATTCTATCTGTTAAAACCTGGCTTCTGTACATTCGAAAATATAGAATTCTCCACTCCTGTAGAAATCAATCAAATGGGTCTACGGGACTCGGATAAAGCGCTTGGATCTCCGGAGATAATTTTCCTTGGAGACTCATTTACGATGGGTTGGGGAGTAAATCAGAACGAGGCTTTTCCTCAGCTTGTCAAGGCAACAGGAAAAAGGGCATTAAATGCTGGAGTCTCTTCATTTGGCACTGTTCGTGAGATGATTTTACTGAAATCGATTGCGAAGGACTCATTAAAGACTGTTGTAATTCAATATCATGCAACGGATGCAGCCGAAAACTCTGAGTTTATACGAAATAACAATGTTTTACCCGTTTCTACGAAAGCTCGTTACGATAGCCTTTGCCAAGCTTATAAGCATGATAAGAGGTATTATCCAGGGAAATTAGTAGGGACAATTGGAAGGTTCTTATTAAGAGATTTGATAACAAATAGAAATAAAGATCCTAGAGATTTTCATCAGGAGGCGGCCACTTTTCTTGAAGTTTTGATGAATTTCGAACAATTAAAGTTAAAAAAAATAGTCATATTTGAGGTCGGTAGTCACAACGCAAATACCAACCAATTTATAAATGCTTTGGAAGAGTTAGTCCGTTCAGGAGAATATCCCGAACATATAAAAAATGCTATTTTAATCAGATTAGAAAACGAATTTCTGGACAATGATTATTTCATTCTTGACGATCATCTCAATGCCCAAGGTCATCAAAAACTAGCAAATTCACTTCTGAGATTCCTTTAATCTATTCCAATTTGATCAATCAATGAAAATTCTCGGTATTTCCGCATTCTATCATGACTCTGCGGCAGTTATTATTGAAGACGGTGTGATTATCGCAGCCGCGCAGGAAGAAAGATTTACCCGCAAAAAACACGATCCGAATTTCCCCTCACATGCAGTTAAGTTTTGTCTTGAATATGCAGGTGTCAAGATTGATCAACTCGATGCTATTGCGTTTTATGATAAGCCATTACTTAAGTTTGAACGGCTTCTTGAAACCTACTATGCATTTGTTCCAAAGGGTTTGTCTTCATTTATTACGGCAATTCCAGTTTGGCTTAAGGAAAAAATGTTTCTTAAGAGATTGATTCATGAAGAGTTGGGAAAGATCGAAAACTACAACAAGAAAAAAGTAAAACTCCTTTTCCCTGAACATCACCTATCTCATGCCGCTAGTGCTTTTTATTCCTCTGCATTCGAAGATGCCGCTATCCTCACGATTGATGGTGTTGGTGAGTGGGCAACCGCATCCATTTGTCATGGCAAGGGAAAGGACATAAAAATTCTTAAAGAATTGAAATTTCCACATTCCCTTGGTTTGCTTTATTCTGCTTTCACTTATTTTCTTGGGTTTAGGGTTAACTCAGGGGAATACAAACTGATGGGACTGGCCCCTTATGGAGTACCTAACGGTGCAGAAGTAAAAAAATATGTAGAAATAATTAAAAAAAATCTGATTGACCTTAAAGAGGACGGTTCCATTTGGCTCAATCAAGAGTATTTCAACTATGCAACAGGGCTTCGCATGGTTCATGAAGATAAGTGGGAGAGACTTTTCGGATTTCCTTATAGAAAACCAGAAGCTGAATTGGAACAGCATCACTGTAATCTCGGATTGGCGATCCAGGAGATTACTGAAGAAGCTGTTATCAAAATGGCTCAAGAGGCCAAACGATTAACTAACTCAGATTATCTATGCATGGCTGGGGGGGTTGCACTAAACTGTGTTGCCAATGGGAAGGTTTATAATACTCGGATTTTTAAAAACGTTTTTATTCAACCTGCTGCCGGAGATGCGGGTGGGGCTTTAGGGGCAGCTCAAGCAGCCTATCATATTTACTTTGAAAAAGACCGAATCATAGGAGATGGCATGGATGCAATGAAGGGTTCCTACCTCGGCCCTGAGTATTCTGATCTTGATGTCGAACTCACCAAAAGAAAATACAACGCACAAGCCACCCACTTTGAAGATTTTGATCAACTCTGTAAGGATGTTTCCCTTAAGTTATCCGAAGGAAACGTAATCGGTTGGATGCAGGGTAGAATGGAATTCGGGCCACGTGCTTTAGGTGGTCGTTCCATTATAGGAGATCCTCGCAACGAGGAAATGCAAAAAAAATTGAATGTAAAGATTAAATACCGCGAATCATTCCGTCCTTTTGCTCCTTCTGTCCTGGCAGAAGATTGTGCAACGTATTTCGATCATGATTCGACATCCCCTTACATGCTGTTAGTACAGCCTGTAAAAAAAGAAAGAAGAAAACCTTTGCCTGAAGGGTATGATGCCATGTCACTAAAAGAGAAACTTTATCACCTAAGATCCGACATGCCAGCGATAACTCATATTGATTTCTCTGCGCGTATACAAACCGTGCACAAGGAAACCAATCCCAAATATTATGAGCTAATTGAGGAGTTTAAGAAACTTACCGGGTATGGCGTTATTGTAAATACAAGTTTTAACGTTCGTGGGGAGCCCATTATTTGTACCCCGGAAGATGCATACCGTTGTTTCATGCGAACTGAAATGGATTTCCTGGTGGTCGGTAATTATGTTTTTGACAAAAAACAACAACCTGAGTGGTTGGAGAAGGATAATTGGAAAGAGGAATTTACGCTTGATTAATTTTATTAACTATCATTGAACTAACTCATACAAATAGCTATGGACTTCCTAAAAGATCTTTTCAAATTCATGAAAGAAAGAAAGAAATGGTGGTTAACCCCAATCATCCTCTTGTTGATATTTATTGGAATATTAATCGTTGTTGGTGGAGGCTCTGCCGTAGCACCTTTTATTTATACTCTATTTTAATTTTTTAAGTCGTGCAAAATCAAGATCGGTATAAAACAATTCTTGTAATTGTGACGGGATTTCTCGCAATATCCTGGATTTTTAACGCACCAATACTTATCAAAGTATCCACTGCTATTGGAGCATTGTGTATCTTTTTCCCCATCATTGCCAAATGGATAGAATGGGTATGGTTTAAAATTGCGCTAGGTTTAGGCTGGATTAACTCCAGAATTCTTCTCTCTGTAATCTACTTTGTATTCCTTTTACCGATTGCCTGGCTTTCACGACTTTTCACAAAAGATCCATTACAGCTTAAAGGTAAGGTCTCCAAAACACTGTACACCACTCGAGATCATCTTTACAAAAAGGAGGACCTTGAAAATATCTGGTAACTGGATTTCGTATGAAACCCATTCTAAAACTCTTAAGAATCAAACAATGGGTTAAAAACCTATTTCTTTTTATTCCTACATTCTTTGCAGGGAATATTTTTGAATTTTCTCAGTTATACATTCTTGCAATAGGAGCTTTCGCTTTTAGCTTGGTGGCCTCTGGTGTTTACGTTATTAATGATTTTCAAGACAAGAAGTTAGATCAAAGACATCCTCAAAAAAAATACCGACCCATAGCATCTGGTCAGATTTCCGGAAATACAGCTTTAATTTTAATTCTGGCTCTCCTCCTTGCAGGATTAGGCTTGTCGTTGACGCTGAACCTAGATTTCTTTTATATACTCCTCGCCTATTTTATTCTAAATCTTGGATACTGTTACGGTTTAAAAAATATTCCTATCCTTGATCTGTTTATCGTTGCCGCTGGATTTCTCCTTCGAGTTTACAGTGGTGGTGTTCTTGTTGATGTTTTTGTCTCTCATTGGCTTTCTATAATGATTCTTTTACTCGCTTTATTCATAGTGATCGCCAAAAGACGAGACGATTTAGTTCTCCATGAAAAAACAGGACAAAATTTACGTGAAGTCTCCAAAGCGTACAATTTAGAATTTATTAATTCCTGCTTAACCCTGCTTTCGTCTGTTATTTTGGTAGCCTATATCATGTACACAGTTTCACCTGAAGTATCCGAAAAATTTTCAAGCCACTACTTATTCGCAACATCTGTATTCGTCATGGCCGGAATCATGAGGTATCTTCAAATTACCTTTGTTGAGAGGAGAAGCGGTTCTCCAACAGAAATTTTATTAACTGATAAATTCATTTTGTTAACAATACTGGGCTGGGTAATTAGCTTTTACCTCATTATCTATTCGAAGTGAAAACCCTTGTTTTATTTGATTTTGATGGCACTATCACGCGCAAGGATACTTTATTTGTCTTTATAAAATATTATAGTGGAGAAAGAAAATATTTAACTGGAATGGTCATATTATCACCCATTCTTTTATTGCGCTTGCTAAAAATAATCTCAAGTCAACAAGCCAAAGAAGTTGTGCTAACCTGGTTTTTTAAAGGCGAAGACGTTGATAAGTTCGATAAAATTTGCGCTGATTTCTCAAGCAAGATTGATCAACTCGTGCGCCCCAAAGCTCTTGCTGAATTAAAAAGATACAAAGACAATGATGCGACCCTGGCCGTTGTCACAGCTTCTGCAGATAATTGGGTTGCCCCCTGGTGTAATAAAAACGGGATAGTATGTCTTGCTACTAATCTTGAGGTAGTCAAAAAAAAATTAACGGGAAAAATTGATGGGAAAAATTGCAATGGTGTGTATAAAAAGAACAAAATTCTATCATACTTCAACCTAAATTCCTTTGATCAAATTATTGCTTATGGAGATACGGTAGGAGACTTAGATATGTTAGCCCTTGCGCATACAAGATTCTATAAACCGTTTAGAACTTAGATTACCTGAAAAAGATTATTTCAATAGTATTTGAATCATACTTATCATCAGCATTTTGCGAAACTAACCTGATCCGATAATTATCTATACCCACCAAATTCAATTGCTCAACTATTGAGGCTAATCTATCCTTTGCAAGCTTAGACTGGTCGGTATCAAATGTTGTCAATTGAAATTTAATCTCCGTTTTTACCAAAAGCTTGTTAGCAATGAAGTATAAAATCTCCTTTTGACTAGCACTTAGGCTCGAAGATCCATTGTCAAATATTATTTTTCTTGAAACCGTATTTCCTATTAATTCACCCACTTCCTTTGAGGTGAGGTATTGTCGATCGAAATTAATAGATTGTCTAGTCTTATTGATTTCAGTCGTAAAAATGTTTGATGCCTTATCGTTTCTATTGCTGGAAAAAAAAGCAACACTATCAGAATAGATGGAAAAAAAAGCATCATATGACTTGGAATTTATTCTGTCTCCTAAATTTTTTGGTACAGACCAGGTCTCCCATGAATCGAATAACCGATCGCAATAAAAAATATCGGCATCTCCAAACCCCGGGTGCCCATTGCTGGAAAAGAAAAGTCTCTTTTTGTCCTGGCTCAAAAAAGGAGAGATTTCAAAACCTTTAGTATTGATTGTTGGTCCTAAATTTTTGGGTTCTGTCCACTTTCCAAAGGAGTCCTTTAAACTCACATACAAATCCTCTTCCCCAAAACTGTCTTTCCCCTTCATAGAAATTAATATCACATCAAAAGTTGGACTTACATAAAATCCAACAAAATCATCCCGATTAATTCCGGGAATAGGGATAAACTCCGAAGTTCTCCAGGCACCACTAAATAATTTTGAGAATGCAATCCCACTCTTATTTGAATATGCATTCAAGAGATAAACGACTGTGTGATCAAGGTTAATTCCAACAACCGAATTAGACTGCTTATTATTCCATGGGCTCCCTGCGTTCGATGCTGGCAACCAATTTCCTTGTTCGTCTTTTTTCGAGACCCAGATATCTGCGCCTGCAAACTTCCCGCCTGCATTGTTGGCATGAAAAGCCCTTGAAAAATACATCGTCTTACCATCATCTGAAAGTAAAGGCCCCAACTCCTCATCGTCAGAATTAATTTGAGAGCCTACTTTTATAGGCTGATCAAACACAAGTTCTTGTGCAGAAAGTTCTTGAATACAAGAAATGAGCAAAATAGGTAGTACCAGTTTTCTTAAAAGCATATAAACTACCAAAACCTGTCTCTTATACACATC
>JBEBJH010000181.1:0-10390 GCA_040079965.1 Cyclobacteriaceae bacterium
AACTAGAACCCATCTCAAATCAGCACGATTGTCAGGCTGAGGCACTCGAAGCCTTAAGTTGTTTCCAAAATAGCCTTCGAGAACCTCAGGCCGACATCGAAGGTATTTTTAAGATGGATTTTTTATAGATTATTTCTCTATTGCTCCACGCTTACCCAACTCGATAACCTCCATATTTCGGATCTCTTTGCCAACAATTTCAAACCGAAGCAGCGTTTTGATGGGATGAAACCCCTGGTTGCCGGCAGCTCCGGGATTTACATACAGCATGTTTTTGTAGGCCGGATCTTTTTTAACCCGAAGTATGTGTGAGTGGCCACAAATAAAAATATCCGGCACCTTATCTTTTAAAATCTTTTTTACTCGCGGATTATAGTTTGGAGGCACCCCGCCAATGTGTGTCATCCAGATAGTGAGGCCTTCGCACGTGAACCAGAAATCTTCCGGAAAACGAACCTGCATGTCTTTGTCATCGATGTTTCCATACACGGCCCGCAGGGGTTTTAATTTTTCCAGTTCATCAGCAACCATGCGATCACCGATGTCACCGGCATGCCAGATTTCATCGCACTCATTAAAGTAGCTGAGAATTTTTTGATCGAGGTAACTGTGTGTATCAGAAAGAAGGCCAATCTTCATGATTGAAAAGTAACTAATCTAATTTAATCAGAGGAAGCAATGATGACTTCAGTTTCAAAAAAATTAGCCACAGATTCACTGAACTTATCTGTGAATCTGTGGCTTTCGTGAAAAATCAGATTAATAATTCTGCTCGCGAGGCATACTCTTCCAGTCTCTGCTCGGTCTTCTGGACGAAGAGGACGATGAGTTCGTTGATCTGGAACTGGTTGAATTATTTGAGTTAGACTGTTTGTGCGGTCCAGATGATGATGGACGCTTAAATCCTTGCCTGCGTTGTGAATTCTGTTTAGGTGCCTCCACCGGACGATTCATTGCAGAACCACTCAATGGATAGGGATTGTTTTCAGCCACAGGTACTGATTTGCCAATCAATTTCTGAATGTCTTTCAAATACGCTCTTTCTTCGGCATCACAGAACGAAATAGAAATACCGCTGGCCCCGGCACGGCCTGTACGACCAATGCGATGCACATAGGTTTCCGGAATGTTAGGCAATTCGTAATTAATAACGTGCGAGAGTTCATCAATATCGATACCCCGGGCAGCAATATCGGTTGCAACTAAAACCCGTGTTTGTTGCAATTTAAAATTGCTCAATGCGCGTTGCCTTGCATTTTGTGATTTGTTCCCATGAATGGCTTCGGCCATTACACCTGCACGATTTAAATCTTTTGCTACGCGGTCGGCACCATGCTTGGTGCGGGTAAACACCAGCGCTGTATTAATCGCATTGTCTTTTAACAAATGAAGTAAAAGTGAGCGTTTATTGTTTTTGTCTACGAAGTAGATTTCTTGTCTAACCGTATTGGCAGTGGAGGAAACCGGAGTTACCTCTACACGCACAGGGTTTGTTAAGATAGTATCTGCCAGTTTTGAAATTTCTGCCGGCATGGTTGCCGAGAAGAAGATGGTTTGGCGTTTAGCCGGAATGCGACCAATGATTTTCTTCACATCATGAATAAAACCCATGTCAAGCATACGGTCAGCTTCGTCAAGCACAAATGTTTTTAGGTGCTCCAGCCGAACATAACGTTGATCCATAAGATCAAGCAAACGACCGGGTGTTGCAATCAGAATATCTACCCCGGCACGTAGCGCATCGGTTTGAGAGCGTTGTGGTACACCACCAAAAATAACAGTGTGTTTTATCCGAAGAAGTTTTCCGTAGGCTGCGAAACTTTCGCCTATCTGAATAGCCAATTCACGGGTAGGAGTTAAGATCAATACTTTAATACCGGCAGGTCCTTTTTTATATAGTTCATCCTGATGTAGAAGCTGAAGGATAGGTATTGCAAAGGCTGCAGTTTTTCCGGTGCCTGTTTGAGCGCAACCTAACAGATCTCTGCGTTCCAATAAAACAGGAATAGATTGTTCCTGGATAGGAGTGGGCTTGGTATAGCCCTCGGCCTGTAAAGATTTAAAAATAGGTTCAATGAGATTTAATTTTTCGAATGACATGTTTTAATTGTTTGATACACGGAAACCGTGTTATCGTTTAGTTAGACGCCTCTTGGCTCGAATCCGCCTTGAGCGGCTACGCAGAAAGTGTGTTTCTACGGGAATTTGGAGGAGTGACGTGCAAAGGTAGCGAATTAATTACGGATTAGTGCTATGCAGCTTTGTCTCGGCCATACACCTGATGAAAAGCTTTTCTTCCAGCTTCAATAATTTCATTGGCCCGATAAAACTCAAACACGCCACAGGCATTGCGCGAAATGTTCACGACAAGGTCAGGCTTGTGGATGTTAATCATCAGTTCAGTCAGTCTGTCTTGAGTAAGATCGTACGACTTGTTAAGCAGATCAAATAGTCCCAGGCTTTCAGCGGTATTCTCGGCCCTGGTCTCAAACCTGGGTAACGAAGCGCGAATCGCATCAATCATTTTTAGATACGCTGCCCGTTCCTTATTTTCATCTACAACAGAATTATTTTGAGCATAAGGGATGTTGGCATTCAGATTTACTACTACAAGCCAATCGCCCGGCTCTTTACTAACCAGATTCATGGGCAAGGGATTCAGTACACCACCATCTACCAATTGCGATTTGCCTTCTTTTACGGGGGTGAAAACAGTTGGGATAGCAATTGAAGCCCGTAATGCCTTGAATAAACTCCCCGATCGGTAATGAACTTCTTTTTCGTAGGTAATATCTGCAGCTACAGCCGTAAAGGGAATTTTGAAATTCTCGATTTTATGATCGCCAATAAATTC
This sequence comes from Cyclobacteriaceae bacterium, assembly GCA_040079965.1. Lineage (GTDB taxonomy): Bacteria > Bacteroidota > Bacteroidia > Cytophagales > Cyclobacteriaceae > ELB16-189. The sequence goes on from JBEBJH010000181.1 coordinate 2,855, forward strand.
TTCAATGGCTTTAAACACCCGTTCACCTTTTACAAAGCCCTGCGCAGAAAGTGTAAAGTCCAGCAACCTAAAAACGTCTAAGCGGGAAAGATTAATCAACCAGTGTTTATATTCGGCTAAATACCCCGCACAATAGATTCCACCTACTACTGCACCCATCGAGCAACCAACCACTTCTTTTATAATAAACCCTTCCTTTTCCAGCTCTTCAATTACTCCAATATGAGCCATACCCCTTGCGCCACCACTACCTAAAACCAATCTAACATTTTTCATTTTTTAATTTATATCCATAAAGATAAGTAAAATGAAAAGCGGACAACTCGTTAAAAAGCTTTGGATGGATAAATGCCCATTAGCCTGGGACTATAAGTCAGGAATCCTGGGTTGGATAATTCTTTCGGTGTTCTTCCTGATATTTTTTCATAGCCTCTTCGTGATTGTAAGGAGCTGCAGCTTGCTTGCCCACAGCCACATTTCTGGATGCTTGTTCAAGCCTCTGCCTGCACGTTTGATCAACAGTCTTATCAGCTGCTTTTTTAATCATGGTGCTGATGGCAGGTCGAACCGTAGGTGATAGAATCTCAAGGAAAGTATCAAAGGTTTGTAACTGACTTTCTAAATCTTTCAACTCGAACTGAGGCAGAACTTCAGAAATTGAGAAAAGTACAGCAGGAATAGTTGAATCTCCAACCGAAACAGTAGGCGGAGCAGAATTTAAATTAGGTTGTTGTGCCTGTATTAAAGGTGATTCAGTTTTTTTATTGATGAGCTGATCAAGGTCGTATAGAATTCCCTGCAACGAGCCAGAGTCATCATCTCCATCAAAGTACCGAATAGCATATGTTGACAGTTGACTTTCTTCCGGAAATGCATCTTTCGATTCTATAATTTCAGAGATCCGTGGGATCAGGACAAACTGTAACCATTGTTCAAAAGACATAGTGTTTGTACCAAAGGCTCCTAGGTCCGTGAATTTTTCATCTGGTAAAGGATATGCTTGCCATCGATTTGACCTTCGCAGTTCGTTTTCAATTTCCTTGGCTTTAGCTGAAACTAAGGCATAAAGTTCATTAGTATTTTGCCCCTCCATATCTAATTACTAAAAATCTTTTCCTGTATCTTCATCATCATGTGGATTTTGGAATACTAAGATAGGTATACTCGAATACAGGGAAATTTTTTTAGTGAGGCTTGGATTGTAGAACTTTTCAAAAAAATTTCTCTTGTGGGTAGAAAGAGCTACCAAGTCGACCTCATACTCCTGTATGATTAAATCGAGTCCCATGCTAACGTTGTGATCACTCACAATCTTTTGAGTGAACTTAGGATAGTTGGTTGCCAATTCTACCTCCTTAACAAATTTTTGCATGGAAGCCTCTTCTGCATCTTCTTCTGTTGAAGTATCGATATGCCCCACCATTATTTCGGATTTAAAAGGCCTTGCAATTGACACCAATTTTATAACACCCTGAATATCATCATATGAAAAATTAGTTGAGAAAAGAATCCGTTTGGGTACTTTAAATGTACACTCTGCCGGAACGCAGAGTACCGGACATGCTGATTTTTCAATTACAGAAGCAGTATTGCTTCCAAAGAGGGTTCGGGCCAGATTACTTGCTCCGAGTGTTCCCATAATTATCAAGTCGGCATTTATTGCCTTTGTTGCATTCAGGATTTCTTCTACAGCCTCACCAACCGATACGCTTGTTTTGCAGGAAATGCCAGGGTATTCACTTTCAAGCGTTGAACGAAATATATGCAACTTATCAAGCGCTTCTTTTTTGGCGTCTTCTACTTCATCGGTAATGAGGGCACTGATTATGTTGCTTCGTGAAACGATGGGTGTGTAAACATGGAGTAAGTGCAGGGAGGCACCTGCGTGATGAGAAATTTCAGCCGCATATTCAAGCGCATTGTTCGCATTAGCCGAAAAATCAGTAGGAATTAGTATCGTTTTCATGACCCGGAATTTATTCTGTGTAAGATGTGTATTGATTTTCAAATGACCAATGATGAATGTCAGGTTTTAGAAAAAACCCCAGAAAATATATAAAACCCAACATTTTGAAATTTTTCTTTCCTTTGTCCGTTTATATGAAAGAAAAGTCAACTATGCGCCCCTTCTTTTTTCCTGTTTTAATTGTCGTTTTGTTTACGGCAATGCTCTCTTCTTGTTTCAATGTGGATACACAACCTTCCGTTTCTCTTGAAGAACAGTGGATTGCGGACACTACTTCCATCAGTAAATATTTGAAGTCAAAAAATATCACTGCTATGAAGGATCCGAGTGGAGTACGTTTTGTAATTGATTCTTTAGGTGCTGGATTCCCACCCAAGGCTTCCAGTTCGGTTAAGTTCTCATATACAGGGCGTCTCTTATCAGAAGTGATTTTTGATCAGGGGAAGAATACTACTTCAAGTATAAAAGATTTAATAGTAGGTTTTCAGCTTGGCCTTTCACTGATGCCAGCAGGAACCAAAGCCAGAATATACATTCCATCAGGGTACGGCTATGGAGCGAATGTTGTAAATAGCATTCCGGCTAATTCCAATCTCATTTTTGAGGTACAACTTCATTCTGTCGTTACTTCTGAATCAGAAAAGCAACAATTGGCGAGTGATACAGTAGCTATCGATAGTTACCTTGCTGCAAACTCTATTGCTGCTATCAAGGACAAATCAGGTCTCCGCTATTCCATTAATCAAGTAGGAACAGGTTCAATACCCAATCTTTACAGCAAAATTAAGATTACCTATACCGGGAAACTTTTGTCAAATGGAACGATCTTTTTCACTGGTTCCAATGGACCGACCTCAATATTTGATAGTCGTGTGATCAATTACATTTATGCGTTTCAGGCAGGGCTTCAAAAAATGCCTGTCGGAAGTAAGGCAACGTTTTATGTTCCTTCGGGCCTTGGATTTGGAAATCAGATAACGCAAGGTACCAACGTTAATGTGCCAGCTAACTCAAACCTGGTATTTGAAATGGAGCTAACTGAGATCGTTGAATAACTGAAATTACGCTGGTTCAGATTTTTCAAATACCATCATCGGGTATTCTCCATTCAAACCAAATTTTTCAGGATTTAATTCCTCTTGTTTATAAAGCCACCTGAGAATTTGTTTTCCAAAAAACCAGGAATGAATGTAAACTTTCATAAACGGAACACTAACTGAACGCCAAACCGCAAGTTCGAATTTGAACGGTAAGTTGTCTACGAAATATGAATATGGGTGAGTATAAAAATATAACATTTTGGTAGGCTCACCTTTTCCATTCACCCTTGAAAAAAGTCTTCTTAATCTTTGCCTGAAATATTCATAGGCCCGGAAGGGTAATAGAGTAAGATTCATCCAGCGGGAATGTTTATACCAATCATAGACAACTACTCCCTTACAATTAAGATCTAATACTCGATGTAACTCCTTTATTGCCTGAATTTGCTCGTCCTTAGGTATGTGGTAGATTGTATTTAGCGAAATAAATCCATCCATGGAGTTGCTCTTGATTGGAAGCTTTGTAATATCTCCCAAAATGCAAATTGCTTTTGCCCCAAGCTTTCTTTTACATTCAACCAATCCTCTGAATGAGAGATCAATGCAAACACGATAGGAATAATTCGCGGAGTATTGAAGATAATCTTCATATTGTAGGGCCCCTGATGCAGCATCAAGCATATACTCTCCTGATTGTTTAAGATGCTTACTGACACGATCATGACATTTTTTTAAATACTCTGCAGAAACAGGTCTTAAATCCTCGAAAATATCGGCATCTTCATAATCTCCCTTTTCAGTAGTCTGCCATCCACGATTATCATAGAAATCCTTCACAAGTTTCTTTTCCTTGCTAATACCCTCACCCAAAATCTTATCAGGTAAATCGACAATAGCTAAATCCTTCAATAGCAGAATTATTCCATTAATTATTGGATAAATGTATTTTGTATCAAGCGTTATGAGGCCGTCTTCAATTTTTTCTTTTAAACTTTCACCATCAACTTGCCAGAGATCTTTGGTAGCTAAAATCGAAATTTCATCCTTATTAAGTAGCCGTAAGTCTTGTCCTGTAATGGGACACTTTAAGATAGACACCCAGTTCATACGATTATTTTAAAAATTGCTATTAAATCAAATTATTACCCTTATCCAAAGGTACAAAAATCCAACGACCGATGTGATTTTACTAGTCATACTCTTTCGGATTTTTCCCAAATCACAGATTGTTGTTTTCTCAGCAAGCGCCCGATGCCAGCAAAGACAGATAAGTTCATCATTGAAAAGTAGTAAGGCACAAAGAGCCCCTTTATTGTGATTTTTTTTTCTCTCAGATAGTGACCCACAATGGCAATTGCATAAAACGTCAGTTGGCCAAATAAACAGAGTTGATAGAAGGGCGATTCATTGTAGAGAACGAAGTTTGATAAAATTAAAAGGGGCAAAGCAAAAGGTGCTAAAGTCCAACGCAAAACCCGGTGCGACAAATATTGCCAGGTAATTAGTCCATATCGAAATGGATTCAAAAGTTCTGGTAGTCTCCCGATAGCCTGAAGTCCTCCCGCAGAAATCCGGACTTTTCTTTTCCATTCATCATGAATACTGGCTGATGCAGTTTCTATCGCATATGCCTCAGGTTCGTATACGAACCGATATCCTCGGGCAACAATTTTCAGTGAAGTAACAAAATCTTCGATGATGGTATCGGGTGCCGGTTCATGGTATAGGTCAGGGCGCAGAGCAAATAGTTCTCCGGCAGCCCCTATTGCAGTTGTCAGGTTGGAGTCCAGAGTTTTTAAAGTTGATTCATATCTCCAATAAAGCCCCTCGCCAGCGCCCGAGGCATTATCTTCATTGTTAACCGCAATCCTTTTTTCACCAGCCACCCCGCCTACTTTATTGTCTTGAAAATGGCGCACAATATTTTTTAAAGCATCTGAATTCAAATGAGTGTTTGCGTCAGAGAAAACAACAATAGGGTTATTTACAAATTTCATTACCCTATTCACGGCATGGATTTTTCCTTTTCTTTCAGGCATGTAGAATGTTTTTACGGCTTGAAAGTTTTGGGCGATGGCAACGGTTTTATCGGTTGATCCATCGGCAACAATCCAGACGTTCAATTTCTGCAGTGGATAATCCAGAGACAGTGAATTTTTAATTTTTGAGGCTATAAATCGTTCCTCATTATAAGCTGCAATCAAGAGCGTTACATCCGGGAGTTCGGAATCTGTTTGGATTTCAGGAATCTTTCTCTTGCCATTAATCTCAGAAAATATGTAAATAATAAGGCCATACCCTACATAGGTGTACAGAACCACGGCCATCCCGATCCAGAAAACGTAGAAACTTAGGTTAATCACTGTTTTTAGCTAATTCTGGCGTGAAACTACGAGTTACATTTAAATTTCTGGGCGGATAAACTCAGGTTCTTTCTGCTAACTTTGTTAGTTCGGATCGATTATTGGATGATTTTGACTTTAAATCTTACGTACTCTATGAGTGTTTTCGAATTGCGGTTGACTTTCCTTCAAGGCATGGTGATTCAAAGCCTCAGATCAGAAACAATCGTTTTTAACACCCTAAAATCATAAATTTCTTTGTTTTTCGTCTATTTTTTGGCTTTGTAATGTGGACCTTTAATCGAATCAGGTATTTCAGGGTTTTTCTGAGTTTGGTGCTTATTCAGCTACCTGCAACTCTGCTTTTTGCCGAACTAAATGCCCGTGATCGTGCCAATGAGAAATTATTTGCACAAGACTTACAGGTTAGTATTGGGGGCTCTCCGGTTAGCTCCGGTTCAACTCATAATTTTGGTACAATAAATCTATTGTCAACTTCTTCTGCAGTAACTATTGTATTAGAGAATATTGGAGCACCTGAAGATCTGAATATTAATACCATATCCTTAACGGGTGCTCACTCTTCTGACTTTACTTTGAATATTTCGGGACTGCAAAACACACTTGGGTCAACGGATAATACAAGTTTCACCATTTCATTTGCTCCCACATTAAGTGGAACCAGAACGGCATCGATTGAAATTGACAGTGATGACCCGGATATAAACCCCTTTGTAATTAATTTGGTAGGGGAAGGGGTTAAACTCAATCAGACAATTACTTTCAATCCATTAGGTGCGAAAACCTATGGGGATGCAAGTTTTTCACTTGGTGCAACTGCTTCCTCAACCCTTCTGGTTAGTTATACAAGTAGCGACCCCGGTGTTGCCACAATTAGTGGGAGTACTGTAACGATAGTTGGTGCCGGGTCTACAATTATTACAGCATCGCAAGTAGGAGATCCAACTTTCAATGCAGCGTCTGATGAAACGCAAACCCTTACAATTAACAAGGCAACGCCTGTTATCACCTGGAACACACCTGCATCGATAACGTATGGTACAGCGTTGAATGCTACCCAGCTAAATGCAAACGCGGGTATACCAGGTACATATAACTATTTGCCTGTATCAGGAACAATTTTAAATGCAGGAAGCAATTCTTTAAATGTGGAGTTTACACCCACAGATGCCAGCAACTATAATCAGGCTATAGGGTCAGTTAACCTGAATGTTCAGACAAAAGAATTAACGGTCACAGCTGATAATAAGACTCGGGTATACAACAGTGCAGACCCAGTATTTACTATCACTTATTCTGGGTTTGTGAATGGAGATGGGGTGGGGCAATTGGATGTCTTGCCAACAGCAAGTTCAACTGCAATTGCTTTAAGTCCAGTAGGAAGTTACCCAATTACTCCGGCTGGTGGATCTGACAATAATTACTTTTTTACTTACGTAGATGGAAGTCTAATAATTGATAAAGCCACGCCTGTGATCAGCTGGAATACACCAGCTGCGATTACGTATGGCACCGCGCTGAGTGCTACACAATTGAATGCAACCTCAGGCGGAGTTGCCGGAGCATTTGTTTATACCCCGGCATCCGGAGCGGTACTGAATGCGGGCAGTCAAACTCTTGAGGTAGCTTTTACTCCCACTGATGGATTGAATTATAACAGTGTACCGAGCACCACGGTAACCCTTACGGTTAACAAGGCCACGCCAGTGATCAGCTGGAGCACACCAGCTGCGATTACGTATGGCACCGCGCTGAGTGCTACCCAATTGAATGCAACCTCTGGTGGAGTTGCCGGAGCATTTGTTTATAACCCGGCTTCAGGCGCGGTATTAAGTGCGGGCAGTCAAACCCTTGAGGTAGCTTTTACTCCCACTGATGGATTGAATTATAACAGTGTACCGAGTACCACGGTAACCCTTACTGTTAACAAGGCCACGCCAGTGATCAGCTGGAGCACACCAGTTGCGATTACGTATGGCACCGCGCTGAGTGCTACACAATTGAATGCAACCTCAGGCGGAGTTGCCGGAGCATTTGTTTATACCCCGGCATCAGGCGCGGTATTAAGTGCGGGCAGTCAAACTCTTGAGGTAGCTTTTACTCCCACTGATGGATTGAATTATAACAGTGTACCGAGCACCACGGTAACCCTTACGGTTAACAAGGC
>JBEBJH010000394.1:0-2270 GCA_040079965.1 Cyclobacteriaceae bacterium
GTGTATAAGAGACAGCCTGGGCGCGCATCTTACCCAGCATCGGTTCGAGGTTAAAATGCAATTGATAACTGAGTTGTTCCAGTTTATGGCAGGTGGCTTTGGGCAATTGACCCGCTTCGAGTTTCTCAAACAGCTCGTGCAGGGTATCGCCCATGCGGGTGAGCAAGGTGGTGAGATTGGTCAGGCCGGCCGGGGATTGCAGGCGCAAGGCGGACGAAAAGTAAAAGAGTTCGCGGCTGGCACGCAGGATGTCGATGATGAGGGCCATTGACACGCGACTGTGCGAAAAATCAGCTTCTGAAGTGGTGGGCATGGAGGTGTTCGATTGCATGCCCGAAGATGGAGGTGTGGGGCGGGGAAAGTCAACGGGGATTTCCCCGTATCGGGTACGGGAATTTCCCCGGTACAAAACGGGGAAATCCCCGTATCATTTAATTGGGGAATTAGGCATCTTTGGCGCGATCAGTATAATAATAGAGTTAAACATAACCCCAACCAGTATGGCAACAATTTCTGTAGAGGCTTTTGAATTCTTTTTTGAAGCCAAAAAAATGAAAGAACTGTTAGACACAAACCCTAACAAAGTGATGTGCATCGTTAGTATTGTGGAGGAAGTAACCCAGGATGGACGAAAGGTAGGAGCCTTGAAAATAACTGCTACCGGCACTTTTAAAGAGGGAGAACTGGGCGAGCTTGTTATAGATGGTTGTCCGAGGCCTCCTTGCGGTCCGCAGTAATTTGCTCTTCAATAAATTAGAGATCTTATAATTTCAACAAGTTGGAAGCCTTTCTGATGTATATTATTGAGCCGATCGCATTCCTGATTTACGTTGGGGCGCTTACGTTCTACGCCTGGAAGATTGATGGAACATGGCGTTACAAAGTATTAAGTGGGTATTACTTTCTGGCCACCGTACTGCTAACCTGGGCTGCCTTTATATTTTATAGCTCTTCCACTACGCGTATCTACAATATCTTGTACCTGATTACGAGCTTAGGTCTTAGTTTTTACTTTTTCTCTCTGCTTCGCGATCGTTGGAAAAAAAATATTGCCATTATCTCAGGATTGGCTACACTGCTTTACTTTATCACTAATACGGAAGAAATCTACTTTGATAGTATCGGGCATGTGATTGCTTCCACCGGAATTGTGGTGCTGATCTTCCTTTATCTGCACCAGATCATGAATAATGTTACGGAAGAACCCTTGTCCCTAAACTTTGATTTCTGGTATGTCTGTATCCAATTGATGTATCACCTGGGTTCGTTTGCCATTTTTCTCAGCTACAATCATTTTACCTACCGATATTTTTCTGCCGGAAATGATATAAAAGAAGTAGGTCAAATGCTCACGTATTTATGGGGAGTTCATAATGTTCTCTTATTTTTAGGTAGCCTAATAACCTGGTCCGGTCTTTTATGGATAGTATATCGCAGGAGATCTACATTATTGTAATCGGGTGCGCCTTCTTCCTGCTGGTGGCCATCGGCATTATCTTTCTTGTATTGATTTATCAGAAACGTCAGTTGCGGTATATCCTTGAAAAACGGCAGCTTCAAAACCAATACACCGAAGAGTTGTTGAAAACCCGCCTCGAAACCCAGGAGCAAACCTTAAACATGGTAAGCAAAGAGATCCACGACAACATCGGGCAGTTGCTAAACAGTTCAAAAATATTAATTGGGGTAGCGCAGCGCAGACTAAACACCACAGAAGAAACCTTGCAAACCGCCAACGAAACCCTCGGGCATGCCATTCAGGAATTGCGCACCCTCAGCAAATCGTTAAGCAAAGACTGGCTGGAGCAGTTCGACCTGATCCAAAACCTCGATACTGAGGTGGCGCGCATCAATGCGGCCGATGGCATCCGGCTTTCAGTAACGCACCCGTCCACGCTCACCATGCCCAAAGAACGACAACTCGTTTTGTTCCGCATTGTACAGGAATCGTTTCAAAATGCATTGAAGCACAGCGAAGCCCGCAACATCCACATCGTGATAGAACAACGCGAGGGTCAGCTTCATGCAATCATCACCGATGATGGCAAAGGCTTTGATCCCGATCCGTCCCGCCTCGGCTTTGGCATCACCAATATAAAAATGCGCACGGCCCTGATGGGTGGCACCGTGCAGTGGAACCCGGCCCAACCGGGTACTGAAGTGCTTATTCAAATTCCGATTAACGGCTAACTATGAAAATCAACATTGGCCTGGTAGACGATCATGCCCTGTTCAGCAAATCGCTGGCACTGATGGTGAACAGCTTCACC
>JBEBJH010000395.1:0-2261 GCA_040079965.1 Cyclobacteriaceae bacterium
AAATTTTGAAAGAGTATCCGGAAGCTTTGTTTTATGGTCAGGACGTTGGCCGGAGATTAGGCGGTGTATTTCGGGAGGCTGCTACGCTTGCGCAGAAGTATGGCGATGAACGGGTTTTCAATACACCGATACAGGAAGCATACTTAGTGGGCTCCACTGCGGGTATGGCGGCAGTGGGAGCAAAGCCAATCGTTGAGATCCAGTTTGCCGATTACATCTGGCCAGCCATGAACCAATTGGTGGAAGAATTATCAAAGAGTTGTTATTTAACCAAGGGAAAATTTCCCATACAATCTTTGATTCGGGTGCCCATTGGTGCTTATGGAGGTGGGGGTCCGTATCACTCCGGTAGCATTGAATCTACCTTGCTTACTATTCGGGGAATAAAGATAGTCTATCCATCCAACGCAGCCGATATGAAAGGCTTGATGAAAGCTGCGTTTCTTGATCCAAATCCTGTGGTCATGTTAGAGCATAAAGGATTGTATTGGAGTAAAGTTCCTGGCACAACAGAGGCCAAGACAATTGAACCGGATGCGGACTATGTAATTCCGTTAGGGAAAGCGAGAATTGTTCAGGAAGCCTTATCCGATAAAATACAATCTGGAGAGTCGGCTGTAATCATTACCTATGGCATGGGAGTTTATTGGGCCAAAGAAGCATCAAGGAAATTTCAAGGACAAATAGAGGTTATGGATTTACGAACCTTGAACCCGATTGATTGGGAGGCGATTACCAATTCTGTAAAAAAGCATGGACGAGCTTTTGTATTAACCGAAGAACCCTTGATGAATTCCTTTGCGGAGTCGCTGGCTGGAAGGATTTCAAAAGAATGTTTTCAATTTCTTGATGCCCCGGTGTGGACCATGGGATCAGCTAACTTACCGGCCATTCCTTTAAATGCAGAACTGGAAAAAATGATGTTGCCCAATCCTGAAAAAGTGAAATCAGAATTAGAGAAACTGCTTCTGTATTAATGAAGCAAGGAATCGATTTCTTTTCTAGGCTTGGTTCTTTTTCTATCCTGTTTTGTACTCTTCCCTTTCCGTGGCGCTTTAATATTGTATTCAATCGTATAACCGATCGATAAGGAAATTATTTTTTCAGTTGCTTTAAGACTATCACTGAAACCGGGCTGGGATGTATACACGCTGTTTTTATTTCCGTACTGTGTAAATCCTTGCGAATAGCGCAGTTCAAGAACCAGATCATGTATTTTCCGGATAGGCGCATCAATACCCAAGCCAATATCAAAACCAGCCATCCATCGGTTGGTCCCTTTCAGATACATTTTATCAGGTTCAATCAAAGGCACCTCACTGAGCGGTCCTAACACAACGGTATAATCAAACGGATGTGTCCCGGTTACATTTCCTTTCCCGCCCAACCAATAGCTCAATCGTGGTCCGGCATTGACAAACCAATGACCAGGAATATGTTCACCCCATTGCACCCGAAACGACTTGCGTACGAGAAGCCCAAAATCCAGAAATTGATAGGAAGCAGTATGGGTTGAACTGTCAGAATTAAATTTAATTCTTCTGCCACGTTGTGAGAACCCGATTTCACTCTGAAGAGAATAATTATTTTTAAATGGATAATTCAATAGGCCGGTTACTGCAAAACCAATCTTTTCTCTAGGGGTGAATTCATCTTTATCATCCTCATCCGCGAACGTGGTAAGCGATAAAGTACCTCCTGCTTTTATTCCCCAGGTAAATTTCTGTGCAAAAACTATCGAACTTGAAAGTACGAGAAGTAGGGTTATTCTAATTAATACAAGGCTTCTGTTCATCGTCCTAAACGAGTTCTTCCAAATTAAAAAGGATATCCGATACCAACATTAAAAATAACTGGTTCTTTGTCTGTGCCAAAGGGCTTAAAGAACTTGACCTTATCAAGTACAAATCGGCTCCCCTCTTCCCGTCCAGGATCATAAACTTTTAGGCCCATATCCAATCGGAGGAGTAGAAAAGAAAAATCAAATCGGAGACCAAAGCCGGTGCCTATCGCTATTTCTTTGTAGAACCCCCGACCGAATTTTGAATTTCCCTGCCACGATGCTTTGTTATCCCCGGCCTGAGCAGTTTGAATTTGTTTAAATGTCCATACGTTTCCGGCATCCAGAAAAACAGCACCATTGACAAAACCAAATAGCTTTCTTCTTAACTCTATACTTCCTTCCAGTAGAATGTCTCCGGGCTTTTCGTAACTGTAATCAAACAGCCCATCTTTCTCAGGTTCTTCGCTGAGGTTTGGAG
>JBEBJH010000182.1:0-10282 GCA_040079965.1 Cyclobacteriaceae bacterium
TCCGTACTGTTCCGAAAGGACAAGGAACAAATAGAAGTACCGGCAATCCCAGAATTTAGTTTTTCAACAGATTATGTGCAGGGATTATTTGATCATTATTTTTTAAATAATATTAAAAATAACGGACAGATAAGTGCCCTCTTGTTTGTGTGTACGTTAATTATAATCACAGTAGTACTAGCCAATATATTTAAATTTCTGGAACGGGTAATTGCTACAAAAATCAAAGTGGACCTTACAAAAAATATCCGAATGGACATTTTTAAAAAGGTTACTCAATTGCATATTGGTTACTTTAATACGGAACGAAAAGGCGATTTGATCTCACGGTTTACCAATGATGTAAACGAAGTTGAGAATGCTGTAATGAATAGCCTGAAAGCAGTAATGAGAGAGCCTATAACCATTATTGTATATTTCTTTGTGCTATTTACCATTTCGATCCAGTTAACTCTATTCACTTTACTCGTTTTGCCTTTGACCGGAACGGTGGTAGCAGAAATCATAAAACGATTGAAGAAGCAGGCAACACAAAGCCAGGAGTCCTTAGGCAGAATACTTAGCATTCTTGACGAGACATTTAGCGGCATGCGTGTTATCAAGGCATTTAATGCCCGGAATTTTGTAGTTGATAAAATTGAAACTGAGACTGCGTATTATCGAAAAACTACGAAATCCATGGCTTATAAAAACGAATTATCCGCCCCGGTATCAGAGATGTTGGGCGTCATGATCGTAGCTGGAATTATCTATTTTGGTGGAAACATGGTACTGGAAGACGATTCCTCATTGAAGCCTGAAGCCTTTATAGGTTTTCTTGGAGTGTTCGCCATGATAATGCAGCCGGCCAAGAGTTTTTCTAATGGCATCACTTCTTTGCAGCGTGGTACGGCTTCGGCTAAACGGATTTTTGCCCTGATTGATGAGCAACCTGTAATTCGTAATAAGCCCGGAGCCATCGAATTAAAATCATTTGAAAAGGAAATCCGGTTTGATAATGTAAGTTTTGCTTACGATACAGAAGCTGTTCTGAAAAACATTGATCTTACCATCGAGAAAGGAAAGACTCTTGCTTTGGTCGGTCCCTCGGGCGGAGGCAAATCAACGATGGCCGATCTGGTACCTCGCTTCTATGATCCTACAACCGGTGAGGTGCAGATCGATGGGGTTTCATTAACTGACTATGAATTGGAATCGCTTCGCAAACAAATTGGTGTAGTAACCCAGGAGTCTATTCTCTTCAATGATACCATCTTCAATAACATTGCTTTTGGAATGCCTCGTATAAGTGAAGAGAGCGTAATCCATGCGGCACGCATTGCCAATGCCCATGATTTTATCATGCAAACAGAAAACGGGTATCAGACCTTGATTGGTGAGCGCGGTTCAAAGCTTTCGGGTGGCCAGCGCCAGCGGTTAAGTATTGCGCGTGCCGTACTTAAAAACCCGCCTATTCTGATATTAGATGAAGCTACTTCGGCCCTGGATTCAGAATCGGAGAAACTGGTGCAGGAAGCCTTGTTTAATCTTATGAAAAACCGCACTTCCATTGTTATTGCTCATCGCCTTAGTACGATTCAGCATGCCGATGAAATTGTGGTAATTCAAGGGGGCGAGATAGCAGAACGCGGTACGCATGAGCAATTGAACAGCCAAAACGGCCTGTATCGCAAGTTGGTTACTATTCAAAATACAGAGCGATAAACCTATTAATCAACCTGTTTATACAAGGTTTTGATACCAATTACATTTTGGCTTTAAGTGAAAAAGCCTAAGTTTGTTACGAATAACCATGGCAGAATGAATCAACGCAGGCGTATTTTCTTCTACATCTTTGGAGTGTATCATCTTTTCATTCTGTCTTTTGTAATCTATGTAGAGTCGCAAAAGGAAGATTTGAGTGTGTTGTATGGTCTTTATTCGAAGATCTCGCTGCTAAAATATGGTGCCGTTCTTGGCATTGTTTTATTTGTTGTTGATTTTGCCTGGAGTTGGTTTGAATCGCGCAATGCACAGAAAGAACATGATACCTTAAGGCATGAGAATAATACCCTGAAAGCAAAGGTGTATGACTTTCAACAAGCCTCTAAGCCTCCTGTAAAAGATCCTGCAACAGGTACCAAGTAATCTTATGAGTTATGCAAGTCTCATATCAGCCGAACTCAATGAGGCGGCCGAAGTACTTCAAGGTTTTTTGAAGGATGAAAATAATCTAAGGGATATTGAAAGGGCCGCCAAAGCAATTGCTGATTCGGTTAAGCACGGGGGCAAAGTAATTTCCTGTGGCAATGGTGGTTCGCACTGCGATGCCATGCATTTTGCCGAAGAACTTACCGGCCGCTATCGCGATAATCGAAAAGCCATTCCGGCTATTTGCGTTAGCGACCCCAGTCACATCTCGTGCGTGAGTAATGACTTTGGGTATGAGTTTGTGTTCTCACGTTATCTGGAGGCGCTTGGAAATAAAGGCGATGTACTGCTGGGTATCAGCACCAGTGGAAATTCTGCAAACATTATCAGAGCTGCCCAAACGGCTAAAGAGAAAGGAATGATAGTCATTATCCTTTCGGGAAAAGATGGAGGTAAACTTGCGCCCCTGGCCGATATCGAATTGCGTGTGCCTCACTTTGGTTATGCTGATCGCATTCAGGAAGTTCACATCAAAATCATTCACATCCTTATTCTCCTGATTGAGAAGGAAGTGATTGGGTAATCAACTGATATTCTTTTATACCTCAGACCGCTTTAAACGGACAGAACTTCTGGTCTTTTCTTTTAACCAAAGATTCCTATCTTCGTTGATGCCAGATTACGAAGCAATGAGTTGTTGGCCTGATTTGAAATCTTGAATCTTGAATTTGAAATTAAGAAATGGTCGCGAAGACATTTGGTAGCGCTGTTCACGGAGTAGATGCCCGCACCATAACGGTGGAGGTGAACGTAACCCAGGGAAAGGATTTTCACATGAGCGGCTTGCCCGACACTGCCGTGAAGGAGAGTCAACATCGTGTGGAATCCTCCTTTAAGAGTCTTAAATATTTTATGCCCCGCAACAAAGTGGTGGTAAACCTCGCTCCTGCCGATTTGCGCAAGGAAGGAAGTGCTTATGATTTACCCATTGCCCTCTCGGTATTGAAAGCTTCGGGGCAGATTGAAGCCGTTGAACTGGATCAGTATGTAATCATGGGCGAGCTTTCGCTGGATGGAATCTTACGACCTATTAAAGGTGTGTTGCCTATCGCCATTCAGGCGCGCAAGGCAGAGTTTAAAGGCTTTGTGCTTCCGAAGTCAAATGCACGGGAGGCAGCCATCGTGAATAGCCTGGATATAATTGGTGTGGAGACCTTGCAAGAGGCGATCGATTTTTTTGAAAAGAAAATTACCATCGAACCGCTGCGCATGGATACGCGCGAAATGTTTCAAAACAAGTCGAACAACTACGAGGCTGATTTTAAAGATGTGCAAGGCCAGGAAAATATTAAACGTGCACTGGAGATTGCCGCAGCCGGTGGTCACAATGTGATTATGATTGGTCCGCCAGGTGCAGGTAAAACCATGTTGGCCAAACGACTCCCTTCTATTCTTCCGCCCCTCACCTTAAACGAAGCCCTCGAAACAACCAAGATTCATTCGGTAGCCGGACGCATTGGGGCCGACTCAACCTTGCTTACTACACGACCGTATCGTAGTCCGCATCATACAATTTCGGATGTGGCTTTAGTCGGTGGCGGAGGCAATCCACAACCCGGAGAAATTTCTTTATCGCACAACGGGGTTTTGTTTCTCGATGAGTTGCCGGAGTTTAAGCGCACGGTGCTGGAAGTTATGCGCCAGCCCATGGAAGAAAGACGCGTCACGATTTCGCGCGCTAAAATTTCGATTGACTACCCCGCCAACTTTATGCTGGTGGCGAGCATGAACCCGTGCCCGTGTGGGTATTACAATCACCCTGAAAAAGAATGTGTGTGTGCACCCGGTGTGGTGCAACGGTACTTAAGCAAAGTAAGCGGCCCGTTGCTCGACCGCATTGATTTACATGTGGAGGTAGTGCCCGTAAGTTTCGATCAGATGACAACCCAACGCAAGAATGAAACCAGTGAAGAAATACGGGAGCGCGTAGTAAAAGCCCGCGAGGTACAAAGCGAACGGTTTAAAGGCCGCAAGGATATTTATTGCAATGCCATGATGCCTGCCAACATGGTAAAAGAAATTTGTGTGATCAACGATGCCGGCCGCACACTATTAAAAACCGCAATGGAACGTTTAGGCCTCTCAGCTCGTGCCTATGATCGAATCTTAAAAGTTTCGCGCACCATTGCTGATCTGGCAGGAACTGCCGAAATAAAAATTGAGCATCTCGCTGAAGCAATTCAATACAGAAGTTTGGATAGAGAAGGATGGGCGGGGTGAGCAATGGATAGTTTGACAATTGATAATTTACAATTAAGGATAGTTTACATATTGGACAGTGACCAACATTAACTAAAGGTAGAGAAATTGAATTTATAAAACCTAAAGCTCCAATTGAAGGACTTGTTGAAAGGGTGGAAAAAGAGATAAAAGAGTGATTTATGGAACAGACTATGGAAATGTTAACTGAAAAAATATCTATAAAAAATCACGTTCAACAAAAACTATCACCAAAGGCGGGAGATGAATAAGTATAAAGTTTTATCTTCGATACGACTTTGGTTACAGTGGACAGAAAAGTTAAAACTCCACCAGTTATGTCCGAACAGTAGCAACAAGATTGATACAAGTCCTCCTGTAACCTTCAATCTAATTATATGACAAAACTCACAAGATATTTAATGAACATTGATGAATCAGAACTTGATAGTGAAATCCATCGCTTTATATCGTTTGAATCACTATGCGAAATACTTTTATTCAATAAGCTCACTTTACCGAGAATAGACAGTTGGGATGATCCTTATGAGAACTTTATATTTAAAACTCATGTATTGAAGATTACGCCTAAATTGAATATTACAACTGATTTTAGCCCTTCTTTGGAAGAAGTTAAAACTCGACTTTATGGTCAATGTTGGACTTCAATTCCCGAATCAGATGCACTTTGGAGAATTTATTCTAAAGACGATCGTGGAGTTAAAATTTCCACTACATTGAGAAAACTATATGAAGTTATAAATATTAGTGAATCCGAAAATGATAGCGTTTGTCTTGGAAAGATAAGTTATTATCCCTTAAGTGAAATTGAAAAGTCAATCAAAGAATTAAAATACTTCAGTAAATTTGATGCGAAATATTTTCTCAATTCGACATTAATAAAGCGCAATGAATTTTTACATGAACAAGAGGTTAGAATAATATATGCAGCGGGGCGTGAGTTCAAAAAGGACTTTAAAGAGTATAATATCAGTGTTGATGATTTTATCAACTCGATAACACTTGATCCAAGGATAAGTCCAAGATTTGAAAAACTATATCAAACTTCAATTAAACACATGGGATTTAAAAACACAATTCAAAAATCGAAACTATACGAATTCAATAGATTGTCGGTTGTTGTGTCATGACGGAGAATTAACCAGCCTGTAACCAGGTTTTGAATCTGGCTGGCATGCCGCACAATTTCCATTGTGTAAGCTTCCATTGCTATCAAGTCTTTCGACCTAAGAACTGTGAGTATTGATGTACTGTCAGGCCGAAGACCTGACGGAAAGAGGAAGTAGTTGATTGGTCAAGAATTTATTGCACTTCGTCAGGAAAGCTGGGAACGGGAACTATTTCATCACTATCTTTCACTATGAATCTAATCATAACAGGAATTATCGTCTTGCAGGGCTTGCTCGATATTCACTTTAGTCAGGGCGACATGCGGTTTGTAGGAAGCACACCCTGTCATGAATCTCTAACACCAATTCTCAAGATGGCACCGCAGCCGGTTTGCGAGTTTATGAAATGGGAGTTGGTATTGAAACCCAACAAAACCGCAGCCATCACCATTACCTATGGCGAATCGCAGCCCAACACAAATGGATTTAAGTCAGGCAAAGTAGAAAAGAAATTGATCGGCTCGGTTAGTTGGCAAGGAAACTATTGTAAAATCAAACTGGATGAAGAACTTGAACTCACATTCTATAAACTGGATGACAATGTCTTGCACCTGGTAAGCGGAGAAGAGTTTATGACCGGTGATGGCGGGTTTAGTTTTACTCTCAACCGAACGGAGGCGCAGACATCGGGTACTCAATACAAAACGCAACAAAAGGCGATGACGGGCGGAGTGTTTGATGGCCGCACGCCATGCCACGAGTTATCAGCTATGCTGAAATTATCGCCAACACCCGATCCGCAGTGTATCAAGCGCAAGTGGCGATTAAAACTCTCAAACACCACAACACAAGCAGGCACGTTTGAGTTAAACAGTTTGAAGGGGAGCTGGCGACTGCAGTCGGCCTTGCTCGAATTGGATGTTATCGACCACGGAAAACTTTACCTGTTGCCGGTTGGCGAGAACGTGTTACACTTTTTAGATACCCGTAAGCAGTTGCTGGTCGGGAATGTTGATTTCAGCTATGCGCTGAACCGCATACCTGGTTTGTAACTCTCCCCCTAAGTTGTTGTTGGTCGCCTGACCAACAACTTGTATTCTTCCAATCGCGGAATTTTGAAAATCACTTTATTTCGCTTTAGTTTTTATTCGCAGGTAGAAGAAGTAAGACACAGCCAGTATTCCCAACGCAATTACTGGTGCGATCCACGGTGTAGCAGTAGCCACGTGCGTCCACGCAGCACCAATAAATACAAACGTAAAGCCCGCATAGACCCACTCCTTTAACTGACCGGGCACAGGTGCCACCAATGCAATGCCTCCTAATAATTTTGCTACACCCAATATACCCAGCATAAACACCGGGTATCCTATGGCAGTGAAGTTAGTCACCATCTCTTCGTTTTTGCTCAAGTACATTGCACCGCTCATCACCATGCCGGCCGCCAGCAGCCCTGTGGTTATCCAATAAATAATTTTATCTCGTTTCATTTTCGTTTTTGTTTATGCAAAACTGGGGGATAGTAACTGTAGATCGGTTATGGGTTTCCTTTTAGAAACTGGTTTCCTCGAGGAAACTAATATCGCACTCAAGCTGTTAGATGTTGAAATTGCGCCCATGAATGACCTGCTGATCGAATTACCATCTATTAAAGAACCCAAAAGACCTTCCACCTCTGAACATCATTGTGATGCGGGGGATCATACCCAGCGCCTGATGGGCATGCGCGATGCGATGGATATTCTTAGTGGCAAATGGAAAATTCAAATTATTGCCGTGCTGCTGTTTAAAGGTAAAATGCGCTTTATGGATTTGCTTCGCGTGGTGGATGGCATTGGTGCCAAAATGCTTTCAAAAGAACTACAAGACCTCGAAACCAATCAACTTATCACACGCACGGTGTGCAACACCAAGCCGATTACGGTAGAGTATGAGATTACCGCCTATGGCCACACCCTGAAAAAGATTGTTATTGAAATTGTAGGGTGGGGGATTGAGCATCGTAAAAAAATTATGACAGGGAATTGACCCTGCCAAATTATTGTAGCAATTGTTATTGTTGGTCAGATTTTGTACTCCAAAAGAGTCAGTGCCAGATTTCTGTTGTGCACCGGTAACTCTACAGTGTCAGGAGTTGTGTAGTTCTCAATTACGGTAAAACCGAAGGTCTTATAGTATTCAATGAGTGTCGCATTATTAGCCCAGGTATCCATGCGAATGCTATTCAGTGCTTTTTGTTTGCAATGTTGGATGGCCCAGTCCACTATTTTTCCAATTAACTTTTGACCTTTAAGTTTTGGATTTACCACGATGCGATGAAGATAAAGTGAGTCTCCACGGTCGTAATGTCGCCAGATAATTTTGTCGGCATAGCAAACACTAAACACAATAGCCAGATTAGAGTTGATGACTACCTTGTATTGATTTTTATTTTCAATATCCCTAATGATGGCGTTCCGGTCATAATTTCTCCAAACCGGATACCCTTTTTTCTCCTGGTAATTAATCGATTGTTCAAAGAGTTCAAAGATTAGGCCCAGGTCACTCATTTCGGTATTTCTCACTTCATAAGCGTTGGTCATAAGGAATAAAAGCTTAAACCCTTTCCAACTTAATGGGATACGTTTTATGCGCATTCCATTGACATACGTAGAGATTTTTGTCGTTGTCCACGCACACGTCATGGCAATGGTTGAAGATCGGTTTATCCTGAACCATTAATTGCAATTCACCTTTCCGGTATTCGGGTGCGGTACCTCCCGGGTTTGAAACCACTTTATCTTTTCCATCCAGAATAGTAACGAATCCGGAGTTATTGGTTTGCTCAAGGTATCGCAGGCGTGACCAACAGACACCTGCATAAATGTTTGAATCATCAATTACTGCGCGACAAACAAAGGCGCCAGGCAAAAACAGAGTAGACAAATATTTTCCATCGAGGCTAAACCGCTTGAAAGAATTATGGCCGCGCGAAGTACAAAGCAAGGTGATGTTGGTTGCATCGCGCGCATCAATACACACGCCATGGGCCGTACTGAAATTTGAATCTTCACTGCCGGGGCCACCAAACTTCCGGATAAACTGACCTTGTGAATTAAATTGTAAAACGTATTGCGATCCGTACCCATCGGCTACATAGATATCACCATTAGGGCCAATCGCTGTTTCGGTTGGTCGGTAGGCTTGTGTGCTTTCATACACCTTGATGGAATGCGGATGTGGCAACTCCAACAGGTGTTGTCCATCCAACGTAGTTTTTACTACTCTACCGGTTTCCGGATCGCAGATAAAAAGGAACTCCTCACCACCTTCCTCGGATAAAGTAAGTCC
This sequence comes from Cyclobacteriaceae bacterium, assembly GCA_040079965.1. Classification (GTDB taxonomy): domain Bacteria; phylum Bacteroidota; class Bacteroidia; order Cytophagales; family Cyclobacteriaceae; genus ELB16-189. The sequence goes on from JBEBJH010000182.1 coordinate 8,850, forward strand.
GTGACCAGCAGGAAACTCGTTACCCCAAGTGGTAATCAGTTTGCCAGATCGGTCGTAGATGATGATGTTGTTTTTGGTTTCGTCTGTCACCATAATTAACCTGCCTTTCTTATCCATTACCATCTCATGACAGTTCTTTACCGGAGTTTTAGCCGGATCGAGGTTTCCCCAATTCTTGTGAACCCGGTATCGAAACTTGCCATGGCCAATAATTTCTTCTTCCAGTATCGGCCTGCCGATGATGTTAAAAACGGGAAATGATAATGCAACCGTGGTTACACCTTTCTTGATAAAATTTCTGCGGGAAGTTTTAAGGTTTCTCATACTTAAACATAAATAGATTCAGGAAAATAACCTTGTGTTATTTTATGGGGTCTTACTACCTGAGTGGCATTATTTTAAGTAAGGTTTCTTTTGGCTGGTAAACTTTCTTTCAGGCCAACCCAAAAAACAAAGCAGCATCCCAAACGGAAAAAACAAGAGGAGTAGGTATCTACCCGGATTCATCATGACATAATCTGTAGGGTTGATTGGATTATAGTATAAAATGAAATACTGGTCATCGCTCCCGGTAATCATGGTGTTTTCATCGTTTTCTTTTACCTGGTAAAGCGTACCTGATGCATCAGCAAACTCCAGCAATGAATAACCCATGTTGGGTTCGTTTTCAGGAAGAATCTGTTCTAAAAACCGAGCTTCTGTTCGAGGCCAAAAGAGTTGCTTGTAAGCATAGTCGGCAGGAATATAAAGGCTTGCGATTATCAGCAGCAGTCCGGGCACCAAAAAAAGAAGTTGTATAGAACTAAATTGTCTGGCCATAATGATTATTAATTTGAAGCGTAAGGCCCAAAGGTTTTAACTAGTGGTTGCCCTACCTTGCTGTCATCCAAAATGTAAACCATAAATTCACTTCCACCGGTCAAAACGCGAATAACAATATGCCCGCGGGTCGATTTATAATTATCGGAGAGCCATCGTCCGTAGGTGGTTAGGGTTTCATCGTGTACGTAGGTCGCAAAAATATCACGTGGACCTGCATACGTGGCAGGTGAAATGATTCGCTGAAGCACTTCTTCACCAGGATGATTCGAACTCCACGACTGCTGAATGATTACCCGGGGTGCCAATGTTTTTAAAAAGAATTCATTCGAAGCATCGCGCATACCATGATGGTTGAGTGTCATCGCGTCCACCATGCCTACTCCTCTTGCAACAGGTGTCTCCACATCAAACCAGTCGGGTAACCCAAAGCCTGTAAGGCCTGTCATATCGCCACCAGTAAAGTAGTCAAATGCCCCATACGAAATTTTGAAGGCAAGGCTAAGCGGATTTTCGTTGTACGCGTTTGAGGATATAGTTTGAGGCAACACATTATTGAATTTATTTTCTTTACCAGTCCAGATGTCGCCATTCACTTTCACGTTCCCTGTCTC
>JBEBJH010000396.1:0-2245 GCA_040079965.1 Cyclobacteriaceae bacterium
AGGTAGCATGGTCCTGAATTTTAGCAGGATCGAAAATAGCGAGGTCGGCATAGTAGCCGGGCGCAAGCTGACCCCGTTTCTGAATTTTCAAATTAGTCGCTGACAAAGAAGTCAGCTTGCGAATGGCTTCCTCCAGCGGAATCACTTTTTCGTCACGCACATACTTGCCGAGCAACCGTGAAAAATTTCCATAGGCTCGCGGGTGATCTTTATATTTTAGAAACATACCGGCTGCAGTCGGTGAACCGGCATCCGAACCAAAGCTTACGTAGGGCAGTGCAATCTGGCGCTTAATGTTTTCTTCGTTCATTAAAAAATAGGCCGTCTCCACACGCGTGCTATCGGTAATCACAAGATCCATGGCTGTTTCTTCTGGTGACTTCCCATAAATTTTAGCAACCTCACCGAGGGTTTTTCCCGTGTACCGCTTCATTGAATCGTTAGTGAAACCCAACAATAATACCCGTTCGGGATCGCCTGCATTCAATAAAAGATTCTCCCAGGTATCCGTGGGTGTCCGCATTTCCAGCAACACCTTCTTACGGATAGCCGGGTTTTTCAATCGCTTGATCCATTCTTTAATGCCGCCTTCCTGCACCCACGGTGGCATGGTTGCATCCAGTCCCGTAGCGCCCGCGGTATACGTGTACATATCCGCAGTAATGCGAAGACCTGATTTATTGGCCTTATCAATTTTTGCAATTACCGAATCGAGCTTGCCCCAGTTTTGTTTTCCGCCCATTTTCAAATGATAGATCTCAGCCGGCAATTTCGCTTCGCTCGCAATGCGAATGGTTTCATCCACTGCGTTGAGAATGTTGTTCCCCTCGCTGCGCATATGCGAAATATACATGCCACCATAAGGTGCCGCTACCTTGCTTAACTCAATGAGTTCTTCAGTAGTAGCGTAATTATCCGGTGCATAAATCAGGGCCGTAGTAGTACCCATAGCCCCTTCCTCCATCGCTACTTTTATCAACGCCTTCATGCGTTCAAGTTCTTCGGCATTGGGTGCGCGGTTGGCATAGCCCAGTTCATGAATGCGAACAGTGTTGGCTCCGACAAAAGAAGCCACATTAGGTGAGATGCCTCTGCGCTGCAACGACTCAAGATATTCGCCAAGCGTAGTCCAATCGATATCAAATTGCCAATCAGGATTGCGTTTCATCTGATCCTTCCAATCCTGTTTCATCTTATCATTTAAAGGTCCCATTGAGCCTTCGCCCAGCACTTCGAGGGTAATACCCTGGCGGATATCAGCCTGCGAGTTGCCATCCATCAGCAATGAAACTTCGGCATGGCTCATCATATTGATAAACCCAGGGGCAACAGCTAAGCCGTTGGCATCAATCTCTTTAGTGGCAATAGCATTCGAAAGATCACCCATAGCAGCCACCGTATCAGCATTGATACCCACATCGGTTACAGCACCGGGTTTACCGGAGCCATCATACACGGTGCCTCCGCGAATGATGAGATCAAATTTTTGTTTTTGGCAAGCATTGAACAAGATCACTAATGAAAGAAGTAGGAAAAGGTTTTTCATGGAATGAGTTAGATTATAAATAGGAGCAATTAGTAGCAAGTATCAAGACGAAAGTAGTAAGATATGTTGCAGTTACACTAACGGAATTTTGAATGTTGATTTCATCGGAATTCGTTTTCCTGTCGCCTGTGATGCGCGGGCAGCTTCCATAACTTCCAATACATGCAAGGCATGCTCAGCTGCAATTAGCGGTTCCTTACCCATTACCAAACTTTCTGAAATTACGGATGCACCCTGCTCCCAAACATAGGTTCCGGTATCGGTGGCTTCGCGTGTTGTCTTTTCGTTTTCAGTAGTTGCTACATCTACGCCAAAGGGTGCCCAATCATAACCTATCAATTGCAGATTGCCATGCGTTCCCCAAATGGAAATGGTTGGTTTGTCCTGTCCTTCGCCTTCATGCCCATAGGGATCAAAATAATTAAAACCACACTGCACATGCGATAAAACTCCGTTCGCATGTTCCATCAATATCATAGCATTGTCTTCGGCCACGACTTTTATTTTTCCTTTGTCATCTACCGTTCGCTCGGGAGTTATTATGCTTGTCATGGCCATCACCGATTTGGCCGGGCCTAACAACCCGGTAAGTGTAGCAATATTATAAACACCCAAATCAGGCATACTTCCACCGCCCTGTTCGTAAAAGAAGGCCGACCAGGTAGGACCAAGATGACCATAGTGCGCATGCGCTGCCGA
>JBEBJH010000183.1:0-10154 GCA_040079965.1 Cyclobacteriaceae bacterium
GTGTTAGAAAGCCCGTGGCTCGCTGGCTAGCAGAAAGCTTATCAGCAATGAATGCGCGATACGGTTCCATGGCCGTATTGTTGGCAGCATCCAAAATCCACAATAGTCCAACTGCCATCCAAAGCGAGCGGCTAAAAGGAAATAGGAATAAACAAAGACTACAAAATATTGCCCCTACCAAAAAGTAAGGTTTGCGTCTGCCCCATCGGGGTGACCATGTTTTGTCACTCATCGCTCCAATAATGGGTTGAATCAACAATCCGGTCATGGGGCCAGCCAGGTTTAAGAGCGGAAGTTCCTCAGGCCGGGCATGTAAAAATGAGTAGAGGGGATTGATGGCAGTTTGTTGCAATCCAAAACTATATTGAATTCCAAAGAACCCAACATTCATATTGATGATCTGCCAGAAGGAGAGAGAGGGTTTGGGGGACATCGATGAACCTGATTTTTTAATTTGGAAGATGAGGAAAGTAAAGCAAAGTTCCAAGCAGGAATTAGCGTATTCAACCGTGTGCAAAAAAACCACTGATCAAAAAACTCAAGTTCCCAATGGAAATACTTTTACTATCGCCTCAACTTAGGCTATCTTTCTGCGTGTAATACCCATCACTGGCTTTATTTCACTGCATGATCGCTATTCGAAGATTATTTATTCTGTTTGGTTTGTTCAATATTTCAATAGTCTGTTCAGCACAAACGGATTGGCAAACTGTGCCCTGGCAAACCATAGGCAGGGATTCATCTACTTTAAATAAGGGAAGAAATATATTAATCACAGGAAACATCCGAACCAAAAATTCGAATGAGCCAATCACTGGCGCAACGATATCCGTAGATTCCCACAAATACTTTGACTACTCTGATTCCAAAGGTCAGTTTGTTTTGGAAATGCCACCAGGCGATTACCGGATCTCCGTTCGTCATATCGGAATGCTCCCGCTTTTCTTCCGATGGAAGGTGTTATCGGGTGGCATGTTTAATGTAGAAATGGAGGAGGGAGTTTTGAACCTGGAAGAATTAATAGTCATGGCAAGGCCACTCAACAGCAATGTGAAACAAGCCATCTCCGGGTTAACCACTATGGGCGTAGGGGAAATCAAAACATTGCCGATGTTGTTAGGGGAAGTTGATATTGTAAAAAGTCTTCAGCTGATGCCCGGTGTTAGTTCGGTCGGTGAAGCCGCTTCAGGATTTAATGTGAGGGGCGGCAGACCTGATCAAAACCTTATGCTGTTAAACAACGCCCCCATCTTCAACACCTCTCATGCGTTGGGATTTGTTTCCGCCTTTAATCAGGATATCATCCGTGACTTTAGTTTGTATAAAGGATCGGTGCCTTCACAATACGGTGGACGTGCTTCATCGGTATTGGAAATTAATACGCGAAAAGGTGACGCTGAAAAGTGGACCTACCAGGGAGGGGTTGGACCCATTACCACGCGTTTCACCGCAGAAGGTCCCATTATAAAATCAAAAACCTCGTTGCTGTTATCGGGAAGGATTGCCTATCCTGACTGGATACTTACGCAAGTGGCAGACCCAAACGTACGTAAAAGCAGCGCGTCTTTTAATGATGCTTTTGTTTCACTCAACCATCGCATCACTGACAACAGTTCTTTGGAGGCTTCTGTCTACCAAAGTCACGATGGGTTTATGTTTTCCGATCGCTTTGGGTACGACTGGAATAACTTCCTGGCTCAAGGTAAATGGACAGGACTTGTTAACCGCAAGGCCTCACCATCCGTATCTTTTTCATATGGCCAATTTAAAACTACTTTAATTGATCCGGTAGGACAAAACGCTTCGCAATTAAAGAACGCGATGAGTTATCTGCAGATGAAACCCTATGTTAATTATATACCGAACGACCAGCATAGCATCATGGCAGGAGCAGAATCTATTTTGTATATGCCTGATGATGAGCGTCAGGAAGCCTATGAAGGAAGTGCCTTTATTCCAAAACAAGTAAACAAAGACAATGGCTGGGAAGCCGCACTTTTTGTAAACGATGAGTATCAACTCAGTGAACGGATATCGATATCGGCTGGCCTTCGATGGTCTGGTTATATGCATCTTGGAGAGGATACCATCTTCCACTATGCCGATGGAATACCAAAGTCAGCATCGACCATAACGGATTCTGTTTATTACAGTTCCTTTGAAAAAATAAAAACCTATGGGGGCCTGGAGCCACGCCTTGCGGTGCGGATTAACACGTTCAAAAATCAATCGGTGAAAGTAAGTTATAGCCGTATGCGTCAATACATTCATCAGATTAGCAACACGGCATCCGCCACACCGGTTGACATCTGGCAGGTGAGTAACGGGTACCTGCCTCCACAAATTGCCGATCATTACTCGGCCGGTTATTTCTGGAACCTGAATGACAATGAATGGGAAACATCCGTTGAAGGATTTTATAAAAGAATGCAAAACCTGGTGGAGTATAAAGACTTTCCCGAGCTGTACGTAAATCGACACATCGAAACAGAACTTCTCTTGGGTGATGGCAGAGCATATGGTGGAGAACTTTATCTACGAAGATTGAAAGGCCGCTGGACCGGCTGGCTTTCCTACACCTATTCACAAACGGAAGTAAAAGTTGATTCACCCTTTGATTCGGAAACTATCAATGGCGGAGCGTGGTATCCATCAAATTATAATAAGCCTCACATCTTTAACCTGGTTCTGAACAGGCACTATAGAAAAGGCAGTGCGTTTTCTTTCCTGGTTGCGTACAATACCGGTAGGCCCTTCACTGCTGTGGAGTCCAGTTATATTTCATCGGGAACGGTGGTGCCTGTTTTCTCGAATCGAAATAAATATCAAATACCAAATTATTTACGGGTGGATTTATCGTTTACCATCGGCAACGTGATTCGAAAAATTGACGACTCGTTAGTATTCTCGATTTATAATTTATTCGGTCGCGATAATGCCTACTCGGTTTTTTATCAACGCCCTGCTTCGAACTTCTTTATCCCAAAAACCTATAAGCTTTCCATATTAGGTTCCGCGTTGCCTTCGTTGACGTATAACTTTAAATTTTGAAAATGAATTTGCAACGCATCTTTAACAAGATCTTGTGGATTGATTTTTTAAAAAGGTATTCCTTTAAATTTTTGCTATTCCTATTATTTTCAAGTTGCCTTTCACCTATTGATTTTCCCGTTGAAATTAAAGGAGGCACCCTGGTGGTGACCGGACAAATCAGTACGCTTAGCGACCAGAACATTATTCAATTAAATAGAACTGCCAACATAGCCCGCCTTCCTTTTCCTCGCAGTGGTGCCAGTATTCAGTTGTATGATGATGTTGGTAATGTGTATGTATACGAAGAGGATTTTGAAAAATTGGGCACTTACTACTTAAAGAATGTAGCCGGAGTGGCTGGTAGAACATATCATATTGAAATCGACCTTCCGGAAGGCGGCTCCTACAAATCACTTCCGGAAAAACTACCAGAACCTGTTGTTCTGGAATCGGTTTCCTACCACATTGTTCGAAAGGAATTAACCGATCGGGAAGGTGCTGTGACGGTTCAGGATTATATAGAATTATTCTCCAATAGCAAATTATCTGCAACGAATGAACCGACCTATTTGAAGTGGGGAGTTGAAGAGGCTTTTCTTCTTTCACCGACAGATTTCCCCGATCCTTTCGGGAGCATTCCGCCTCCCTGCTTTGTCGCTCAAAATGCCGACCCGCAAAGAATTGTTGTATTTAATGGATCCGAAGTAACCGTTACTTCTATTAACAATCTTCTGGTTGCCTCACGATTAATTGACTGGTCATTTCTGGAACGACATTATTTTACGACTTACCAATCATCTATTACCAAAGACGCTTATGATTACTGGCGCAAAGTAAACATTGTGGCCAACCAGGTGGGCACCATCTTTGATACTCCACCAGCTGCCATTGTTGGCAACATCGTGAGTGAAGGATATCCTAACGAAAAAACACTTGGATATTTTCAAGCCATCAATCAGACCCTCAACCGGTTCTTTATTTTCCCATCGGATCTACCTTTTCCGCTTTCGGTAGAGACCTGTATCTTTACCGGTAGCTTTAATTCATTAGACTACCCGTCACGGTGCATCAATTGTACCTCGGTACGCAATAGTAGTTATACCCGGCCTGATTGGTTTTAGGTAGTAGGACAAAGAATAATTCATGGCAACAATTTTAAATTTTAATTCGGACCCAGGCACAAGGGTGAAACGAATTGACTTTTTTTTAAAGTTCCCTGTTAATTTTCTGGTGTTGCTGTCAAGCTGCCTCACTCCTATTGATTTCCCTGTTGAAATTAAAGGGGGTACTCTGGTAGTAACAGGGCAAATAAGTACGATTAGCGATCAGAATATTATTCAATTGGGCAGAACTGCCAACACAGCACGACTTCCATTTCCTTTAAGTGGTGCTACTATTCAGTTGTTCGATGATGTTGGAAATGCCTTCTTATACGAAGAGGCCTTTCAAAATGCTGGCACTTACTATTTAAAAAATATAGCAGGGGTTGCTGGTCGAATTTATTACATTCAAATTGATCTTATTGAAGGAGGTTCTTACAAATCAATTCCAGAAAAACTACCAGAACCCTCCATGCAGGAATCTGTTTACTATGAAATCGTTAAAAAGAAATTGACGGATGGTGAAGGTGCAGTGTTAGATCATGATTATATGGAGATATTCTCGAGTAGCAGATTATTGTCATTCAAAGAACCAAACTATTTGAAATGGGAAGTTGAAGAGGCTTTTCTTCTTTCTCCTACTAACTTCCCTGGGGGCTTTGGAAGCATCCCTCCACCCTGCTTTGTAGTTCAAAATGCCGATCCTCAAAGAATTGTTTTATTTGACGGATCACAAGTGTCATCCACTACTATAAACAACCTTCTTGTTGGTTCAAGGTTAATTGATTGGTCTTTTCTGGAACGTCATTATTTTACCATCTATCAATCTTCGATAACCAAAGAAGCTTATGATTACTGGCGCAAAGTGAATATCGTAGCAAACCAGGTAGGTACTATCTTTGATGCTCCTCCTGCAGTTATCATAGGCAACATTGTCTGTGAGGGAAACCCAGAAGTAAAAACACTAGGGTATTTTCAAGCTGTCAATCAAATCTTTAAACGATTCGAGATTTATGCGACCGATCTCCCATTTCCTCTAACGGTAACGACTTGTGGTTTTACTGGAAGTTATGATCCATTAGTATACCCTAAAAGATGCATTGATTGTACCTCTCTACGTAATAGTAGTTATACAAGACCAGTTTGGTGGTAGATATTCATTTTGCATTCTTATTTATTGTTTTAAGTACTTTCAAATTTTTCTGTATGAACCTGTAACTTTAAATCTCAAAACAATTCTATTCTGCTTTAAAAAGGTAAAAAACAATGAGATACCTGGCAAAGTTTATCGCATTCTTAACGCTTTCGAGCTGCCTGACACCTATTGATTTTCCCGTTGAAATGGAAGGAGGCACGCTCGTAGTAACGGGACAAATAAGTACCATTACTGATCAAAGTGTTATTCAATTGGGTACAACCGCTAATAGTGTGCGACTTTCTTTTCCTGTCAGTGGTGCTTTCATTCAATTATTCGATGATGTTGGAAATGTGTACCCCTACGAAGAGGATTTTGGAAAGGAGGGAAATTATTATTTAAAGAATGTGACAGGTGTAACGGGTCGAACCTACTATATAGAAATTAATCTTGTCGATGGAAGGGTCTACAAATCACTTCCAGAAAAATTACCAGAACCTGCTATTCAGGAATCTGTTTACTATACAATTGTTAAGAAGGAATTCACCGATGGAGAAGGTGCTGTGGTGGTTCGGGACTATATTGATTTATTCTCGAATAATAGATTAGTGTCATCCAATGAACCAACCTACCTAAAGTGGGGTGTTGAAGAGACGTTTCTTCTCTCTCCCACTGATTTTCCTGATATCGAGGGACGTATTCCTCCTCCTTGCTTTATTGTTCAAAATGCCGATCCTCAACGAATTGTGTTATTTAACGGATCAGAGGTATCAACCACTTCCATTAGTGATCTTTTGGTCGGATCAAGACTAATTGATTGGACTTTCCTTGAACGACATTACTTTACCGTGTATCAATCATCTTTAACCAAGGATGCCTATGACTACTGGCGCAAAGTGAACATCGTAGCAAATCAGGCAGGCACTATCTTTGACACCCCCCCAGCGCCTATTGTAGGCAACATTGTGAGCAAAGAAAATCCGGATGAAAAGATGTTGGGATACTTTCAGGCTACCAATCAAACATTTAGTCGATTTGTTATTTTCCAATCTGACCTACCATTTCCGTTAACCGTAGCAACCTGCACCTTTACAGGTAGTTTTAATCCATTGGACTACCCTGTCCGATGCTTTGATTGTACCAACGTGAGGAATAGTAGTTATAAAAGACCCGATTGGTTTTAGACCGACAGCGAACAAAAATTAATTCATCACCGTGTCTTCCTTGCGTGTTTTGATTTTTTGAAGAACATAAGATCCCAGGGCTCTACCTTCTTGCATACCTACCTCTACTGCGGGTCTATAGTGAATGCCTCCATACATGCGACTAATAGCGGCCTCTTCAGAAGCTTGAATAAATGACTTGAAGCTCCTTGCTGTTAGGCCAAACTCAATTTCTGTTGAATCGGTGAAAGCAAAATTATCACCAAACAACTCTGTAAGTGTAATAGCCGAAGCGGCTGAGATCACGCTGTGACCACTCGTATATTCCGGGAAGGGTGGCGTTTGCAAAACAGGTACCCAATCTTCATCAATATATTGATTGATGTATGTTTCAGGACGTATCAATTTGCTTCTGTACTTTTCATCCCAGCAAGACATAAATGCATCAACGAGTGCTATCGAAACGCGCGCATAGGCTTCGCTACTTTGCGTAAAGTCAGCCATTGCTTTTTTGCATGCAACGTTGGTGATATTCATCCAATGGCCACCCGGAGAAATTTTCTTAGTGGCAAACATCACATGGCCCTTCACATTCATCATGAAGGGATTGCAATCCCAGAAGAAGGCAATTTCGCGCTGCTCTGTGGTAAGATTATTACCCATCTCAAGCACTTCCATAGCCTCTTTATAGAACTGGCTGTTTTTATCAATAGAAAATGGTGTGGGGGGTACTGGTTTAAATTGCTGAGCCGAATCAATAGCAAAGGGTCTGATCTTATTCCAATGAGGTTCAACGGCATCCATGTATGCCGGAGGTGTGGGTTTCCAGGTTGAAAGATCTTGCTGAATTGAATACTTAGGAAATGATCGCGACTGTTTGTAATTATCTTTTGACGACCAGCCAATAATATGATCAGCCATCTGGGTTCCGTATGCAATGGAGCGCTCAAACACGTCATCCGGCACACCGGCATCACGGAACTCCTGCATAATTTTATCGTAGAAAACATCCATTTTATCTTCCGAAAATACTAGCGTGCGGCCTACTTTAAGGGCGGCCTGCACCGATGCCAGTGAATAGCAATACTCTTTACCTTCTTCAGGTTGTGGAACTGCCCCCAATCCGGTTGCCTGACCTGCCAGACTGCGATACTTTGAATCCTGATGGATGGCTACTTCGTAAGCGGCAATGCTGCTATACGCATAAATGCGAGATGCTACCGGAGGGGAAAAAATATCATATACGATTACATCGGTAATTTGCTTAATCGAACGATGCAGGTAATCGGGGTTTTGTGTCTTTGACTTCCATTCAACATTATCTGTTGAACAAGCCGAAATTAAGAGCGCCAGCGCGACCAATTTTAAAACATTTTTCATAATTCACTTTTCAAGTTGCAAAAATAAGCTTTATCTAAATAAAAAGTATGACTTCAATCATCTTCAGTTCTATGCGGTCCACGTAACTAAAAAATATGTACCGTTAGCGATTGGTCTCTCACATTTTAAAGGGTATATCCACAGGGCAACTTCCATAGGGTCAAGGATGTTTAAAAACTAAAATGGAATCGTTATTCCTGCTGACCAGTATCCGCATTTCTCGTTTGCCATTATTCACTACTTTAATGTCGCGTCCCTCACCGGGCACCCAAAAACCTGAATCGCTAATGCGCTGTGGCGCGAAGGAACCCTTTCCATCACCTAATAATATCAACCCGTATCCTGCATCCTGCCTACCCAAATCAGGTTGCACGGCATACCAATTACCAACTGCTAAGATATCCGGATGACCATCTTCGTTAACATCCTGCACAGCAAACGAAAACACCGGAAACAGTTGAGTTTCAAGGGGAAGTTCATGAATTTGATACGTTTGACTCCCTTTATTTTCAATCCATACAGACGAGAACATCTCAGCCTTCCGGTGAATAAATCCATTCATTTTTTCAGCCGGAATGATATCCTCTACCCTGACATTCTTGTAATTTTCGTACTTTAAAAACTTCCGTTTAAGGGGCGGCACTTGCTTTACTAATTGATCTCTTGATACAAAGGGATATCGCTGATGACTATTGTAATAGGTCATGATCGGATCATAAATTCCATTGGAGTCAATATCCACTACCCATAATTCAACAGGTTCTTTTTCATTCGCCCGCAATCGGGAATTCAGGCCAGCGTTGCCCACGAGGAAATCCAAATCTCCATCATGATCCAGATCTGCCTGTGAAATAGTATTCCACCATCCTGACGTATTCTCAAAACCATAATCGCTGGTATGGTCAATGAATTTTCCACTCTGCTCCTGAAGAAGCACGGTTATAGCCATCCATTCACCTACTACTATCAAATCCGGCTTATCATCACCATTTAAATCGCCCCAGATAGCATCGGATACCATGCCTAAAGATGTGAAAGGTAATAGAGGAATCTTATCAGAAAAAATTCCATTACCCTCATTCATCAACAAAAAGCTTTTAGGAGTAAGACCATATCTGCCTGCTTCAACTCTTCCACCAATAAAAATATCCAGATCTCCGTCACCGTCCACGTCTTCAGGCTTTACACAAGAAGCATTCAGGTAAATTTCAGGCAAGGCATCAATGGCTTTTTTAAAATTTCCTTTGCCCTCATTCATATAAAGTCTTGGACGCAAAACATCTGATCTTCCCTCCTGCTCTTGCCCTCCACTTACTACCATCAAATCTAATTTATTATCTCCGTTGGCGTCAAAAAAAGCAGCATGCGTGTCCTCTGCTGAAGAATCCATTTCAAAAACGGTTTGCCTTGATTTTATAAAATTTCCTGAAGGCATTTGTATAAACAACGCACCCGCCTGACCTTTGGCTCCTCCAACGAAAACATCATCCAGTTTATCACCACTTACATCACCCACCGTAATTCGTGGACCCTGGGTGGAAAGCGCATGGGGCATCAGGCGCTCTGCTTCAAAACCAGTAAATCCATTTTCATGATGATTGAACTCAATCACGTTATCTGCCTGAAGCATTGGACTACGTTGATCTTTGGCAGAATACCAATTGCCTCGTGAATCGGATTGCTTTAGTACAAGAGTTTGATTGGCCGAAATGGATTTTATCCTTTGAAACTTGCCACCGGGCCAGATTACGATCAAAGAATCAAGTAAGTTGTTTTTCCCAAGACCAAAATTGAGCGCGTAATCACTACTCGATTGCCAACCCCGTGAAGGAATTAATTCTTGTGTCAGGGTGAGGGTACCTGAATAAACTACAACCTCCGCGCCCACTCCGTGCGTATTGAAGGAATTGCCCTGTAATTTGATCTTAATAAAATTTGAATTGAGGTTAGTGGCATTCCGATACACCGAGGCTTTCTCGTTGATATTATTAACCACCAAATCCAAATCACCATCATTGTCAAAGTCTGCGTACGCAGAGCCGTTCGACCAGGTTGGATTTAGCGTTGCCCAGTTTTGAGAAACATCATCAAAAGTTAAATCGCCATTATTTTTAAAAAAAAAGTTGGCGACCTTTCCCGATGGCATTTTATCTATCATCGCCTGATCAGAAAGAAACCGCTGAGCAGAATCACTGGAGATATAATTTATATAATCCAGATCATTGGGTCTTCGCATAATACCATTTGCTACGAAAAGATCACGCCATCCATCATTATTGAAATCGGCCAGCAACGGACCCCAACTCCAATCAGTCGCTTCAATTCCAGCTAAGGGCCCGATGT
>JBEBJH010000397.1:0-2236 GCA_040079965.1 Cyclobacteriaceae bacterium
ATGGGAGACGCAAAGCCACGCACTTTAAACTAAAGTCTGTAAAGAAAATATTCAATGATTTTTTGTGGATCCGGTATCAGGTGGTGAAAGACAAAAAGGGCCGGTATTGAGAACCCACCTCAACATTAGCTCGCAACTTCTATTTTCACCTTAACCTTTTTAAGCCGCTCGTCTTTAATACCAGTCAGGATTTTTTTTACCAAAGCCCGTTTTACAGAAACATAGGATGCATGGTCAAGCGTGGTAATTAAACCCAAGTCCTCTGTTTTAAGTCCTGCCTTTTTCATAAGCAAGCCGGCAATATCACCCTTACTGATCTTGTCTTTTTTGCCCGCACTGATGTAAAGGCATGCATAAGTAGGTGGTGGTGGTAACTGCAAGGTTTTAGAAATTGGTAACTCCTCCAATTGTTTATCAAGATATCCTGGTAGAGTTTCATCCTCTGCCAGTATCAAATAGGCTTCACCGGTAGCATGCATGCGAGCCGTACGACCATTACGATGGACAAACGCTTCTTCCGTGAGCGGGAGTTGATAGTGTACCACATGCTTGATCTCAGGAATATCAAGTCCACGGGCAGCCAGATCAGTAGCGATTAAAACATTGTGCGCGCCCCCTCGAAACTTAATCAGGTTTTTCTCACGATCAATCTGTTCCATGGCGCCATGAAGTATTCCATGTTCAAATTTGTGACTTTTAAATAAAGCACTGATGCGTTCAACCGCTTCCCGGTGATTGCAAAATACGAGACAAACCTCCTGGTTGAATCCTGCCACAAGGCGCATAAGAGTTTCTACTTTTTCTGCACTCGTGGTACGTACTAATTTTAATTGAAGGTTCGGGTCCGACTCTTCCTTTAAATAATTTATTGTTTCCACCTTCTTAAAAGGAAGAAAGTCGGGCAACGCGGGCAGGCTTGTAGCGGAAGTAAGTATATGCTGTTGCTTTCCGGAAAGAGCCTTAAACAACATTTTTATCTGATCATGAAACCCCATCTGTAAGGATTTATCAAACTCATCAAGCACCACAATCTTAACTGTTGATGGATCGAACGAGTGTCGGTTTATATGGTCTGCTAACCTTCCTGGAGTGGCAATAAGCAAGGCCGGTGCTTCGCTTAAACTATCCTGTTCCGTCTTAAATGAATGACCGCCATAGCAACAACTTACCTTGAAGGAAGTTTTCATGGCTTTAAACACTTGCTCTATTTGAAGAGCTAATTCGCGCGATGGCACCACCACAATGGATTGTACCCCCTTATCTTTTGTGTTCAGTTTAGTTAAGATGGCAATCAAAAAGGGCAGCGTTTTCCCGGAACCCGTAGGTGCCAGAACCATCAGGTTGTTGACGGAAGAGATTTTTTCAAGCACCGCATCCTGCATGGGGTTAAATTCAGCAATGGAAAGGTTCTTCAAATACTCAGCATACCTTAGGTTTAGATCATTTTGCATGCGGCAAAGGTACGGTTAAGAAACTTCATTCCGTAGACCGATCATAACGAGGAGAAATCTTAATCGCTCGCTTTCAATTGTTGTCATTTAAGTATTTTGCAGCAGATTGTAACCCGGATAAAAATAAGATGGAAGTTGATTTCGAAAAGATAGAGCAAAAGAAAGTCAGGAAATTCATGGTGGATTATGGCCTGAACAGGCTAGCCGGGTTTACCAACATGAGGCCAGTCTGTTATAATCCGGCAGCCGAGGCAACTTATAAAAAGCACTTTCAATCCTTTTTAATCAAACAACCCGTTGAGAAGGTTTGGAATACGTATACAACCATCCACCCGAAAGAAGCCTGGAATGGAGAGATGGTAAGTTTTGGATTGCAATATTCGTTGAGAAAAAATTCGATTAATTACCTGAATGAACCTTATACCGGAATGGAAAAGGGACAAATCATTATTCTGAATCTGCGATTGCTTTGGGGATTGTTAAATATTGCGGTGGCCCATGAAATAGCGGAAGTAAATGAACACGAACGATTGATTAAATTATGTTACATGGAAGGGGGTGCTTCCGAAGGTTCGCAGTGGATTACGTTGCATGCAACCCCGGAAGGATTTACTGAAGTGAAGCACCTCACGCTTTATAAGAGCAAGTCAAACTTCCGCGATACAAAATTGTATCCTCGGTTACATACCAAGGCGATTACAGAGTTTCATATAAATGTTAAAAGGAAAGCAGAAATAGCCTAGACTCAGGCAAATTGCCGCATTGCTTTTTCGGCACGCTTTCTG
>JBEBJH010000184.1:0-10141 GCA_040079965.1 Cyclobacteriaceae bacterium
GTTTTATTTAGGCAGATATTTTAATTCCTACCTCTAAGACACAAAATAAATATCACAGGGGATGCAATCACTAGGAGTTACTCCTATGTAAGAATATGATTTCTTTATCGGAAGATTTGCACTTTCATAACTGATCTAGAAAAACTGTAGAGGTAATCCTAATTTTACTTTGGTAAATCTTGAGGAAGGGTGGAAGCAAGGCAGAAAGGAAAAACTCTGCGTGGCTCCATTCAGCCGCGCTAAAGCGCAAGGAAGACAAGAATTTCTCACCTTACAATTCGGTGAAGCCCATAGAAAAGAGGCAATAAGCGAAAGTGCATTTATGAAACTACCTCACATGTTCACTTAAGTATTCCTTTAGTCGCTATGATTTCATCTATATGCGACATAAAGTCAGAAGTATTTCTAAATGTTCCGTGATTCTGATAAATTCCAGACAAAGAACAGAGTTCTTCCATTTCATTAGTATACGATTCAATTTTGTCAGCGAAATTTAAACGTGTCTTTTCCATTCGTCCACAAACAAGTGCCGTGTTGATTCTTTTATTACACCTACAGGTGTTGGAAGGGTTATAAATACCGCAATTGCTGTTAAGAAACCCGCTTAATATCTTTCTTGACTGCTCAAGCCTTTTTCTGAAATTCTCTGGCGTTGTACCCGCAATTTCAGAGCCGATTTTACTCTTTAATTTTAGTGCACTCCCCAAAATAAATGCTAATCGCTGTTCTCTGGTAAGGCATTGAAGCATTGCCAGGGTACAACTTACCTTCATCTCCTTTTCTAATAAATCCTTGTCAGGCAAATTGTATTCAATTGGAGCTTTAAAAGTTTTTAAATCGTCCGCATAAATATCAAATGAAGTAAGAACGGTTTCAATCTTGGTCTTCTTTTGATTTATCAGATAGTTTGTAGCCACGCGATACGCCCAGGTACTAAATTTACTTCGACCATCATACTTGCTCAAATTGGTAATAAGTTTCACTAAAATTTCTTGCGTGGCATCTTCCGCATCCATCCTATCCCACAAGAACCTAAGAGAGAGGTTGAATATAAGGGTCTGTACGGAGTTAATTAATTTACCCAGGCTTCGCTTATCGCCTTGTAGACTTTTTTGTATTAGTTCCTGGTCTTCCATTACGTTGGAGTTAATGCAATAAAGGAAATGCTTTTGTTAGCAAATCCCTTATTGAAATTATGAATTAATGATTATTTGTTCAAAAGGAACTGCCCGTTGGGATTGTCTTGTACCATAAGCCAATTTCCATCCGCTTGTTTTCTCAAAACCGCTATAGATAAACCACTTTGCTCGATTTTGTTACCGTCTGGTAATTGTCCCACCATTTTCCAAGGCGCAATATGAGTTGCAATATCACCTGAAATGTATACTTCGTGTCCACTAAAAGTGTATTGTGGATTCATACCAACAAATTGAGTAAAAACTGCCCTCAATGTCTCTTTTCCTTGAACTGGCTTTTGTGGCTCAAACATTACAATTGCATTAGCCTCATAAGTCGCTAATACTCCGCTAATGTCCTTTTTTTCAAAAGCTGCTACCATTCTCTGGATCGTGCTAAAAACTTTTTTCTGCTCTTCGTTGAAATTGTTTTCCATGTTTTTGTCTGTTTTGTGAATTGTTTGATTGTTTTTTGTGGGTTGTTGTGCATTGCTTGTGGAAATGAAACCACATGTCAATGCGATTACTACAATACTTATCTTATGCATATATTTTGTTTTTTTATAGTCGAATTGTTACGACTACATTGCATTAGACAGACTAAAACAGAGACTGTGAATTAATTGATGGATTATTTTTTTAAAATGTAAATTCTGGATTGTCGGTGAATATTTAAGGCGACCTACCCCATGGTGGGTGAATTTTTCAAAGACCGTATTATCGACAAGTACTAAACTTGATACCGACCATACAGGCCCTCCATCATGCTGCTCAATTTGCTGCCATGGTCAATTGTATATTTCCCCTGAGGGAGTTGAAGAAAAGAATGATCGCTATCGTTCAGTGGGGTTTCCGCAAAGGAGCCGGGGGACTGCTGTGTTTTTTGTAGTTATGGCTCCGTGAAGTGTCCGCCAATACAAGTAAGCTCAGGCTGTTGTTAAAAGTTTGCGAAAGAAGATTTAATTTAATAATCTGTTTGGAGCTTTAAGGAGCATTTTAAAAGTAAACTCATGAAAAACGGAGCTTTGATAAGAACAATAGACCTAAAGCAAATTTAAGTAGCCACTGACCGCGATTTGTCATTGCTTTCATCAGACTGATTGTTCCCTTTTCCTAAGATTTTTTGCCAACGAATTATAAATTTCTGATCATCAAAATTTTTCAGCAGTTTTTCCGTAATCCATCCAATGGTTAAGTAGTAAAATCCTGCTACCAACACATAAATTCCAGGTCCTATCAAATTTCCAGGAGACATTGGCTCAAACTCTTGTCCTAAAAACTGATCAACAAAGGAAATTGCAATGATCAATAGTCCCAGTAAAAGATACAGGAATTTTTGCGATTTGGAATAACCATAAGGACTCCTGCTCATCCCATTTTTATTTTCAGGTTTTCTAAATAACACATAATCTGATTCCCATTCTGAATAACCTTTTACAATCAGGTAAGTTCTTAGAATATAGAACTGCCTGGTAAGAATTCTGGTGAAATAGTTAAGAGTTAGAAGAATTATCAGTACACAAAATGCAATTATAAATACGTTACTGACGTAGGGCAGTTCGAGCTTATATTTATCCTTTTGCGTAAGTGCCGCTAAAAAGAAACCAAAGATTGTTATTGTAACAGCTATTAAATTATACCTCTGGTTCAAGATTTGATTTATTTCAGAATGAATTTTACTAACATCAGCTTTTTGAAAATCTTCACTTGTTATTGGCATAATTTCTATTATTTATTTTACGGCTTGCTTAAATCACAGGGTATTTTACTACGTAGCCCCAAGACACAAAATAAATAGCACTAGTGATTACAGGAATAGTAGTTTCTCCTAAGGAAATAGCCCAGGCCTGGCAATTTCATCGGAAGATTAATTCAATCCCACGGCTCCCAAAGAATCGGCCAGCTAATTTTATTACCTTAGATTATGTCAATTTTAGACAAATTCAACCGAGTCGACCTGCACGGAAAGACTGTGCTTCTTTTCCAGAAGGGTGAATACATCTCCGGTATAGATTATTATTCCCTGAAAGTAAATCTTTACACCATGCCCGGCTTTTTGGTGGAATTGGCTTATTCGCCTTACCTCGACAAGATCGAAAAGATTGAAGTAATTACCGACAATGCAAGATTGACTAAGCACTTGGTCAATATTGAAATTGAAACCCTGTTAACATAATTGTACTGCATTGAAAAATAAAATCCCTGGATATTGATGAAATTTCTGACCGCCATCTTTTGCCTGTACGCTGCCCTGATGGATCTTGACATCTCCATGCTGGCTGGTAAAACTCGGACTGAGGTCGAAGCAGTCCTCGGCCAACCCTCAAAGACTTTACACTTCCAGCCCGAAAATTCACAATGCCAATGTGAAAAGGTTTATTATAAGGAAGGGCAGGTCTCCATCGTCTATATGGATGGAAAGGCCGACTGGATAACAATCTCATCAGCATATAAATTGGTCAACCTCAACAACGCTAAAATCAGGGAATATCATGATTTCCATTCCTATTACCTGGTTAAGACTTTTTCAACCACGGAGAATCGCTGTTGCCTTTCTCAATAATCATGATTACTAGAGTTGACCTAATTGACCTCGCGGAAGAACCTAACACAATATGACCTGGACATTAGTTGTTTTCTCATCTGATAATTGATTTTAGACTCTGCTGCAGCGTTTTTGATATTAGGCAATGGGCGCTAATCTCTGATGGTAGGATCCAAATTCGGACTATGTTTTTTATATTATATTCTTCATTTGGGCTTTAAAATCGCCAATTTTACTCTATTCTTAACTCTTACTTTGCATGAATTTTAAATTGGAATTCTTTCAAGAGACTATTTGTTGTAACTTTACACAAACGCAAAACCAAGTATGGCACAGTTGGATGGGTTCAAAAGCCATTTAAAAAGAGGGGAAGTATATCGTAGGGCTGATTTGACCAAATGGTCCAGGTCAGTGGATAGGCATTTGGAAGAACTTCTCGAAGACGGCTCGTTGAAAAAGCTGTCTCAGGGATTGTATTATTTTCCAAAGAAATCAGCCTTTGGAGATACCCCTCCGGAAGAAGAAGTTGTCGTTCGCAGTTTTCTAAAGGATGACCGTTTTCTTCTGACTTCACCCAATGCGTATAATAGCTTGGGATTAGGTACAACACAGCTTTACAACACGCGAATGGTCTATAATCACAAGCGACACGGGGAATTTAATCTGGGAAATAGGAAGTTTAATTTCCAGTTGAAGCATCATTTCCCTAAAACAATCACTCCGGAATTCTTATTGGTAGACCTGGTTAACAACCTGGACAATCTAGCCGAGGATCGGAAAGACCTTTTAGGGAAAGCGTTATCCAGAGCCGAACGAATGGATCCCAGGAAACTGGCCTATGCCGTTCGAATGTATAGTGATTCAAAGACCAAAAAATTGCTAACTCCTCTCGTAACCAGAAAACCGGACTCTTTATCGTATGCCTCCTGATTATCTTCATAATCATAAGGACTTCTCCGCGTTATTAGATATTCTGGAAGGCGAAACTGGCATAAAAGCCGGATTGATCGAGAAGGACTATTGGATCATGCACGTTCTGTATGGTCTGAAGAAAATGGGTCTTGATTTTGAATTGAAAGGCGGGACTTCACTATCAAAAGGATATAGAATTATTGATCGCTTTTCCGAAGACATTGACATCTACATCCACCCTCCGCTTAAATTGGGTGTAAATGAGAATCCTAAAAATACGAAGGACAAAGCTGTTGAGGGAAGAAAAAAGTTCTATGACTGGTTAGCAGACCACATTGCTATTGACGGGATTGTTGAAAAGGAACGCGATCCGGAATTTGACGATCTCGAGTATTACCGCAGTGGGGGTATCAGATTAATGTATAACAACAGAAAGGATCAAGTCGAAGGCCTAAAGGCGGGCATTCTCCTGGAGGCTGGCTTTGATACTGTAATTCCCAATAAAGAAATCACGATTAGCTCTTGGGCTTACGAGAAAGGCGTACAATCTATTCAAATCATCGACAACAGGGCAGTGGATATAAAATGTTATCATCCGGGATATACTTTTGTTGAGAAGCTTCAAACCATCGCGAAAAGATTTAGACTGGACCAAAGCGCCGGAAAGGATAAACCCAATTTTATGCGGCAATACTATGATGTGTATTGCCTTCTAAATGAAAAGGTGGTTTTAGACTTCATTGGAACCGAGGAATACCATGCCCACAAAAAGAAAAGATTCCCACCTGTCGATTTCGATATACCCATTGCGGAAAATGAAGCTTTTCTTCTAACGAATGCAGAAGTGCGGGCCGACTTCAAGGCCCGATACAATACAACAAAAGCATTGTACCACAAAGGTCAGCCTGATTTTGAAGAACTGCTCACCAGAATTAGTCAGCACGTTCACAAATTATAGAA
Source organism: Cyclobacteriaceae bacterium (assembly GCA_040079965.1). Classification (GTDB taxonomy): domain Bacteria; phylum Bacteroidota; class Bacteroidia; order Cytophagales; family Cyclobacteriaceae; genus ELB16-189. The sequence continues at coordinate 5,593 of JBEBJH010000184.1, forward strand.
TTTCTTGCTTGTATTTGATTCGAAAAGAGAGCTGGCTCATTGATCAAACCGGTTCAACGGTTCTAAAAGATTTTTTTCTTTCGTCAGTCGAACAAAAGCAGACACTGTACTATTTTAGGGGATACTTACACACTATGGCTCATGCATTTTTTTAGCGCCTGTGCCTGTTCTTGGGAATAATGATCTCAAAATATTAAATTCCAGAATTCCGAATTAATCAGCAATTAATCAATGATCCAAACGTGATTAAATGATTACTTGAATACGCAGAAATTAATTCAATTTCGCTCTGTTAGCTCAAATTTTACTTTATAGATTGGGGGATCATCTTTCGAGTCATACTTTTTAAGTATCGTTCTTCTTTTTAAACCACCTACAGATGATTGATTTGATACAGATATCACTGAATTATTTGATAAATGTGAATTATCAGACCATGATGATGGAACACCGCAATCACCAAATTCGAGAATTTGTGATGCTATGAGTTTATTTAATTCAAGTCCATTACTAGACTCAGACAAAATCATTTCATTGCCATCAACAAGCGTCAAAATAATCCCAGTAACAGCTATCCCAGCGCATGCTGCATAGCAATAGACATTACCACTACAAATGCCACTCCCAGAACTATCCCCAGTATTATTATCTGAGCCACCAAAGCCGCTCCCGAGACAGGCCGCTCCAATCAATAAAAGGCCATTTCCCAAAGCACCTGTGTCATCATTCTCCCAAATCTCAAGTTTATTGCTGAGCGCTGCGTCAGCTTGATTCGGATCTCTCATCATGAGTGTAGTGTTAAATGTTGCCTTATCATCGGGTGGATTACTTAGCTCAAATATCCCATCAACAGAGCCAGGTGTTTTAATCTCAATTCCGTCCAATGGAGAAGAAGTTAAAATGAAAATCTCATCATCTTGATTGTGCCCAGCAGGAATAATTCCGCACCAACTATTATTTAAATCGCCACAACCTTCGGTACCATGCTCAACATCAATCTCAACCATCTTCAAGTCAAAACCAAAAGTAGAATTTGTTGCATCTTTAAAATAAACATAGTAAGGCTTAGATTCATAATATTGTGAAATACAATTTGGATCATCCAAATTTCCACAATTAATACAATGACGATAACCATAAGTATTATAGTTTCTTATTTTAACCAATTTTATTCCACTTACAGCAGCCGTTTGATTAATATCTATTTCCATCAAATCATATGTCTCACAATACTCGTCTCCATAAACACGGGCATTAAAAGGAATCCAGTTTGCACCCCGGTCATTGGATATCCAAACCTCAGCATTAATATCCCAAAAATTACTACCTGCTAATTCTAGTGTCATACCATTTTCAACTTCAATTATTGGCAATTGCGTGCAAACACCGCCATTACAATATCCACCTTCTCCGCATTGACCCTGGTCTGTACAAAAAACCGTTTGACCGTTTCCACAATTAACATTTGGCAAACTATTAAGATCGTCACTAACAGTCACGCCATTAATCATAGAAATTGTTGGTGCCAGCCCTTGATGAGACTCAACATTAGTTGGTATAGTTATAACTCTGAAATATAAAGCCTGGTCGGTTTTGCATCCAAAAGATTTATCACCTAAATAAATGCTATTTCCCCTTACGTACAAAGAGTTTATTTCATTTCGAAGAAACACACTTAAAGGGTTTTGAAGCGAAAGACAAGGGTTATTAGGGTTATAATGATACACAAGCAGTGATGGTTCATCGCAAGACGGAGCTCTTTTTGTAACATCACCAACAATAACATTGTCATTTATATAAATTGCATTTGATCCATCAGGAAAACAATTACCACTGCAGATGGTTGGAAATCCAAAATCCGCAAGCATTGATGATATTTCCACTAATCCATGACCACCCTCTCTTCCAGACAGTGAAATACTATTGGCCATAACTATTTCAGAAAATGTATCGTTTGAGCTATCCGGACAATAGCTATTTGAAGCAGCCCAAATCAAGCTTCCTGAAATCGGATCCGTCAACCTATAAAAAGTGGATTGACCGTTTGATTCTAAAACTTGAAGATTATTTGAATAGTATGCTAAGTCTGAAATGTTAGTTGTATTTATTGAAAATGTACTAATAACGTTAGGGGTTGAAACTGTGCTCAAAGAAATCATGTCTATAGTTTGATTTGATAAATTAGCCGAAAATAAGATGTTGCTTAAAGCGTCAAAAGTTAAGTATTTGTATCTATTGGAAATGGTACTAACTATTGATGGGGAAGCTGGGTTATTAACATTGAATATCTCTATGGCGCCACCGACTCCACTAACGCTGTCGCTACTTACAACAACATAAAAATTGTTTTGTTGCCGCATTGCAACTATGTCATTTACAAATCCCGTGTTAGGTGTTTTGATATTTTCGGCAAGAAAAGTAAGACTCACTGGGTTAGTAATATTAATTAAACTAAACCCACTTTGCCCCAGTGCAACATATGCAATTGGTCTTTGTGGATCAAGATCAATACTTTGTGAGACTCCTGGTATAAGTATTTTTCCAGATTGACTCGAATTAATACATGTTTGATTTAGCGTTGGACTACAAATTGAACCTGCTGATTCAATCCCATCAATTTGGGACAATAGACTTATGGATGGTAGATTTCTAGCATAGAATTCGAAATCAAAAAATCTTCTTTTTACACTATCAGGTAATTCCTTTACAATTTTGATTCTTGATTTCATCTGATCTTTTACTGCATCCGGTATTTTTGTAATGACATTAAGTAAATTACTATCCAGAGTACTCTTTGGTGTATTCTTTAATGCATTATCAATTGACTTAATAAAAAAAGCAGCTTTTCTCCTTTCCTTAATAGAAAAATCTTGTCGTTTAGAAAAGTATTTATTTATCTGAATTCTACGCATACTGTCCGAAAACGCATATTCAGGCATTGGTTGCTTATATTGTGACTTTTCCTCGCATCCGCATAATGCTAGTATATAAGCAACAATGATTAACGAACCAACTACATTAGTCGAAGCAATATTTGAATGTTTCATAATAATAGTTTTATTGATAAGAAAGGAGAACTATAGCCATTTTAATACATTTCAATGCTAAAAAGACGAGACTATTTTATCTCAAATGTTCAACTCCTCGGTTACAAATTTTACAAAAATAGATTCTGACAATCAAGCGGAATTATCATTTTGTTTGTCGCATTGGTTTGTGCGATCATAGCATGTATAAAAAGTTTGTTTTAGAACCTGAGGGAGGAATATTGAACGAATATTTATTCGTCAGCTGTGTCGCTGTGTCTCAGCATTCGCCTGTACCCATGGAGAATTGGAATCAATAATGTGTCATCTGTTATTTTTTTCTTTGTATGCGGAAACAAGTCTTTGACGGCTTGGTCGTCACTGTCACAACACAATTCCTTTAAACTTTTTAGCATATCCAATGTCTTTTGTCCAACTAGCAATCCCCTCAAAAAAACCGTCTTCTAATAAAATCGGGACTTTATTTTCGGAGCCGCTATTGCTGCCAACCTTTGGCTATTTGCAGTTGCGAGAATAGGAGGGCTTAGCAATGGAGCGTAGCGGAATGTCAAGCCCGACCTGCTGTAAAGTGCCCCCGTGACCGAACTACATATTGAAACCATAACTAAATTTAGCACCGAACCCCGCAATTGCAAATAGCTGTTAATTGGAGGCTGGGCCATTTTGCATTTCTTGTCCTTAATTGACCTGCCTTGTATTTGGTTTGAAGGTACCAAGTAGGGGAGCCTACTTAACTACCTGACCCTCCTCTAACAAAATAGTATACTTATAAATGCATCAGCAAAATCTTGGGGGAAGGCAAGACGCGTTGGATAGCATTTTCCATTGTACCAATCCAATGTACTGCCGGACCAATTGTGGCTATGTTCGATAATTTAACCCCACTTACTCACAAACGTGTATATATCAGCTTGTATTGACTATTAATAGATAAATAAATTATTCCATCATGAGACTTAGCACTTTTAGCTTAACATAAACTAAACATGCTCTATGAAAAAAATTTTACTTTCACTCTGGTTGACAGTAGTTGTTAGCGTTGCTTGTGCGCAACAACGAACCGTAACTGGTAAGGTATCATCCTCAGACGATGGTTCTGCTTTACCAGGAGTAAACGTTTTGGAGAAAGGTACCACCAATGGAACCGTCACTGATTCCAATGGCCAGTTTTCCCTCTCCATCCCTTCGAATGGAGGAATATTGGTAATCTCTTTTATTGGATTTCAAACCCAGGAAATTGCACTTGGAGAGCGGACCTCTATAGAGGTCTCTCTGACAACCGATGTAACACAACTCTCTGAAGTTGTTGTTACTGCCTTGGGCGTTGAACGGGAGACAAAAACACTTGGGTTTTCTGTTAAGGAAATTAAAAACCAGGAATTAACGGTGGGCCGCACAACTAATGTTGTCAATGCCTTAAGTGGAAAAATTGCAGGAGTACGAGTGGCCGGAACAAATGGAATGACGGGTTCTGCTTCAGCTATTTTCATCCGGGGCTATAC
>JBEBJH010000185.1:0-10101 GCA_040079965.1 Cyclobacteriaceae bacterium
TGTGTATAAGAGACAGCTACTTACCTGTCCTTTTATGTCCAAATTGTAAAAGTAAAAATCCTAGTGAAAGAGTGAGAAAAACTCCAAAGTATCGTTGCGCAGATTGTAAGCACGAATTTGATGAAGCAATTTATAGAACAGTAAATGAGCTCATTTCTATTTTTTATGAAAATGATGAAGCATACGAAGTTCAAGACAAATGTTTCGTATCAAAGGATAAATGGAGAAATAAACATAACCTATCAAATGTTAAATATTGGCTGCAAAGAGAACGTGCAAAGAATAGAGACGCTGACACGATTGAGAAAGAGGCATTTTTACAATACCTAAATGATAACATTAAGTATCTATCCTTTGAAGATACAATAACTGCTTGTAGAAAATGCGCAGCTAGCTTTGACTTGTACAAAATGGAGCTATGTCCAAAATGTAGAAAATATTATAAGGGCATTCAATACCCAACATGTATTCAATGTTTACCAGAAGAAAAGCGAAAATCAGCATTGGAAAGTATTGAATTTGGAAAACAAATGCATGAAATGCATAGGAGTCTTGGAATCGACTAGATGGCGGCTAGAGAAACCTGCTGCTAACAAAATGTTTGCAATGGTGGCGAGACGTCAAGGTATGAAGTTTAGTTTTTATATTACGTTTGCCCACGTGGACAGGACACGGCTTCGGAAAGGCACCACTGCAGAAACGCAAACGCTAGCGGTAATTTTTAACCATGATTCTTGAAAATTGAATTTAGAAATGAAATTGTATGTTATGAATGCAAGACAATACAGAACAGAATTTAATCTATCTGCCTTGGATTTTCCAGCTATCACAGGACCAGGTACCTCAAAGATTGATTTCAAAACTGAACATCCAGTTATTGTCAACAATAAGGTGAAACTAAAAATTACTAATAAATATATCCTTGTTGAATTTTACAATAGTAAAGAACATGAAGTTCTTACTGCGGTGTCAGTTTATGAAATACCCGTAAATAATATTAAAGTGAGAGAAAGTATCTATGAATGTTATAAAGATGCTATCTCAGGTCTGAACGAGGCATATGCATATGCGAAAAAGCAATTGCCGCTTCCGGATATTATTTTTCCTGCACCGCCAATTGAAACATACCGAAAAGAAATTGATGGAGTTTTCTATTTATTAAATACCTTGAATTAGATAAATTATTCATATTAAAACTACCGCTAACAAAATGTTTAAAGGAATTTGAGTTAATTTTGGGAGAGTCTGAAATAGTGGTTTTAATAAATCCCCCGATTGAAAGAATCCCAAACCCGTAAGGACATCATCGATATCAAGCTGCAGGCTGCCGGTTGGAATTTATCCGACCGTAGCCAGGTAGTGGAAGAGTATGATATTGAAGTGGGTTTACCCGATGGTGTGGAAGAACCGAGAACACCTTATCAGGGACATCAGTATTGCGATTATGTTTTGTTTGGCAAAGATGGTAAACCGTTAGCCGTTGTTGAAGCAAAGAAGACCGCTAAGGATGCTAACATCGGGCGCGAACAAGCGAAACAATATTGCTACAACATACTGAAAGCAATTGGTGGTGATCTGGCGTTCTGCTTCTATACCAACGGTCATGATATTTTCTTTTGGGATATAGAACACTATCCACCGCGAAAAGTATTTGGTTTTCCAACCCGCGATGATCTCGAACGCCTGCGATACATTCAAAAAGGAAAACGATCGCTGGCCGATGAATTGATTAACACACGTATTGCAGGACGCGACTATCAATTGCAAGCAATAAGAGCAGTACTGGAAGGGGTTGAGAAGAAGCGAAGAATGTTCTTACTCATCATGGCAACAGGCACTGGAAAAACCAGAACCAGTATTGCATTAGTCGATGCATTGATGAAAGGCGGATGGGCCGAACGAACTTTGTTTCTCGTTGACCGGATTTCATTGCGCGATCAGACATTAAATGAATTCAAACTTCATCTTCCCAACGAACCACGCTGGCCTAAAGAAGGGGAATATGAAATCTCAAGAGATAGAAGAGTCTATGTGTCCACATATCCCACCATGCTCAACATCATTCGTGATGAACAAAATTCTTTGTCACCGCATTTCTTTGATTTGATTGTGGTGGATGAAAGTCATCGCTCGATTTATAATACCTACCAGGAGATTTTAGATTACTTCAATACGATCACCTTGGGCTTAACGGCCACACCCACAGATGCAGTCGATCACAACACCTTTAAGTTGTTTGAATGTGAAGATGGTTTGCCCACGTTCGCTTATTCCTATGATCAGGCGGTGAACAACATTCCTCCTTACCTCTGCAATTTTCAGGTGATGAAAATCAAAACGAAATTTCAGGAGGAAGGCATCAGCAAACGAACGATCACGCTCGAAGATCAGAAGAGTCTGATCCTCGAAGGCAAAGAAGTAGAAGAGATCAACTACGAAGGCACAGAAATAGAAAAGACGGTTGTCAATCGAGGAACCAATGCACTCATCATCCGGCAGTTTATGGAAGAGTGCATCAAAGATCCCAATGGTGTATTGCCGGGCAAAACGATTTTCTTCTGCATGAGTATGAGTCATGCGCGCAGGATGGAGGAAATCATCAATGCGCTTTATCCGGAATACAATGGTGAGTTAGCACGGGTCTTGGTTTCCGATGATCCACGCGTTTATGGCCCCGGTGGGTTACTCGATCAATTTAAAACGCGTGATATGCCACGCATTGGTATCAGCGTAGATATGCTCGATACCGGTATCGACATTCGCGAACTCGTTAATCTGGTGTTTGCCAAGCCCGTTTATAGTTACACCAAGTTCTGGCAAATGATTGGCCGCGGCACCCGCTTGCTCGAGCCCACGGCCATGAAACCCTGGTGCACAGAAAAAGATACATTCCTGATTCTCGATTGCTGGGATAACTTTGAATACTTCAAAATCAATCCAAAGGGAAAAGAACTCAGATCACAAGTTCCACTGCCGGTGCGCTTGTTTGGATTCCGCTTAGATAAAATTGAGAAGGCGCTTGAACTGGGTAAACATGAATTAGCAACAAAAGAAATCACGCGACTGCGCAAACAGATCAAAGACCTTCCGCAAAACTCCGTCACCATCATGGATGCAAAGTCTGCCTTGCAACGACTGGATGACGAAAACTTCTGGACCAAACTGGATGATAAGAAAATTGATTTCTTACGTACCACGGTGAAGCCCTTGCTTCGAACAGTATCCAACACCGATTTCAAAGCCATGCGTTTTGAGAAAGATATGGTGGAGGTTTCATTGGCGCATTTGAATGAAGAGAAGGATAAATTTGAAGCCATCAAGGACAGCATCATCGAAGAGATTACTAAGCTTCCGCTCTCGATTAACACGGTGGCCTTGCAGGAAGAACTCATACGCAAAAGCCAGACGAATCATTTCTGGGCAACGGTTACGGAAGAAGGTTTTGATCAGCTGATTGACAAGCTGAGTCCGTTAATGAAACTGATTGAATCCTTTGTGGTGCCGTTAGGGCCGGCTGCTTACAATCTTAAAGATGAACTGTATGCCAAAGAGTTTGTAGAATTCGGTCCGCAGCATGAAGCGTTGAGTGTAGCCAAGTATCGCGAGTTGGTGGAGAAAAGAGTTAATGCGCTTGTGTCTCAAAATCCGATTCTGCAAAAGATCAAAGACGGCAAAGCCATTAATGAATATGAAGCGGAGAAGTTGGCCGATCAGCTTCACGAAGAACATCCGCACATCACAATTGATTTATTAAGAAGGGTTTACAATCATAAGAAAGCTGAGCTGTTGCAATTCATCAAACATATACTCGGCATAGAAGTACTTGAAAGTTTTCCTGAAACCGTTTCAAAAGCTTTCGACCAATTTGTGGCGGGTCATGGTGGTCTTACCAGTCGGCAATTACAGTTTCTTGAATTGTTGAAAGGATATATCCTTGAAAAAGGAGATCTGACGAAAAGGGATTTAATACAATCGCCTTTCACGATGCTACATCCCGAAGGAATTCGTGGTGTTTTTAATCCGAAAGAGATTGATGAGATTGTGAAGTTTACTGAGAAATTATTAGCTGCATAATGTCTGACCAGATCAACAACCTGAAATATCTTAAACAGAATAGGAGAGACCTTAGGAATAATCTCACTCCGGCCGAGGCTGCGCTATGGACATTATTAAAAAGCAAACAACTGGAAGGAAGAAAATTCAGAAGGCAACACAGCGTAGGTAATTATATACTCGATTTTTATTGCACCACGGAAAGATTAGCTATTGAATTGGATGGCGCACATCATTTTTCGGAAGAAGGCTTGCGGTATGACGAAGAACGAACCGCTTACTTAAACACTGTGGATATTCGGGTGATCAGGTTTGAGAATAAGTTGGTGTTTGTTGATCCTGAATATATTTTAAAAGAGATTAAGAGTAATTTTAGAAATACAAGTGCAACCCCCTCCCGCTCCGCGGACTCCCCCTTAGCAGGGTGAGAGCAGATTAGTTAAAACCTCAAACTGCTGTCCCCATGACAAGGGGGACGAGCCCGAAGGGCGGAGGGGGTTGCACTCAAAACTTGTTAAAAAAACCATGCTTCAAAGCAACCCAATACTTAAATCCCTCATCGACAAACTCTGGAACAACTTCTGGAGTGGTGGTATCTCGAATCCACTCACAGCCATTGAGCAAATCACGTATCTCATTTTCATGAAGCGACTGGACGACCTCGAAGCCAAACGCGAACGCGATGCCGAGTTCACCGGAGAAAAATACACCTCTCGCTTCAGCGGAAAATATAAAGTGCCCGGCAGCAGCGACAGCATCAGCAAAGAAAAACTGCGCTGGAGCAACTTCAAACGCATGCCAGCGGAAGAAATGCTGTTGCATGTTCAGACGAAAGTGTTTCCATTCCTGAAAGAACTGAATACAAAAAGTGATGGGGATGGCGTAGGCTTAGGTTCATTTACAAGATCGATGAGCAATGCCGTCTTCATCATGCCCAAGCCATCCCTGCTAGTAGAAGCCATCAACATCATCGAACAGATTTTTGCGGAGATTGAGAAAGATGCCAGCGAAGGCGGTCACGCGTTTCAGGACATACAGGGCGATGTATATGAAATGCTGTTGAGCGAAATTGCTTCTGCCGGCAAGAACGGACAGTTCCGCACCCCACGCCATATCATTAAACTGATGGCCGAACTGGTTGCTCCACAGTTAGGCCAGCGCATAGCGGACCCTGCTTGTGGCACCGGAGGATTTTTATTGGGCGCCTATCAATACATGCTCACCGATTTGGTGCGCAAGAAGAACCCTAAGAAATTAATTAAAGACGAAGACGGCTTTGAGCGCGGCACCATGAGTGCGGTGCTCACTGAAAAAGTAAAAAGGATTCTCGAAGACAGCTTCTATGGCTTTGACATCGACACCACCATGGTGCGCCTCGGCCTTATGAACCTGATGATGCACGGCATCGACAACCCGCACATCGATTACAAAGACACGCTAAGCAAGAGCTTTAATGAAGACGGTCAGTATGATGTGATCATGGCCAACCCGCCCTTCACCGGCAACATTGACAAAGGAGATATTAATGAAGGCCTCAAGCTGCCCACCACCAAAACCGAACTGCTGTTTACCGAGCGCATCTTTACCATGCTGAAGATGGGCGGCACCGCGGCCGTGATTGTGCCGCAAGGCGTCTTGTTTGGCAGCGGCAATGCCTTTGTCATGGCGCGTAAAAAAATGGTGGAAGAAGCCGAACTGAAAGCCGTGATCACCTTGCCCAGCGGAGTATTTAAACCCTATGCCGGAGTGAGCACTTCTATTTTAATTTTTACCAAAGGCGGAGAAACCCAGCACACCTGGTTCTACGATCTGCAAAGCGATGGTTATAGTTTGGATGATAAACGTAACAAGTTGGAAGGCTATGGCGACTTGCAGGATGTTGCAGAACGCTACAAGAAGCGCGATGTAAAGAAAGACAAGGACCGCACCCAGAAATATTTCTTTGTGCCCAAACAAGAGCTGGTGGACAATGACTATGATTTGAGTTTGAGTAAGTATAAGGAAGAGGTGTATGAGGAGGTGAGTTATGAAAGCCCAAAAGTTATATTCAAGAAGTTGGATAAAATTGAAAGAAGTATCTCAGATACCATTCTTGAGCTGAAAGAATTACTTTAATGGAAAAAGAAAAGTTATCATCCGTAATAGAAGTTCTTGAGTCAGGAGCAAGACCGAAAGGTGGTGCAGTCGAATTTCAAGCGGACACAATACCAAGTTTAGGAGCTGAGCACCTTAATGATTTTGGTGGTTTTAATTTTGATAAAGTAAAGTACGTTCCTAAGTCATTCTTCAATGATATGACAAAAGGAATTATTGGAAAGGGAGATATATTAGTTGTTAAGGATGGAGCAACAACTGGAAAAGTAAGTATAGTTGATGATTCATTTCCATTTGAGAAGGCTGCAATTAATGAACATGTTTTCTTGCTACGAGTATCCAAGGATAAGGCGTTCAATGGATATGTTTTTCATTTTCTCAAGTCTCCAATAGGTCAAATTGAAATTCAAAAGGACTTTAGAGGTGCAACTGTCGGTGGAATCTCTAGAAGATTTATCGATCTAATTAAACTACCATTTCCTCCTATTAAAGATCAAGTCCGCATAGCCAATATTTTAAGCAAAGCCGAGGTGCTGATCAGCCAGCGCAAAGAAAGCCTCCGCCTCCTCGATGAACTTTTAAAGAGTACGTTTTTGGAGATGTTTGGCACGCCTACAAATCCAAAGTATGAAACCGAGGTACTGGACAACCTAAGTTTAAAAATTACTGATGGAACTCATCAAAGCCCTAAGTTCACAGAATCTGGTATCCCATTCATCCTTGTTTCCAATATTGTCGACAATGAGATTGTATATGACACATCAAAATTCATTACAGAGGAAGAATATAATGAACTAATAAAACGAACACCAATCGAAATTGGTGACATTCTTTATACGACTGTTGGTTCTTATGGGAATGCCGCTCTTGTTAAATCGACAAAGAAGTTTTGCTTCCAGAGGCATATTGGCTACATAAAGCCAGATAAGGCTAAAATCAACAATACATATTTGTTTGGAGCTATGAAGAGTTCTTTTGTGAGAACTCAAGTTGATAAGGCTGTAAAAGGTGTGGCGCAATTAACCTTAAACCTTTCTGAATTAAAGAAGATTAAAATTCCAGTCCCACCAATCAAACTCCAAACCCAATTCGCGCACATCGTAGAAAAAACAGAAGCCCTCAAAGCCCACTACCAAACCAGCTTACAAGAATTAGAAAATTTGTATGGCAGTTTGAGCCAACAGGCGTTTAAGGGGGAGCTCTCATTAACGAAAGAAATCTATTTACAAACTGATAAAGTGAGTTTAGCAGCTGAGCCATAGATTATGCCATCTATCAAAGACATTAATTACAGGTTGCCAACTATTGAGCCCTTACAAAAGGGTCAAAGTTTTCTTAACAGCGCGAATAAACCTTTCGTGATTACCGGGGTGGACACCATGACAGGTCTCAAAGATGACTACGTAGTGAAGCTCATGAAAGCCGAACGTATGTCGGAGGCAGCCGCGATGCGTGAAGTTATTGCGGCTTTCATTGCCATGGAGCTTGATCTACCAGTCACTCTTCCGGCTTTGATTAATATGCCTCCTGATTTTATCAATATTTTAAAGGGTGAAAGTGAGTACCTTGTGGCTAGCCAAAGCTTGGGCTATAATTTTGGTACCCGGTACGTAACAGGATATCAGGTTTTTGCGGTGAATCAAGCTTTGCCAAATACACTTATTGATTCCGCATTGGAAATTTTTGCCTTCGATGTACTAATTCAAAATGCTGACAGAAGCCATGAAGCACCCAAGAAACCAAATTTGAATACAAATGGTAAACAACTTCTGATATTCGACCATGAAGTTGCGTTTGGCTTCATTTTTGAACTTCCATTTAGTAAGAACAAGCAGCCTTGGGTTATTCGTGACATAGATAAACTTTGGATTGAAAAGCATTGTTTATTTCGTAGCTTAAGGGGAAACTTATTTGACGAACAAAATCTTCTACATAAGTTTGCTCGGTTGGACAATGCATTTTGGAACAGGTGTTGGGTATTATTGCCTGACTCCTGGAGAGAAAAAGAACAGTTTGAATCAATTAAAGGGTTTGTAAATCAGATTGTTAGCAACGGTAGCATTTTCATCAAGAACCTTCAATTACTTTTAGCATGATCACCTATCAATATCAAATCCTTCGCTTTTTACCCGACAGGATTAATGAGGAATTCGTAAACCTGGGTGTGGTTGTTTATGACTCGGAAAACCGTGTATTAAAATCTCGTTTTATTGACAAGGCCGGCAGGGTTTCTACATTCTTTCCGGATGTGAATGTGAGTACGCGCTATCTAAGCAATACGTTAAAATTTTTACAGGGAGAATTCTTTAACCTAGGCAACAAATTATCACTGGAACTCCCGATGGATAGACTGTCTGATTTGAATGATTTAACAAAATCAATTCTTCCTAAGGACGATAGTTCACTAATCTTCTCTGAGACTAAAAAGGGACGAGATGTAAGTGTTGAAGTTGCTTGTGATGACCTTTACGACCGTGTGATACTAAGAAATATAACAGAGCACGATGAGGTAGAACTGCGTAATGATCGTGAAGTATGGAACAAGGTTTATAAAAGTTACTTTGAGAAACACAAGATATCCAATCGTCTTCATGCGCATACAGTAAAGACCAAGAATGATAGTTTAGAATTCGAACGAGCCTGGAAGAATGGTAAATGGAATTGTTTTGAGACGGTTTCCTTTAATTTGACCAGACCTGACTCGGTTAAGAACAAGGTGTATAAATGGGCAGGGAAGTTGGAAGAGTTAGGGTCTTCTAAAGAACCGATTAGTCTCTACTTACTGTCTGTTCTTCCTGATAATGAAGATTTAAAAAAATTTATTAACCGTAAGTTGAATAATAAAGCCTTCGATCATTCAAGTGTCAAACTAATCACTGAAGACGAAGCGGAATCTTTGGCAAAAAAATTTCAAAAGGAAATAGAAAGTCATTCGTAATTAGCGAAAAGTCTCCAACTAGCACAAAGGGGTCTCCCTTATACATTTCCAGCGTCCCGCTGGCTTGAGATATTTGAATTTTTCGCGAACTCCTTAATTTGTTGTAGAACCTCGGCTGGGGAGTTATGAACAAAAATTGGGAACGATTCAAGTTTAAGGGAATCGCTAAGTCCTTTGAAAATCAGAAGTGCATGTGAATGAGAATGCTTGATGACATTGCGGAATGTAATATAAGTTGGCTTGATTGAGACAAAATCGTTATCAGCTTTGCTTGGGAAAAGCTTGTTGAAAAGAATTTGTCGTGCAGGAGGCAAGTTGTTATAGTCTTCTCTTTTGATGGAGGATGCAGAATGAGTTATTGAGTGCCTAACCAGCGAAAAGACTGCGTACCAATCGACTATGTTTATTTCGGAGGTGTTGGATTGCTCAAACTTCTTGTAAACTTTAGATTCTTTTCTCAACATTTTTAACGCTTTTGCATTATTCCTCCCTTTTAATTCACATTTGAGTAATGCTCGAATCTCCCCTTGATCGTCTTTGCCTTTGTACACATCGTCTTTAACTTTCACGTAAGCCGCGAGAATATCATAAAGGAAAGTTTCAAAATATTCATAGCATTGACTTATCGCATATCCAACCTCATAGGTTGAGATGTCATTTATGAAGGTAATGTAATCCTCGCGGCTGATTCCCTTCAATACCCTTATAGGTGTCTCTTCAATTGGCGCTGTTTCACTTGTCAGATCGTTTGAAGTGATCGGAGTAGTTCCAATCATATGGTATGTCTTACTATTGACTTCCTTTTGGATTTTGTTTTCCCATGACACTACGGTCTGATGAATAATGCCATCCAAGTTGGAAGTCTTATTGAAAAATACCCAAGCGGCTTCATGTAGTGGATTGTCGTAAGGAGGGGAGTAATTCTTCATATCATCTTAATTGCTATGTCTTCCAAAGATAATCCCAATGAAACATTTTCAATCCTAATAAAAATCACCACGTCCGCGCCAAAATCG
>JBEBJH010000398.1:0-2215 GCA_040079965.1 Cyclobacteriaceae bacterium
GATGAGGTGTGGGAGACTAAGCTGGCTGCGTGTGGGGTTCACAAAACACAATTAGAGGAAGCCATCCCCCACGAACTGGGTATACTGGATGAAGTAAAAGCCAACCCTGAAAAGCAAAAGGCACTGATCAATGACAATACTTATGCCTTCAGCAAAGTAACGCCCGGCCATGTAACAGCTATGGAGAAATGGTATGGAAAAGGCTCAGCAAAAAACATTAAGTATTCGGAAGCTTTTGAAGTTGCCGAGTTTGGCCGGCAGGTAAGTGACTCAGAAATATTCACGATTTTGCCGATGCTACAGAAATCCTATGTCGTTCCCGGAACTATAGACTGGACCAATACCGGTCTAGAAATTCAGCGAGGAGATACTCTACTATTCAATGTCAATGGAACGATCACCTGGAAGCGCGAAGGTAGAGAACAATGTGATGCCGATGGAGCGGCTTATTCCCAATCGGAGAAGAAGCCGTTGCCTGGAGTATCAACCGGTGCGCTCATCGGGAGAATCGGATCGGGCACTGCCGAAAGCTTTCTTATCGGCACGGGACGAAAAATCATTGCGCACAAGTCAGGCACCTTGTATCTCGGCATCAATGATGATAGTATTAAGGATAACGATGGTCAATTCAGAGTTTGGATCAGGAAGCCGGGCACTGTCCACTGAACAGACGCCACTATTCCACAAATCCTTCGTTCTTGTTGGTGTTGAACGAAGCAAGTGGGCAGTACACCAACAAGCATGATATAGTGCTTCGAAGCGCTTAAGATTGCTTGCTTATTTTTTTGATTGTTCCCAACAAATCGACTCCAATCCAGAGCGATACAGATGACGTGTTTTATTCATTCTGAAAACTAAATAAGCAGGATGCTCTTCACTACGAGCTTACTTTAAGCGAAGGATCTCCTTCTAATAGGGGGATCCTTCGCTCAGTGTTGATGTTTACTTGAAGGCACTTCTCAGATTTTAGTTTTAGATTGACATAACTGGACAGTGCTACAAAGCGCTCAGGATTGTTTACGCTTTTTTAAAACGTGTAGATAAATCAAGTAGTCTACTCCAAAGGCAAATACCCAAATGGAATGGCTGCGGCCTGGGTAAGATTGCGAGGCGGGAGAATAGTTTTTTTACGGTGGGTGGCAAGGTACTCCGCAACGGATTGGTCTTTCTCTGCGTCATTGAACGTAATCACTATGTCCGTTCTGCCCAAAACATGTAACAATCCTTCAATGTATTCCTTTCCTTCGGCTTCGGTCTGAAGTAAGATTCTGTTGGTTTCAGCCATGTGGCGGGTGGTGTCCATGCGCGAGTCAATCATGGTGCCGAGATAACTACCGACCAGCGGATATAAATCTTTGCCGGCATGTACCTGAAACGAACGTGTTTCGCGAATGATCATACTATTAATATGATACACGGGATCGCTCAGGGTGGCTTTGGGTAAAATTATCTGATGCACACTATCTCCGTGGCTGATTATTTCAATGTCTTTCAGGTTAAGGTAGGCAGTAATGGTAACCGGCACCTGCACAATGGCGCGGATGGCTTTGGCCGGGTTGTTCTTTTTGTGCAGATAAAACAGATCGTTGTAGGTATGTTTTACCAGGTGCAGCTCGCGGATGGAAAGAATTTGTTCCAGCGTAAGTTGCTGGGGTTGGGATGTTGGCTCTTTGCGAAACTCGCGATACAGCAAGATGCCGATCGCGGCTCCGCACAGGAAGAGGAAGGCGGGGATATATTTTAAAGTTTTCATAATTGTTAATTGTTTTGAATGGTTAATGATTGATTTCTGAATGTTATGTGAAACCCCTGCACGTTTCCGTGCAGGGATTAAACACCGTTACTTTACGAGTTAGTCGATTTATAGAAGCGAACCCCGACCAACGCTTTGTACTGCGCGCTCCCTATCCCGTAGGCTGCGCGCACCGCTTGCCTTACCGCAAGGTATGTTTCATGAACATTTCCTTGCTGGAGGTACAGCATTTCATCGCGATGCGAGCGTGCGTTCTTAAGTTCCACGGCAGCTCGTACCGCCTCGGCATTCTTAACACGCAGATCGCTCACCTTTGCTTCCAACGCAGGGAGCTTCAGGTCTTCGGGAACGGGCTGGTACATCGGTTCCGTTCTCAGCGTTTGCAACAACTTGGCGAAGTGGTCGACCTGGGTGGTGTAATCCATCCCTTTGGCGATGAACTTCTTTTGGGAAGTTGCTTCC
>JBEBJH010000399.1:0-2212 GCA_040079965.1 Cyclobacteriaceae bacterium
TGACAAGAGTAAGGAATTTGGATACGTATGTTGGTGTGAAACAATAGCTTAGGAGGAAGGAATTCATCGGGATCATTGTACCCATGGCAGGATAGATTGACAGGCATTTTTGGCATCTTACCCGCCATTTAAGTATCTTACAGTATTCCTGTAAAACCTTATTTATCTGGCTTTAAATCGAAGGAAACAGTTATTAAGAGGATATTGGAATGAAAATTAAAGCTCCTGCAAAAGTAAAGAAGGTCAAGAGAAAGTTACCTGCTAAAAAGCAGGTTAAATCTCAAAGTCACCTTTTTCCTATAGTAGCTATCGGGGCCTCGGCTGGTGGCCTGGAGGCTGTTAGCGAACTGTTGAAGAATTTGGATGCTGATACAGGCATGGCCTTTATTTATGTACAGCACCTTAGCCCTGACCACAAAAGTTTGCTTACGCCCCTCCTGCAAAACGTTACTTCCATGAAGGTGCAGGATGTAAGGGACAAAATATTGATGGCTCCTGATAACGTGTATGTTATTCCGCCCGATAAAGAAATCCAGGTAACAAATGGACACATCAAATTGACTCCACGTCCTGATGTTAAAATAAATCTGCCTATTGATCTTTTATTTTCTTCCCTGGCCGAAACTCATAAGCAAAATGTGATCGGAATAATTCTTAGTGGCAGCGCAAGCGATGGCACCCAGGGTATGAAATCGATTAAACATGAAGGTGGCTTAACGTTTGCCCAGGATGGATCTGCGAAATTCAGCAGTATGCCCAAGTCGGCCATTACGGCCGGAGTTGTCGATTTCATTTTGTCACCTAAAGAAATCGCGTTGGAGTTAGTGCGTATTAGCAAACACCCCTATGTTAAAGCCAACCTATTAAAAAGTAGAAGCGAAGATTTAATTGAAAGCAGCGATCCTGATTTAAAAATTATCTTTAATATTTTACATAAACACACGCAGGTTGATTTCAGTGCCTATAAAATAAAAACCATTAAAAGGCGCATCATTCGAAGGATGTTGCTTTATAAAATGAAGAGCTTAAAGGAGTATGCCAAACTGCTGGGTAAAAAGAAAGAAGAGGTGGACATTCTTTACCAGGATTTACTCATTAATGTAACAAGTTTTTTCCGGGACACCGATACCTATAAGTACCTGAAAACAACCCTGCTGCCGAAACTGCTGAAGGAAAAAAAACCTGGCGAGACCTTGCGCATCTGGGTACCCGCCTGTTCCACCGGGGAAGAAGCTTTTTCAATTGCCATGATGTTGATCGAAATTCAGGACAGTAAATTCAGCAACATACCGGTTCAGATTTTTGCTTCAGACCTCAGCGCCAAGGCAGTCCGGAAAGCACGTATCGGATTATATTCAAAGCATGAATTAGAATCGGTGTCACCGAGGCGAATCCAGCGTTTTTTTTCCAAGAGTGATGGAGACTATCGGATTGACAAAGCCGTGCGCAATATCTGTGTATTTGCGCCCCATAATATTTTACTCGATCCTCCGTTTTCACGCCTCGACTTTATCAGTTGTCGCAATCTCTTTATCTACCTCGATACCCCTGCACAAAAACGGGCACTTGCAACATTTCATTATGCCTTGCACGATAATGGGTATTTAATGCTAGGCAAATCGGAATCCATTAGCTCATCCGCCAATCTGTATAGAGAAGTAAATAAAAAGTATAAGGTTTTTTCGCGCAAAGCTTTTTCAGGCTTGCGAACCTTACCTGCGTTGGCACCCCGGTCTGCTCAAGCTAATGGGCTTACGAATGATCCGGAGAACAAGGCAGTTGATGTGGCCGAGACTAAAGTAAAGCCCCTTGTTAACCAGGGTCTCGACAGTACTATTGATGCGCTACTCGTTGCGGAATTTATGCCGGCCAGTGTAGTTATTAATTATCAGATGGAAATTGTTCAGTTCCGGGGTTCAACGGATTTATTCTTAACCCATGCTGCTGGCAAGGCTTCTTTTAATGTACTGCGCATGGCCCGTCCCGAAATTGCTTTTGCGCTTCGCAATACAATAACTAAAGTTATAAAAACGAAGCACCGGGTTAGAAAAAGCGGCATTGAAATGATACTTAATGCCCGGGTGCACATGGTTGGTATTGACGTAATGCCGCTCAAAATTAAATCGGACGAGCCCTTGTTGCTTATCCTTTTTGCAGAGCAACCTGTAGTTGAAACCTTTTTGAAAGAAAGGAAAAAGGGCTGTCTCTTATA
>JBEBJH010000186.1:0-9758 GCA_040079965.1 Cyclobacteriaceae bacterium
ATGATGCAGAGCGACAAGCAGATCATGCTTGTGGCGCAGCGTGACGCCGCCAATGATGATCCGTCCCAGGATGATATTTATGAGATAGGCACGATCGCCACTGTCATGCAGTTGCTGAAATTGCCGGACAAGACCGTGAAGGTGCTGGTTGAGGGCGTCTCGCGCGCGCGCATCCGGCGCTTTGTGGACAATCCCGAATTCATGCAGGCGGAAGTCGAAATTATCCCGGCGCCGCAAGCCGAAACACCGGAGGCGGAGGCCCTGGCCCGTTCGGTCACTTCACTGTTTGACCAGTATGTGAAACTCAGCAAGAAGCTGCCACAGGATGTGCTGGTTTCCATTGAGCAGATCGAGGGCGCCTCGCGCCTGGCGGACGTCATTGCGTCGCATGTCGCGGTCAAGATACCAGAAAAGCAGGCCTTGCTCGATCAATTGCTATTCCGTATTCATGCTGTGCAATCTGCAAAGAACAACAAGTACATCTTGTTGAACTGCCCCAATGAAGCCATTGAAAAGATAACCAGTGTCATTCCAGGCATGAAGAGTCCTACCATTATGCCATTGGGTCGGCAAGGTTGGTCCTCGCTACATTCCGTGGTAAATGAAAATGATTTTTGGGAAAAGATTGGGCTATTGAAATCATTTGGAGCCGAAGGAATCTTAGTCATTCCAATAGAAAAAATGATTGCATAACATGAAAACGATTAATAATCCTCACAAATCTCAATGGCCCGCTCTATGCGAACGCCCGCAAATTGAATTGGATTTTTTAGAAGGCTCGGTAAAGAACATTCTCAATCGTGTAAGAAAGTCGGGCGATGATGCAGTAAAAGAACTCACACTTCAGTTTGATAAAGTTCTGGTAGGTGAACTACAAGTTACCGCGCAAGAGATAGTGGAAGCCGTATCCACAATTCCTTCTACCTTAAAGACAGCCATCCTTGCTGCCGCCAGGAACATCGAAGTATTTCATTCCGCGCAGAAACGCATTAGTGAAAAAATTGAAACGATGCCCGGTGTAACCTGTTGGCGTAAAGCCACTGCCATTCAGAAAGTTGGAATCTATATTCCGGGAGGTTCTGCACCGCTCTTCTCTACGGTACTAATGCTTGGTGTGCCCGCACGGTTGGCGGGCTGCGAAGAAGTAATCCTTTGCTCCCCGCCTGATAAGGCTGGAAAGATTAATTCAGCCATATTATTTGCAGCGCAACTAACAGGCGTGAAAAAGATTTTCAAAGTGGGCGGTGCACAGGCAATTGCAGCCATGGCGTTTGGAACTGAAACGATTCCATCAGTAAGCAAGATTTTCGGACCCGGCAATCAGTATGTAACAAAAGCAAAACAACTGATCAGTCAGGAAGGGATTGCCATTGATATGCCCGCAGGTCCATCGGAAGTATTGGTGATTGCTGATGAAAATGCTGATCCGGCCTTTGTGGCGGCTGACTTACTTTCACAAGCAGAGCATGGGGCCGATAGCCAGGTGGTGCTCACAACTACGAATACTGAAATGGTAACGCGAATTTCAAAAGAAATCGAAAAGCAACTGAACGCATTGCCGAGAAAAGAAATAGCATTGGAAGCTCTAAGCAATAGTTTGTCTTTGGTATTTGAGAACAATAAAGATCTGATTGACTTCGTAAATGAATTTGCTCCTGAGCACTTGATCATCAATACAAAAGACTGTGATCAATTGGTGGATCAGGTTGTGAATGCAGGTTCCATCTTTCTCGGCCCTTATACACCCGAGGCTGCAGGCGATTATGCTTCCGGTACCAATCACACCTTGCCAACCAATGGCTTTGCCAAGGCATTTGGTGGCGTGTCGCTTGAAAGCTTTATGAAATACATTACCGTACAGAAAATCTCAAAATCCGGCCTTGATGTGCTAGGCCCAATTGTAGAAGAGATGGCCGAAGCAGAACAATTGAAAGGTCATGCTGAAGCTGTTCGAGTTAGAAGAAGTTGACTTTATGTTTGATTTAGAAAAACTTGTTCGCAAGAACGTATTGAAACTGAAGCCCTATTCATCGGCTCGTGATGAATTTCAAGGCAGTGCTTCCGTCTATCTGGATGCAAACGAAAACCCCTACCCCGCTTCGCAATACAATCGCTACCCCGATCCGCACCAGATTAAACTCAAACAAGTAATTTCTGAGATAAAAGGAATTCCGGTTGAGCAGATCTTTTTAGGCAATGGCAGCGATGAACCAATTGATTTACTAATCCGTGCTTTTTGCGAACCCGGAGCTGATAATGTGTTGATCCCCCAGCCGACCTATGGAATGTATACCGTTAGTGCAGAGATTAATAATGTTGCCATTAAGACCGTCAAGCTCACGCCTGACTTTGATCTGGATGTTAATGCTATTCTACAAGCCGTTGACGCCAACACAAAATTGATCTTTCTATGCAGTCCGAACAATCCGTCTGGCAATCTGCTTTCTTTTGAAAAGGTGAAACAGGTTATCACGGGGTTTTCAGGACTGGTCATTGTAGATGAGGCCTATATTGATTTTACTGACTATCCTGGCTTTCTCCCGCTGATGAATCAATATCCCAACCTGGTGGTCTTGCAAACCCTATCAAAAGCCTGGGGTCTGGCGGCTATCCGTTTGGGGATGTGCTTTGCAAGCTTGGAGATTATCGGAATATTGAATAAAATTAAACCCCCTTATAACATCAGCTTACTTTCGCAACAAGCTGCTGAGGCGGGGTTGCAAAAGACT
The DNA here is from genome assembly GCA_040079965.1 of Cyclobacteriaceae bacterium. GTDB lineage: Bacteria > Bacteroidota > Bacteroidia > Cytophagales > Cyclobacteriaceae > ELB16-189. Next base: position 2,730 of record JBEBJH010000186.1, read on the forward strand.
CAGCAGAAGAATGACTGGGTGAAGGAAATCACCGCTGAGCGTAAGCGATTGGAACATGAACTCATTCAAATCAAAACAGTAAAGAAGGTGTACCCTTCCAACGCCAATTTTCTATTAGTAAAGATTTCGGATGCACGCAATGTTTATCGTCAGTTGGTAGGTCGTGGCATTATAGTGAGAGATCGATCCAACGTAATCCTGTGTGATGATTGCTTGCGTATTACGGTGGGTACGCCAGTCGAAAACCAAACGTTACTTAAAGAACTTAAAGCGTTATGAAAAAAGTACTCTTCATCGACCGTGATGGAACTATGATCGTGGAGCCACCCGAAGATCCGCAGATTGATAGCCTGGATGAATTAATCTTCATCCCCGGTGTGTTTACTTGGCTGGGTAAAATAGCCCGCGAAACAGACTACGAACTGGTCATGGTTACAAACCAGGATGGACTGGGGACGGCCAGCTTTCCAGAGCATACGTTTTGGCCGGTACAAAACATGGTCATCAAAACCATGGCTGGTGAAGGGATTCATTTCAAAGGCATCCACGTAGACGGTTCGCTGCCTCATGAAAACAAGCCGACCCGCAAACCCGGCATTGGCATGCTTACCAAATACTTTTCTGGCGAATACGATTTGAAGAATTCATTCGTCATTGGCGACCGGCTTACGGACATAGAACTGGCTAAGAATTTAGGGGCCAAAGGAATTCTTTTCAACAATGGAGGTCTGAAGGAAAAACTGGCTGAAAAGCAACTTGATTCAGTGTGTGTTGCATTAACCGCAGATTGGAGAGGAATCTATGAGGCCGTACTTCCCAATCGCACGGCAACAGTTCAGCGAACTACCAAGGAGACCGATATTCTCATTTCTATCAATCTGAATGGAACCGGTAAATCCAACATTAAGACCGGATTGGGACTCTTCGATCACATGCTCGATCAGGTAGCAAGACATGGATTAATTGATCTGGACATAAATGTAAAGGGAGATCTTCATATAGATGAACATCATACAATCGAAGACACGGCATTGGCATTGGGTGAAGCATTTCTGAAAGCGTTGGGCGATAAGCGAGGGATTGAACGGTATGGCTTTTGCTTACCCATGGACGACTGTCTGGCTCAAGCTGCCATCGATTTTGGCGGCCGGCCATGGTTAGTCTGGGAGACGGAATTCAAAAGAGAGAAAATTGGTGAGATGCCTACAGAGATGTTCTTCCATTTCTTCAAATCTTTTACGGATACATCAAAATGCAATCTTAATATCAAAGCAGAAGGCACAAACGAGCATCATAAGATTGAAGCCATCTTTAAGGCGTTTGCAAAAGCAATTAAGATGGCGGTTCGGAAAGATCCATTTAATGATCAGTTGCCCAGTACAAAAGGAACATTGTAGAATGATGAATTACGAATGACGAGGTACGAATGATAGCAGTAATAAAATATAATGCAGGTAACATCCGATCGGTAGCATTCGCTCTGGAGCGGCTCAATGTTGACTTTGCCATTACTGACAATCACGAGGAAATCAGGAAAGCGGATAAGATAATCTTTCCTGGTGTTGGAGAAGCCAGTACGACCATGGCTTACCTTAAGGCCTGTAATCTGGATAAAGTGATTAAAGAACTAAAACAGCCGGTTCTTGGTATTTGTCTTGGTATGCAATTAATGTGCGCTCACTCTGAAGAAAACGATACCCCTTGCCTTGGGATATTTGATGAAACCGTGAAACTCTTTATCCCGAAAAACAAGGAAAAAGTGCCCCACATGGGTTGGAATTCATTGACGTTATCAAATAGTTGGATTGATCCAACGATAAACAATCAGTTTGTTTACTTTGTGCACAGTTATTATGTGCCGGTAAATTCCCATACCTCGGCTATCACCGAATATACCTTGCCATTTAGCTCGGCTATGAAAAAAGATAACTTCTACGCAGTCCAGTTCCATCCGGAGAAATCGGCAGCCGTGGGCGAAAAAGTATTACGTAGCTTTTTAAATATATCGTAAATCGCGACAAATAGTCTAGACAATGCGTATCATTCCTGCAATTGATATTATCGATGGAAAGTGTGTTCGGCTCACTCAAGGCGATTATAAAAAGAAAAAAATCTATCGGGAAGATCCGGTCGAAGTCGCGTTGGAGTTTCAAGATGCTGATTTGGATTGTCTGCACCTGGTAGATCTGGACGGTGCTAAACAAGGCAAAGTAGTAAACTGGGATGTGGTGCGTGAAATCCAGGAAAAAACTGCGTTGAGTGTAGACTTTGGTGGGGGTGTTAAAACCGAAGAAGAAGTAGAACAGCTGCTTGATTTGGGAGTTCACCAGGTGAACATAGGAAGTATGGCCGTGAGAGAACCTGAAAAGTTCAGCGACTGGCTTAAGAAATACGGCCCCGAAAATTTTGTGCTGAGTGCCGATGTAAAAGGTGAAAATGTTTCAATCAATGGCTGGCTGGAAGACACCTCCTTACGCCTTTTCGATTTAGTAAGTCAATTTGAAAAAGTCGGCCTCGAGTTTCTAACCTGCACCGATATTGGCACCGATGGCATGCTGGAAGGTCCTAATCTTGGTTTGTATAAAAAACTTGTGAGCCGGTACCCTAAAATAAAAATTGTAGCAAGTGGTGGGGTAAGTTCGATGGAGGACTTGCATGAACTTAAGTATGCGAAAGTGTACGGAGTCATTATTGGCAAGGCTATTTATGAGGGTAAAATTAAGTTAGAAGAATTGAAAGCATTTCAAAACTCATAGACAGCTGTGCTCACCAAACGCATTATTCCTTGTCTCGATATCAAAGATGGCCGTACCGTAAAGGGAATAAACTTCATTAATATCCGCGATGCAGGTGACCCCGTTGAACTGGGAGCCTCGTATGCTAAACAAGGTGCTGATGAATTAGTCTTTTTGGATATCTCGGCTACCAACGAAAACCGAAAGACGTTTGTTGAATTGGTACGGGATATTGCTGCTCATGTCAATATCCCCTTTACGGTTGGTGGTGGTATTAGCAGTGTAGCCGATGTAGCTCCCCTATTAGAAGCAGGTGCCGATAAGGTTAGTATTAACTCCGCGGCCGTTAAGAATCCCCAACTTATTGATGATCTGGCCAAGGCATTCGGTTCTCAGTTTGTTGTGCTAGCGATTGATGCCCGCAAGATTGATAATCAATGGACCGTGCATACCCATGGTGGATCTAAGCCAACGGAGAAAAAACTATTTTCGTGGGCCAAGGAAGCTCAGTCCCGGGGCGCAGGAGAAATCCTTTTTACCAGCATGGATCACGATGGCACCAAACAGGGGTTCGCGGTTGATCCACTCACTAAGCTTCATGAGTTACTAAGTATCCCGGTGATTGCATCCGGTGGCGCTGGTAATCCGCGACATTTTCTTGAAGCCTTTGTAATGGGTCGTGCCGATGCTGCCCTGGCGGCCTCCTTATTTCACTTTGGCGAACTTGCAATCCCCGATCTTAAAAGCTACTTGAAATCAAATGGCGTTACTGTAAGAATCTGAAAGCTATGATTGACATCAATAAATTAAATTTTGAAAAATCAAAAGGGCTTATTCCCTGTATAGTACAAGATGCCAACACGCACAGTGTACTGATGTTGGGCTACATGAACCGGGAAGCGCTGGATAAAACATTGGCCGAAAAACGCTTGACATTTTTTAGTCGCACCAAACAACGCCTGTGGACCAAAGGCGAAACCTCGGGCAATTACTTGACTTTGGTTGATGTAAGCATGGACTGTGATCAGGATACGCTATTATTTAAAGTAAATCCCGCTGGTCCTACCTGCCACACAGGAAGCGATACCTGTTTCAATGAGAAAAATATCGGTAATGGATTAGAGTTTTTAGAGGCGACCATCTGGGAACGGAAAATGAATCCTAAGGCAGGATCATACACAAATCAACTGTTGAACTCGGGGATTAATAAAGTGGCTCAGAAAGTAGGAGAAGAAGCGGTTGAACTTGTGATTGAAGCTAAGGACGACAACAAAGAACTCTTTCTGAGTGAAGCTGCAGATCTTATGTACCACATCCTGGTTTTGCTCGCAGCCAAAGGGTTTAAATTGGAAGAAGTAGTCAATGTATTAAGAAGCAGGCACTCGAAATAGTACTGGTATGAATAACGAAATCCGACTCATCGATGGGTATCCCTTCATCCCCTATTCGCACGAGGTGTACCCACCCGAAGAAATGATCAGACGCAGTGACGATTTCTATCAGTGGATAGACAAACGTAGAACTGTTCGCGACTTTTCAGATAAACCAGTTCCTTTTGAGGTTATCCAGAACATTATTAAGGCAGCTTCAACCGCTCCGTCCGGTGCACATAAGCAACCGTGGACTTTTTGTGTTGTATCTGATCCCTTATTAAAAAAAGAAATTCGTAAGACAGCGGAAAAAGAAGAAAAGGAAAGTTATGGCAACCGAATGAGTGAAGAATGGTTGAATGATATCAAACCGCTGCAAACTGACTGGCAGAAACCCTTTATTGAAGTAGCCCCCTACCTGATTGTAGTTTTTAAGAAAGCATATGATTTATTGCCTGATGGCAGTAAGCGAACCAACTATTATGTAAACGAATCGGTCGGTCTTGCGTGCGGGTTCCTGCTGGCAGCAATCCATCATGCAGGTTTGGTGGCTCTTACGCACACACCCAGTCCTATGAATTTTCTTACCACCCTGCTAAAGCGACCTGAAAATGAAAGACCTTTTCTACTAATACCGGTTGGCTATCCGCACCCGGAAACCTTCGTACCTAAGCTGGAGCGAAAGCCTGTCGATAAGGTATTGATAATTTATTGAATGTCGGAAAGAGAACGAGTTGTCACACTACCCCAATAACGATCGGAGTGCCGAAGTGTGCAGATAATAAACTCCAGATTAATTATTTTGTGTTACCTCAGTCTTCTTGGGATGAAGTTTAATATACGTGAGGGTGTACGTATACTCAGCCTGACCCTTATTTTCCTTTCGCACGCCCTCCAGCATATCCCGCGACTGATCGTAGGTAAATGTATACGTGGAGGTTTGACCGCGTGGTTCAAGATGTTTGTATATCAGAATATTGGCTTCCGTCATACCCGTAAATTCACCGCGTATCGAATAAGAAGGTAAATGTTCTTTGTCTAAAGATATTTCAAGATATTCCCGATTGGGATCTCCCGTATCGCGAATGATAGCCACTTTAGAATAGTTCTCCTTTCTCTCCATTATCTTTTCCTTCTCTACCGAAGACAGCAATCCTTTACCTCTCTTCATCACAACAATAGAAACTGAATAAATTCCTTCAATCGTACCCATACTGGAGTTCTCTTTACTCATGTAGCGTTGCATGAGTTCGTGAAAATTTACCTGCTCGAAAGGATACACTTTTCGGTTTTGTTTCATGGTGTATAGCTTTTCCATGGAGCATGAGCTCACCAACAGAGAAACCATCAAAATACACAGGACCCTTTTCATACCGCCACAGATTAATATATGCCCATCCAAAAATCAGAAAATTAAAAGACAATATCCTGATAGACACCATTTATACAACTACGGCACGAAAGGCGACCTTTCAAAGCGATTGGTTTAAATAATGATTTACCCATCAACATGCGCACGCACTCCTGAATCCCCTCCGTAATACTAGGGTGCGGATGCACGCATTCTGCCAGTTCTTCAATGCCTTTGTCCATAGATATAAGCACGGCCACTGCCTGGATAGCGCTACTGGCGTGATTCCCTACCACCTTCATTCCTAAAATTTTCATGTGATCATCACAGGTCACCAGCAGCTTGATAAAACCCTGTGTATTTCTTTTGGCAATCGCACGTGTAATGGTGCTGTACTCAAGCGTTACAACTTTGTAATTTATTCCCTTCTCTTTAGCAGTGGTCTCATTCATTCCAACCCCAGCTACTTCGGGGCTAAGAAACATGATCGTACTAATATTTTCATAGACAAGTTTCCGTTCGGGCTCACTAAAGATTTTTTCAACTGCGTACCGGCCTTCCAACTCGCCCACATTAACAAGCGAGATATCGGCTGTAAGATCTCCTACCGCATAGATATTCGATATGTTGGTTTGAGTGTCGTTATTATCAATTCCTCTTTTTGTAATATTTATACCGACCTTATCATCCCATAAATCTTCGATATTGGCAACACGGCCTACGGAAACCAGCGCCTTTTCTACATTGAAGATTTCATGACTTCCATCAGTGTACTCCAACTCATACTCTACCCGGCCATTAATGATTTTCATATTTACCAGGCGCGAATTGCGATGTATGAGAACCCCATTGTTTTCCATATTCCGCTCCACAATCCGCACTACATCCTCATCTTCAAACGGAAGTATCCGATCTCCTTTATCAATAAGGTGCACTTTCGTGCGACCAAATCCACTGAAGATGGTGGCATACTCGCAACCAATAACCCCCGCTCCAACAATCACCATGCTCTCCGGAAAATCATCCAGATCTTCGATGCCTTCGCTGGTTAAAACTATCTTCTCATCAATTGGAAGCTCCGGCAAATAGCGAGGCCTGCTACCTGTGGCCAGAATGATATTTTCAGCATAAACAATCTCTTGCCTTGCACCGTGCGTAATCTCAATCTCATGCTGGCTAATCAATTTCGCATGGCCTGTTTTAAAACTAAGCAGATCAACATAAGAAGTTTCCCGTAACTGGTGCATGTGTTCTTCCAGCAAACTTTTTCGCTCTTGAACCGCTTTACGAACCTCATTTTGAATCTCTTTGAAACTCATAGAAGGCTCTTGAATATTATACCTCTTTAAGTTCTTGCGGAACGCTGCTGCCTCCCGGGATAACTCCCACCACGTTTTGGATGACAAAGCGCCATTGGTTACTCCTGCACCCCCAACCAGGTGCTTTTCGATAAGCAACGTTTTCTTTTTAAAATCAATGGCCCGCATAGCTGCTGCATACCCGGAAGGGCCCGCTCCGATAATTACCAGATCAAATTTTTCCATAGAGCGGGCCCTTCCGGGTATGCAGCTGT
>JBEBJH010000187.1:0-9726 GCA_040079965.1 Cyclobacteriaceae bacterium
TACTTATTCTTGGCACCTCCAAGCGGGGTGTCGCCAATCAGCAAACCGCTCCTGCCGAACCCTTTATACTTGCTTTAAAAAGCGATTTCACCACTGACTGGTTTAAACGCTACGACCTTATTGGTAGAACGTCTCAAAACTCAAAATCGATTCATTATAATAATGGCAAGATTATTTGGGCAAGTGCCATTGCTGATGTGGCTGGTGATTTTGTCAATTCCTGGGTGGGGATACCAATGGTGGATGAAAATTCGATATTTCCCAACTACAGTGTGTTAGGACAGAACACAGATCAATTATTTATTCCAAATGATATTCAGCCTGCCAGTTCTCCTTCCTTTGGCTATGGAGTGGTGGGTACGTATAGTGAGGAAACAAAAGGAAGCAAAGGAAATATTTTCTTCTTGCGCGTAGATGTTAATGGTACCATTATTCCTGGTAGTGATAAATACTTTGATGCTGTCGACTTACCCACCAATGGGCCACTTACAAATAAAAATGATTCCTTCATCATTGATAATGGAGAGGCAATTACCTCCACTCAGGATGGTGGTTTTGTTTTAGCCGGGACATTAACAACTAATGCCGACAAAGGAAATGGTGGCAAAGATCTCTTTTTGATAAAAGTAAATGCTTTTGGTGACCCGGTGTGGTTTAAGACTGTAGGTGGAGCCGGTGATGAAATTCCTGTGACCATCCGGGAAACCGCAGAGGGAGATTTAGTCGTTTGCGGTACCAATAAACTAGGTGATTATTCTACGGTCTTCCTGATGAAGACAGATAAGAATGGTGAATTAAAGAACTGATATAATTAAGAATTATTACGTCTATGATAAATTCTACTGTTGGCAGAAAGAGTGGTGAACTATTCAAACGAAATTACCCTTCGCAATTCTTAAAGACGAAGGTGGCAATGCCGCTGATCTTTTTATTGATCAGTGCCAGTGCCTGGAGTCAGGCTCCCACGGTTAGCGCACCTACTGTTTCGGCCGTAACTACAACGGACGCCACCTTGGGCGGCACCGTTACTGGTACACTTACCCATCGTGGAACCCGATGGCATACTTCTAGCCCTGTAGGCGCCAATAACCAACTTGAAGAAGCATCCGCAACGGCCGGAGCATTTACGCAAGCACGAACAGGGCTTCCATCGGGTACAAAAATTTTCTTTCTTGCCTATGCGAGAAATGGAGTACCTGAAGGAATTTCAACTGAAGCTTCGTTCTTTACAGAGCCCACACAATTAACGGGTGGCCAGTTAACCGCAACAGCAACTAGCAGCACAGCTATTAATTTAAATTTTCCAACTGCCGATAGTTGGGAAGGTTCCGGTTCAACCGGAGGTTATGTTATTTTCCGTAAGGCTGGAAGCGCCCCGTCCTTAGGAGCGTTGGCAGATGGCGCGGCTCCCCCTGCAGATGGAGTAGGCGACAAAATTGCAACCATCACCGATGGCACTTTTAATTCATTCAATAACAACACCGGACTTAGTGCTGCCACAGATTATTACTATACCATTATTCCATTTGTATGGGATGGAGCTACAGCAACCACCTACAACTATAACACTTCGACACCTCAAACTGCCAACGACTTTACTTTTGCTACTGAGCCGGGTAGTCATGCAACTGGATCTATCACGGCAACCCCTGTAAGTTCTACACAAATCAATCTTTCGTTCAATAGTGTGACTACCTCCGCTATTGCAAATGCAGCCGGCTACATTGTTCTGGTAAAGAGTTCTGCTATTGTTGTTGGTGATCTGGCTACACTGAATGATGGTACCGTACCGAACGGTTTTGGATTATTTGAAGCAATCATCAATTCTACCGGTACCAGTACCTACAGTGATGTTACCGGTCTTAGTGCCAACACTACCTACCATTATGCAATAATCCCGTACAATCGTGTGGGGAATGATCAAACCTACAATTACCTGACAACTACCGGATTTGCAACAGGAAGCGCAACAACATTGGCTATTTCGGCAACATTTACGCCTATTGCAGGTGGCACTGCACCGGTTCCAACAAGTACGGTTCTATCGGCAGGTGTAAATCTGCAAGTGCTTACAGGTTTTTCAGTAACCTCCGAAGGCACTCAGGTTATCAATTCCATGGGTTTCAATTATACCGGATTAACAACCCAAATTACAAATGAATATTTATATCGCTCCACAACGGCTGGAAGCATTGGCTCGCAACTAATCTCAGACAACTCGCCCGATGGAAATTTTGATTTGACAGGGTTGGGAGCCGGAGATAAAACTATTAACTCCACGCCTGTGTATTATTACTTAGTGGTCGATGTACTTAACTCCGTCAATCAGATTACACCAGGTGTAACTGTTGCACCCACGCAAGCAAACATTGCCGTGGCAACAGGTATAGTTAACGCATTTTCGATTAATAGAGCGCTAACCTTTAACTCCTCTCAGTTATCGGATATCACGTTTGCAAATTCGGGAACAACCGCCTTAATAAATTATCGGTTTTATCAGGGCACATCCATTGGCCCAGGACAGCCAAGTCCACCCGATGCTGCTGCCAACCAGTCATTGGGTGATTTTATTATTCGCGATGGCGGTGGTTCAGCCGACCCGGACAACCGAGGAACAACTGTAACGTCTATCACCATTCAATTGACAAATTTCGCCAATGTGCGCCAAATAGCGCTCTTTGATGACAATGCTGATACGGAAATTGCAGGTACGGAACAGACCGTAACCGGAAATACTGTAACCTTTACTCCCACTACGCCTATTGTTGTGCCTGACGATGGTACTTTTCAGATTAATGTACGTGCCAGTTTTCAATCGCTGGTTACCGATAATCAACAGGTTCATGTAACAATAACAGGAGTAACAAGCACACTGGTCGGGTCTGGCTTTGCTGCACCGAATGCAGGTGGTGCCACTACCTCGTCATCAACTACCAATGTTATTAATGTAGTTGCCACTAAACTTATTTTTACTGCTAACCCCCCGGCTACTGCAATTAATCAACCCTTTGCTTTAACCGTTAGGGCTGTTGACTCAAATCCATTTAATACTATTGACCTTGATTATACGGGACGCGTAGGATTAACAAAATCACCTGCCTCCGGAACGCTTACTGCAGGTGCTCAATCGTTGTCACCTAACCTTATTGCCGGACAATTTGCCTGGACAGATCTACGGATCACAGCTGCCAACAGTTATACACTAGACGCCTCTGATGATGGTTTTGCTGATGCCATTGGTGATGCTTCCGGTAGCGTAACAATCACTAGTTCAGCGTCTACAATTACTCAACCTGCTATATTGAATCTTTGTTTTGGTGGTCTTTCTCAAACACTGGGTAATATTGTAATTACGGAAACAGATCCATCTGGTTTTTCTTCGGGTGGATCTTTCGCTTTGACATTACCTAATGGATTTATTTTTGATCAAAGTGTAACAACGGCACCTTCAGTGGGTGGAGGTTCCGATATTTCGGCTCCCAGTACTTTAAGTTATCCGGCATCTAATACTGTACAATTCAGTTATACAATCAGTGGAACCGCCAATACCAACACGATCACAATTACAGGATTGAAAATTATGCATCCACACCCAGGGGGTGATGCCCCTGGAACAAATAGTGGATCAATAACACGATCGGGTGGAACTGCCTCCATAGCTGGGGTTTCACCTGGCACCGCATTAGGGACTGTTGAGGCAACCCTTGGAAGTCCGCCTCCAGTAGGATTTGGATTTACGGTACAGAAAATTAACTCTGGTGATGTTAACGTTGATCCAAATGAAACTCGTTTTAGCCAGAATTCAAATTCAGTTCGGTTGGTAGGCACTCCTGCTGCTACAGGAGGGGCTACGCATGAATTTGTAGGATCGGGAGTAACGTTTGTATCAGGTGAATACCGCTTTAATCCTCAATCTCTATCTCCGGGAACCTACCCTATTGTTTTTAAATATAAAAATGCAGCCGGGCAAAAATGCGAGTTTCAAGCAGCTAAGACTTTTGAAATCTATACTACTAATATCACAAATTTAAATGCCCAGTACTGCAATAATGAAGATCAAACCCTTCCAATGAATGTTATCTCATATATTAATACATTTTACAACGGTGGAGGGTATTCTGGTTGGAGTTTGCAAAAGTTTATCTACTGGAATACCCTTGGCAATGCGCAGGCAGATATGGTCAGTCCGGCAAATAATATTTTTGATCCTAAGCTTACTGATTACCAGCCAATATATTCTGCTACAGGAAATACCTATGGAGTAATTGGCATCTGGATTGGGTTTATTATCTCAGGTACTTACGATGCTCCGCCAACAACAGTTTGCAATACAATTTGTATTCCATTTAGCGGCTGTTTCGAATTTTGCTTACCAAATGATCCTCCTCCTGTAACTCAGACACGCACTATCTGGCAATTGATACCCGTGCGGCCAGCACCTGCAGTCTCCTTCTCAATTCTAAAAACTTCTTTTTGTTCTGATGAAACACCGGTAACTCTAGTTGGCAGCCCTGTAAATTCAGACGTAATTGGACAAGATTTTTTTCTACCCTCAAGTGATCCGGGTTCTGTTACTAGTTCTCCGGCTCCTGGCGTAGTTTGGTCATTTAATCCGTTAGCTGTCGCTGGAGTTCCTAAATCCATCAATATCACCTATACATATCGTGATCCTGCAACGGGCTGCACGGGTACGTCAGCTCCTAAGACAATTACCATAAATCCAAGGCCATCTACTGTTCTATCTACTCAAATCACCTCGCCAGGTGGTATCACCAAAGAACTCTGCCAAGGCGGAAACTTAACAGCCTTTGAAACCACTGCGGGCCCTACTTATAATTGGTATTCTGATATTGCGTTAAGCAGCATGGTGGGTACCGGTTCATCTTTTACTCCACCTGCCCCTCCATTCAATTCAGCCATTCCAGGAACAACTAAGTTTTATGTAACCCAAGCAATTGCTGGTTGCGAGAGTAATAAAGAACCCTCATCGCCTACGCTCGCGCGCGAATTATCAGTAATCGTAAACCCTACTCCTACTCAGCCAGTACCTGATTTTGATATTGAATATTGTATTGGAGAAATTATCGATCCTAACGATTTCAAAATACTGGGTGGAACATTTATCAAATGGTATAAAAATGGAACCTTGATTCTCACCAATGTTAGTTCACCTACCCTTTCTCAAATTACAACCAACAGTCCCGTTGGATTAGGGATAAACAATAACGTTGCAGCCTCTCATACTTTTGAAGTTACCCAAACAGCAAGTGGGTGCGAAGGAATTCTATTTCCGGCCAAGATTAATGTAACTATCAAGCCACTACCAAAATTGACTATTAATTCTTCAGCTACTGACCCCTTGAAAATTTGTACTACAGGTGGTACGGTAACATTTAAAGGTTTAGATCAGGGCAACCCGACTCAAAACGGAATTTGGACAACGGTAGGAAACAGCTTCCCTCCGGGATCCTTATCACCTAACTCAACCTTAGGCACAGCGGATTTGAACACCTTGAATCTGACGCCCAATGATTATGTGTTAAAATACGAGTATACAAATCCATTAGGCTGCTTGAATGACACCACACTTAATTTAAAAGTGTTGCCTAAAATTGTTACGAGCCTCGATCCACTCGACTTCTGCTTTGGAGTATTTGTAAGATTGAATAATACCTCAACCGTTGACCAAGGGGGGCTTGCAACCTCAGCGACCATCACTCAAACCTCCTGGAATTTCAGTGACGGCTCAGGACTAATTCCTGGAACTGGAAGTGTTCCTTACCCTGCCACTAACAATGGAAGAACAAAAGGAACCTACTTTAGTCCTGAACATAAATTTAGTACCACGGGATCATTCACGCTGCAATACTCAATGGTCACGAGTGATGGCTGTAGCTATACAGATACAAAGCAATTAAATGTATTCCCTAAACCCAATATTGATTTTAATTGGGCTAATGTATGCCGCGATGGTACCTCGACCACACAATTTACTGCCGTGGAAAAAACCACTCCAACACCTTTAACCTTGGCTACGCATACGTGGAATTTCAATGTTAATAATACATTGGGTGTTGCAACTTCCCAGAACGGAATAGGTAATCCTCTTGTAAATTATAGTTCAGATGGAACGGATATCGCCAGCCTGATTGTAACTACCCCCGCACAATGCCGCGATACGGTGCAGAAAAAGATTTATATCGTACCCAAAGTGCCTGCTATTACTTCAACCACAGCCTATAATCAGGACTTTAACACAACCAATGATAACTGGCTTATTGGCGGTATCAACTCCTCGTGGGATTGGAATACACTCGCACAAAAAGGGAGTGAAGCCGTTGGCGCAAAAGGGAAGGGCTGGGATACAAAAGATATAAATGGTAATAACAATGCCATTGAACAATCATGGGTACTGAGTCGGTGCTTCAATTTCACTGCGGCATTAAAGCCTGTGATTGCACTCGACATATTTTCAGACACACCTTCCGGTGTAAATGGTACAGTTCTTCAATACAATCTCAATGGCAATATCGAAAATGATGCAAATTGGGTTACGCTTGGTGAAGTAGGAAAAGGTATTAATTGGTATGACGCTTCTGGTATTTCAAACAGCCCTGGAAACCAAGCTTTCAATGATGTTGGCTGGACAGGAAATGCAGTAACTACAAACGGGAAATACTCAGAATGGAGAACAGCTATTTATAAATTGGATGAGTTAATTGGGGTAAATAATGTGGTTTTCAGGGTTGCCTTTGCAGCCGGTACAGCACAAACGGATGGATTCGCTTTTGATAATGTATTTATTGGTGAGCGCACGCGGATAGTGTTACTTGAAAATTTTACAAACTCCTCCAGCAATGTTGCTGTTCACAATACTGCTTTCAAAAATGCGGGGAATGCTGCCGAAATTGTAAAAGTGCAATATCATACGCCATTTCCTGGCGATGACGCTATTAATAGCCTAAGTCCCCAAATGCACAATGCCCGAACCGCATTTTATGGTATCACCGAATCACCAACGGGTCGTCTTGATGGTTTAGTTAGATCAGGCCAATTATCTTCATGGCTTCCGACATTGTATGATGATCGGGTGCTTACACCTTCATATCTTAAGATCACTATTACACCAACCAAAGTGGGTGAAGTCGTAGAAATAATTACTACTGTTGAGAATACTTCCGGCCAAATTGCCCGTATTGGTGGTGCCCATTTGTTCACCACTATCGTTGAAAAGAGTATTACTGATGCCTCACTTCTGGGAAGCAGTGGAAACGCAGAGTTTGTATTTGTTGCGAAGCAAATGCTTCCTTCACCCAGCGGAATTACGATTCCGAACGATCTCGCTGCTGGTCAAACGTATACAGCACCTAAAATTATCTGGGATCTGAAAAATGGAGACGCAATTGTTGTTTCCGTACAATCCATTGAAGGAAATAATAAAGAAGTACATCAGGCACAGATTGCTCTCAACCCGCCACAGCCAGATATTGTTACCGGTATTGAAGATTGGATTACTTCAGAGGTGGTAGAAATCTACCCCAACCCGGCCAACGAAAGTTTTGTAATTGAACTACCGGGCAAAGCAGAAAGCAGATTACCTGTGAGTATCATCGACCAGGTTGGCCGCCCTGTGCACGAAGCGAGTTTCGAAAAAGGAGAACAAACCAAAACCGTGCGAACCCAGGATCTGGCCGGAGGCATTTACATTGTGCAAATCGGAGCGGGTAAGTCGGGAGTTATAAGAAAGAAGGTGATGGTTGTGCATAAAAATTAATTCAAGTAAGGTATTGCACAGAAAAGGGCTTTTTTGATGTTAAAAAAGCCCTTTTCTTTAATCCTTAGCTTGTTTTAAATGTAAGTTCCTTTACCTAATTTAAACGTTTTAATTTAAACAAACCCTGTCTATAGGTATGGAAATGTTTCTTAAAGCCGATACCTGGCTTGCGCTCCTTACGCTCTGTTTCCTGGAAATTGTATTGGGTATCGACAACATCATTTTCATTTCTATTGTCTCCAACAAACTTCCAGAAGAAACACGCGGTCGTGCCCGCAATGTAGGGTTGGCTCTTGCCATGTTTGTCCGCATTGCCCTATTACTTGGCATCACCTGGATCATTGGATTTGTTGAACCTCTCTTTACCATTCCAGCCAACTTTCTGATCACGCACGATATGAGTTTTAGTGGCAAGGATTTAATCCTTGGGTTTGGGGGATTGTTCCTGATTGCAAAAAGTACCCTTGAGATTAATCATGAAATGGAGGGAGATGAGGACGAGGAAGAAGGTATAAAAACTGCGACCATCACGTTTGCGGGTACCATCGTGCAGATCATTCTCCTGGATATTATATTTTCCTTCGATTCAATTCTGACTGCTGTGGGTATTGTGCCGCCTGAACAAGTAATAATCATGATCATTGCCGTGATCGTTTCAATTATTGTTATGATGTTTTTCTCCGGATCTATCAGCAATTTTATTAAAGATCACCCCTCCATGGAAGTACTTGCGCTGGGCTTCCTGATCTTAATCGGGTTTACGCTGTTGCTGGAAGGACTGCATCAGGAAATCCCGAAAGGATACATTTACTTTGCCGTGGCCTTCTCCCTGCTGATTGAGTTTACCAATATTCGCGTCCGAAAAAAACGCAAGAAGAAAGTAAACCCTGTGAAACTTCACAAAGAATACAATGAGGCAGAACGGAAAGAGGCGGTAGAGGAACTCAATAAGTAATGTCCATATTCTAAAGTTTATGTCGTGATGCGCCAGTTGAAACATGAGTTCATTGGCATCCCGGCATTATCTGATCATCCTGAATTTTTTTAATCAATTAACATCCATGGAAGATTTACGTTACCCGATAGGAAAATTCGTTGCTGAAGAAACCAATACAAAAGAAGAAGTGGCCGCTTTCATTCAGCGCATTCAAATACTACCTCAAAAACTGGATGCAGCAATTTCAGGTTTATCAACCATACAATTAGACACTCCTTACAGGGAAGGGGGCTGGACCGTGCGGCAAGTAGTACACCATGTTGCCGATAGCCACATGAATGCCTACATCCGGGTGAAATGGATGCTTACCGAGGAAACTCCTTTAATCAAAGCCTATAACGAAAAGTTGTGGGCCGAGACGGGTGAAACAAACGCTGACCCTGCCCTATCTATTTCATTAATCAAAGCGCTTCATGCAAAATGGGTTGTCCTCGTAAAGACACTTACTCTGGATCAGTTACAAAAACAATTTATCCATCCGGATACTAAAAAACATGTTGTTCTTCACAATCTTATTGGCATGTATGCATGGCATGGCGATCACCATCTTGCTCACATCGTTGAATTAAAGAAGCGCTTGCATTGGTAGCCATGGAACCATATAAGGCTCCAGCCCTTCTCTTTGGAAGTCATCTTGAAACCATCTACCCTTCCTTATTTCGAAAAGTTGAAGGCATTACCTATACGCGCGAACGAATCACCACACCGGATTATGATTTTCTGGACCTGGATTGGTTGCAACAAGGATCAAAAAAGCTGGTGATAATTTCCCATGGGTTAGAGGGGAACAGCGACCGGGCTTATGTGCGCGGGATGGCCAAGATCTTTTTTAATCATGGGTTTGATGTGCTTGCCTGGAACTATCGCGGTTGCAGCGGTGAGATGAATCGAAAAATCCGGTTTTATCATAGTGGGGCCACTGATGACCTCGACTTTACCATCCGCCATGCCGCCT
>JBEBJH010000188.1:0-9690 GCA_040079965.1 Cyclobacteriaceae bacterium
ATTCAAGACATTGTAGTAGAAGGAATTCAACACATTCAACCCGATCAACTTTTAGCAGCCCGGTTACGAGGTAATAAAATCAAATTGCTTGCTTCTGCTGAACCAGACGGGAGCAACTGGAAGCTAACCGTGAAACCAACGGAAGTAAGTGCAAGTTCGTTTCTGGGTACGTGTGATGGATGGGAAATGGGTCTTGAGCTCAATACTGATTTGTACGAATCCATTTCCATGAAAAATTATGAAGCAGACCCAGTGGGAACTTCCGCAGCCGTCTTGCGGGATGCCATTGATTTGTGTTTGAAAAAGTGAGATGTTAGCGTGTTGAAGAAAACACTTTATTGAGTTACTTACTCTCTAACAATTCTTGCTACTTCGGCCAACGTAAAATCAATTTCGTCAACCGTATTATACACCGAGATTCCCATCCGGGTAACCCCACCTCGTTCTAAAAGTCCTAATGATTCAATAGCACGGATAGCATAGAAGTGTCCATCCCAGGCGCAAATATTTTTCC
Source organism: Cyclobacteriaceae bacterium (assembly GCA_040079965.1). Lineage (GTDB taxonomy): Bacteria > Bacteroidota > Bacteroidia > Cytophagales > Cyclobacteriaceae > ELB16-189. The sequence goes on from JBEBJH010000188.1 coordinate 515, forward strand.
TGGCCAGTTGTTCACAAACCTGGGTGGGAGTTTTTCCATCGACCGTGAATGAAAGAGTAGGTGTACGGCTATTGGAAGAAAAATCCTGACCAACCACCGTTACCCCTGGAATTTGTTTCAAGCCAGCGTACAACTTACTGGCCAGGATGAACTCATGCGTACTGATTTTATGGTAGGCACTAATCAACTTCTCTCTTAGTGAATTTCCGTTGCCAAGACTGGCAATAAATTCAACAGCAGCCGAGACTCCGGCAATGGCAGCGTGATTCAAAGTACCCGTTTCAATACTATCGGGTGCCGTTTGGCCTGCCGTGCGCAACCGATCGGTAGGAAGACGATCCAGTAGTCCGGGCTTGCTATACAGTATTCCAACATGCGGACCATAAAACTTATACGCAGAGCAAAGCAAAAAGTCGCAACCTAAATCCTGCACGTCAATGGAGAAGTGAGGTGCGTAATGAACCGCATCAAGCAATAACCAGGCGTTATAGCGATAGGTAAGGTTACGTGCAAACTTAAAATCATTTACCGTACCAATACTGTTGGCCGACATACCCATGCACACCAATCGGGTATTCTCATTTACCTTGTTTGTAAAATCTTCATAGTCTAAAACTCCGTTGGGTTTTAGTCGCACTTCCCTCACCTTAACACCAAAGTCGCGTAGCGTTAACCAGGGGCCGCGATTGGCTTCGTGGTCCAGTTGTGTGATTACCACCTCATCACCGTGTTTTAAAACTCTTGACATGGCTCGGGCCAGGGCAAAATTGAGTGTGGTCATATTCTGACCAATAGAAATGGAACTTTCACTTTCAGCGCCAAGCAATGCTGCCATGCACACTCGCATATGATGAATCACCTTGTCCGTCTCTTGCGTTGTAATAAACGTGCCGTGAGAGTTTGCATTGGAATTTTTATAATAATTTGTAATTCCATCGATCACAGATTGAGGCACTTGCGTACCCGCAGGACCATCCAGGAAAACCATGGGCAGGTTATTATTTTTTCTTTGAAGAGAAGGGAATTGACTACGAATAAAAGTTCCATCGATGCTAGCGTTCATGTTGGCTTATATTTTGGTTCAATTTATGAAATGATACTTATATCTGATAGCTGCATTTTTTTGATAGTACGGACAATTCTTGTTATCATTAAGGTCTAATCAAAAGAGTATTGTATGGTAACGATTGTGTGGGCTTGTGGTTGAAATCATCGCCAATATTGAAGACCTGATTAATCACGGTCGCTACTTCGAAGCCCGGTCAAAGGCCGAGGCGGCTATGAAGCAAAGCGATGAGCTTCGGTTACAGCAGCTCTTTGCGTTGGCTATTTCGAAATCAGGGAATCCTCAACTGGCACTTAATTTTCTTACAAGTCTTTATTCTGCAAATCCTGAGGATCCAGAAACTGCAGGAATATTAGGCGGTATTTATAAGGACCTGTTTAGGAAGCTTCAGGATTCAAAGTATGCCATTCTTTCCCGCGACACCTATTCGAAGAACTTTTCCATAACAAAGAATTACTATACAGGAATCAATGCGGCTACGATGTCGGCCATAGCAGGGAAAGCAGTGCAAGGCCGGGAAATTGCAAGTGCGGTAATTGCTCTTATTGAAAGCACCGCAAATTCTGTATGGGAATTTGCCACATTAGGGGAAGCTTATCTGCTGATAAAAAATAGAGATCGCTCCGTTGAATACTATATCAAGGCCAGGCAGGCAGCAGGTAATGACTGGGGTAAAGTACTCAGCATTCATAATCAATTGTGGTTGCTCAATCATTATGTACCAGTGCCTAAAGAAATCTTTCGCATTTTTGCCCCACCCATTGTAATGGCATTCGCAGGTCATATGATTGATGCGCCTAATCGGACCACGCCTCGTTTTCCATCGGAAATTGAAGCAAAGGTGAAGGATGCTATCAAGAGTGCGATCCGCACGTTAAATGCAAGCATTGGTTATTGTTCGTTGGCTTGTGGTGGGGATATTCTCTTTGCTGAAGCTATGGTTGAGGAGGGTGGGGAGGTGCATGTACTTATGCCCTTTAACGAAAATGATTTTACCCATACAAGTTTAGCGTTTGCAGGTGAGCACTGGGTAAATCGATTCGAGGCATTGCAGACTAAGTATCCAAGTACGTTTATTACCCATGATCATTATGGTGGCAACGATGATCTATTTTCTCTGCTTGGAAAAGTAATTTTTGGAGCTGCCATTCTGCGGAGTCAAACTTATCATCAGGAGCCCTTTCTATTAACGGTGCTATCAGAATTTGACATGAAACGGAGGGAGGGAGGAACACGCGATACTATTCAAATGTGGCCTTATCCACAACGCTACACTAATATCAACCCCGATGTTATGTATACAGCGGCTCAAATCATTCCCTCCAAAGCTTCTGTTAGCTGGAAGGAACAAACGATCATCCCCAATCGCCCTGTTTTATTCACAACATGTTTTGAGTTGGCTGATGTTTTGCCAATGGAAAGGGAACGAATCGAAAAGCTGATTAAATCTTTTGCAGGCGAAGAACAACTATCGTTTAAGGTGTATGAAGAACAGGAGGCCTCTATTGTTATTGGTCTTGAAACTGAAATTGCATTGATGGATATTGTTCGCTCTGTTTGGAATAGTACGGCTCCCTTCAAACCTGAAAAACCTATCCGGATTGGCCTCCATGTTGCTCCCGTGTATATTCATTCCGCAGAAGACGATAGCGATATCAAATTGCTTAGGGCAATCACTCAATATGCTCCCCGGGGAAGTGTCTGTGCCAGTATTGGATTCGCTTCTGTTCTTGCCCTATATCCTAAGAAATTTCAGTTAGACTATGTTGGTGTCATTCAACCCCCTGAAGTAACGGAAAGCTGCGGCCTTTATCAGGTTAATTTGAAATAATTATATTCTTAGTAGAAGATTATTTGGTGATTATGATCTCATCAAAGGCAACTCCCTGTGCATTCATTTGCTTTAGTATTAGCTTCTTTCCGTTAGTTTCGATAGTAGTGAATGAATGAATATCGGATACAATTTTAGCAGTAAACGGAACCCAGTTATCTTGTGGATCGTGTTTCCATAATTCAGGTTTCCCACTCAACGATGGATCATACAGAGGAGCTCCACCCGCTCCGGTTACGATGTAAATAATCCCCTTGGGTTTTGTATTAGAAATCCCATCGTACTGTTGATCAAGAGTAAACTTACCATCCACTCTTCCTTCCGGTGAGATAACGTATTGCGTTCCAGTGGAATCTTTTTTAGGCTCAAAAGTTAGTGGCAGCGTGCGCTGGTAATTATGTACATGCCCGGTTAACACCAGATCCACTCCTAATTGTTCCAAAACAGGTGATAGCAATCTCATAAACTGATAATCGTAATGAGCTTTGCTACTATTAAATCCGGGATGATGGTAGGATACAATTTTCCAATCTGCCTTACTATTTCGCATATCTTCAGCCAGCCACTGAACAAGCCCAGGGTCCAGTGGATTAGCATAGGGATTGGCATCCAGACAGGCAATATGTACGTTGCCATGATCGAACGAATAATTGGAAATCCGTGGGTACCGTGGGCGTGTGTTTGCCTTGAATGATTTGACTAATTCCTCGGGGCCCGTGGGTTTTACTACTAATTCTGTTACTGGACCGTTGAGGGGCAGGTCGTTGTAATAGAAATAAGCGAGACCATCTTGTGTTTTATCAAATTCAGATCCGTACACATCATGATTGCCTAAGATCATATAGAAAGGAATTGAATTCATCAAAGGAGCACCCACTGCCGGATTTGCTTCCTTAGCTGTATAGTAAGGAAAAAAGTTTTTTCTATACTCGTTCTCCAGACCCTTCAGGTATACGTTGTCTCCGGTGACTAGCACAAAATCTGGCTTTTGCTGATACACCTGATAGGCAATTCCTGCTTGCTGAGGAGTTCCACCGCCACAATCACCAAATACCACAAATTTGGTTTGTTGCTTTTTAGTACGCGTGGTAAAAGAACTTTCTGCTACCGGTTTTCCATTCAAAGAAACTTTATAGGTATAGGAGGCATCGAACTTTAGCCCGCTTAGTGTGGCACGATATAAAAATGTTGTCTTGTTTTTCAAGAATAGTTTTGAAGGGGAGACCTTAGCTATAGTCACTTTTTGGTCGGGTGCATTTAAGGTATACTCCACTTTAAAGTTTCCTTGAATACTATCCGTTTGCCAAATCAATACCTTTTGTTCCCTGGATAGTGTAGGGGCATTGCCGGGTTGAATGTAGGGTGGTACAAGAAGGGTCTGACTATTAGCTGAAAGGCTAACCAGTACCAAGACAGAAAGTATGATTCTTCTAGTCATTGCGATAAAAAATTAACGTTCAATTTGGTCACAAGATAGTCAAGTATAAGAAAAAAGTATGCCATGAAAGTAGCCTTTTGGAATTCTGAACTACCAAGACTGAAAAGTCTTCTGCCGGGTCATCAATACCCATAATCATGGTTGCCAGTAGTATTCCAAGTTAGTATATTTGAAGCTATGCCATCTGTGATTTCGGGATATGAATATGACATCTTTGTTTCATATCGTCATAAGGATAATAGAAGTACTTCAGGGCCGTCATTTCAGGGTCAGGGGTATCAGGTTAGTAATGGATGGGTTACTGACTTTATAGGCGATCTTAGAAAGGAACTGGAGAGCACATTCAAGGAAGATATCTCAATCTATTTTGATTCCAATCCGCATGATGGTTTGCTGGAGACTCACAATGTGGATAAAAGCCTTGAGGGAAAACTGAAGGCTGTGATTTTTATTCCAATATTATCTCAAATTTATTGTGATCCAAAAAGTTTTGCGTGGCAACAGGAGTTTTGTGCTTTTAACATATTGGCTCAGAGTGATTCGATTGGTCGCGATATAAAATTAAGGGATGGCAACGTTGCCAGCAGGATATTACCAGTCACTATTCATAATTTGGATCCGGAAGACCGCGGCCTGTTTGAGTCCGAATTGAACACTAAGCTTCGTTCCATTGATTTTATTTTTCGATCTCCAGGTGTTAATCGCCCCCTGCGTCCAGATGACAAAAGACAGGACAATGCCAATAACCTTTTTTACCGCGATCAGATCAATAAGGTAGCCAATGCAATCAAGGAAATCATTAATGCAATAAAATATCCGGGGCGCAGTTCAGATTTGTATGAGGATCCTACTGAAGAAGAGTTACCTCAGGTAAGTAGGGCAGAGGTGGACAAAAAGAAATCGGAGCAGAATCTGATTGAAAAATCATTGGCAGTGCTTCCTTTTGTAAGTCTGTCACAGGATCCGACCCAGGAATATTTTGCCGATGGAATTACCGAAAATATTCTGATACAACTTGCGGGATTACCTCAGTTGCGGGTGATCTCCAGAACTTCGGTGATGCGCTATAAAAAGACAACCAAGACGGCTCCTGAAATTGCTACCGAATTGGGGGTTAAATTTATTCTTGAAGGAAGCGCTCAGGCTCACGGAAAGAAAGTTAGAATTAATGTTCAGCTTATCGATGCCCTCAAAGACCAACACCTATGGTCAAAGGTCTTTGTGGAAAGTATGGACGATATTTTTGAAATTCAGAATAACGTGGCTGAAGTGGTTGCGAAAGAATTGATTTCATCCTTTAGTCCAAAGCAAAATGAAAAGCTTAAGGAAATTCCAACTAAAAATCTGGAGGCATATGATCTGTTTCTGAAAGGGAGACACGCCTTTAACCAATGGAGTGTTGATGGATATCGCACGGCTTCCGAGTATTTTAAACAAGCTATTGCCAAAGACCCTGAGTTTAAGCAGGCGTATTCATACCTCGCCAGTTCTTATTCTGCCCGTATGTCCTGGAACGGAGATCTTTCTCCCGAAGAGGCAAGGTCGAATATTGAAATATCTTTGAATGAGGCCTGGAAGCGGGGACCTTCAGACAATGATTATCTCACAAAGGCTTTTGTGGAGTTTTTTATTGCCAAAGATTTTCAAACTTCCGAAAAATTATTGCTTCAAGCCATTGAATTAAGCCCGAATAATGCCAACGTACTCTATACGTATAGTTACTTGCTTAACACGATGGGGCGGCATGAGGAAGCTGTAAAGGTAGTCGATCGGGCGAAAGCCATTGATCCATTAACGGTTGCTTACTTTAATTATCAAATCATCAACTTATACTTGTTGAAGCGCTATGAAGAAGCAATCAGCACGATTAATGAAGCGCTACAATTATATCCAACGGTATTGCGATTTTATGATTTTCTCGGAAGAGTTTATCTAACTATCGGTAAGTATGGAGAGGCTGAGGAAGCGTTGCTTACCGGGATGCGAACCTCAAAGATTAAACCTCCTTCGATGATTGCCTACCTGGTAGGGGCTTATGCAGGTTTAAAAAACGAAGCCAAAGCAAAGGAGTTAACAAGTGAATTGATTGCCCGAAGTGAAGTAAAGGAAAAAGGAGTTAATGTATATCTGGTCCACGCATTTAATGCACTTGGTGATGTTGCCTCCGCGAAGAGTTGGTTGGATAAAGCGTGGAAAACCAATGATATAGATCTGATCTGGTGGCAGGTTGATCCACTTTTGAAAGACCTCAGAGAATCATTGCCAAACGGGGGAGTGAAGTCAAGAACACCTGATTTTGCAGCTGCGGAAAAGCATATTATGGATTTACTGGATAAGGAAATGCCCAACCTTCAATATCACAATATAGATCATGTATATGACGTGCTTAACGCGGCCCTGGTAATTGCGAAAACGGAACGGCTTAAAGAAGATGAAGTCCCGTTGCTTAAACTGGCAGCGCTATTTCATGATGCTGGATTTATTCATTCGCCCAAGAACCATGAGGCAAAGGGAGCAGAGATGGTCAAAGAAATATTGCCTGCTTATGGGTTGAGTAAAGAACAGGTAGAAGCCATCGCGAATATGATTAAGGCAACCCGGATACCACAATCTCCTGCTACACAGCTTGAGAAAGTTCTATGCGATGCTGACCTCGATTATCTGGGGCGTGACGATTTCTATGAAATTGGGAGCCGGCTTTTGGAAGAATTAAAGGCGCAGGGTGTTGTAGAAACCGAACGTGAATGGAACCTTGTGCAAAAGACATTTCTTGAGTCTCATCGTTATCACACAAAGTTCAGCAATGAAACGCGCGAGAATAAGAAGCAACAACACCTGGAAGAAATTATAGCAAAGTTCAGGCGTTGATTGTCCGAACGCTAGGCAGATTGCAACACCGGCTTATTGATTTTACTTTCCACGAAATACATATCGACTTCACCTATATTTTTGGCAGAAATCTTTCCCCTGTATAAGCACTGGTAATGCTCACTGATAAGGTGATACGTAGACGCTGAGATGTTTACCTTTCCAGGCTCTCCATTTGATTCCATCCTGCTGGCAATGTTGACAGTGTCGCCCCAGATATCATAGGCGTATTTCTTTTTACCTACCACACCAGCTACCACGGGACCCGTATGGATACCAATTCTCAATTCCCATCCGGCTATTCCAGTTATGTTTTTTTCACGTTGTCTCTTTTCCATATACGCCTGCATGGCTAAGGCAGCGTGCACGGCATCCAGGGGATGTGTTTCGTTAACAGTTGGTATACCCCCTGCGCACATATAAGCATCTCCAATGGTTTTAATCTTTTCAAGATTGTACTTACCCATAATTTCATCAAAGGCCATGAAGTAATCGTTAAGTTCGGCAACCAATTCAATAGGTGTTAGATTCCCCGCAATGGTTGAGAATCCTTTGAAGTCTGTAAAAAGAACCGTTACATTATCATAAAAGCGAGTTTTTGCATACCCATTGGATTCAAGTTCCCGGGCAGTTTCCTCAGGTAAAATATTGAGGAGTAGTTCCTGCGATCGATCACGCTCATTCTTAATGATCTTATTAGTCTTACGTACATAGCGATAGCGGTTGTAAAATCCTGCAACCACAAGAACTAATAAGAATCCAGTAATTACGGCAGCATAATTTACAATTTTCTGTCGTTGGATTGTGGCATCCTTCAAAGCCTGATCAGCTGTGAGCAGGCTGATCTCAGCTTCCTTTTTACCTAAATCAGAATTGAATTGTAATTGTTGAATTTTTTTATCGTTGTCTACATTATAGAGTGTATCCTTAATGCTGCTAAAAAGAGTGTCATAGGCATACGCTTTCTTGAAGTCCCCAGTTTTAGCATAGGCCCTCGCCAATCCCTCATACGCCTCTTTCAACGGCACTTTCGCACTTATTTCTTCAGCAAGATTTTCCGCCTGATGATAAAATGGAATAGCCAGGGAATAATTTTTCATCTTTTTCTGAGTGGTCGCAATCCCAATCAGGCTTTGGGACATTTCCAGTTTGGCATCTAGTCCTTTGGCAATTTCCAATGCTTTGTTTTGGTATTGCAGCGCTTGTTTAAAATCACCAAGGTCAGCATAGATTTCGCCTAACAGGTTCAATGGAAAGCAAGCATCCACCGTGCCTCGATAGATATCTAAGGATTGATCGAGATACAAAATGGCAGAGTCATACAAATTCTTTTTCTTGTAAATCTCACCAATGTTCATAGCAACAATTCCTTCACCCTCTTCATAGTTTATTTTACGGAAAATAGGATGCGCCATTAAGTAATAATCCAAGGCCTTATCCTGGGTATCTTGTTTATTGGCGTAGATGTTACCAATTCCATTCATGGCAGTTCCTATCCGCAAGGAGTCTTTTAACTCTTCCGAAATCTTCAATGACCGAAGGAAGAAATCGATTGCTATGGCATCTTTACCACCTCCATTGAAATAGGCTGAACCGAGGCTGCTTAATATATTGGCAACGCCAACTTGAAATTTGATAGAATCAAAAAGTTGCAGGGATCGTTCAAACTGAATAATGGCTTCGGGATAATCAGCTTCATAGAAATAACCAAGACCGATGGCTTTATAGGAGTAGGCTTCCCCTTTTGGAAAGCTTATTTTTTTTGCGAGTTGCTGGCCCTGGAGTCCATACCGGATTGATTCTTTGGGATTCTCGCCAAGGTAGTGCGAACTGAGCTTAATCAGACTATTTACCTTAAGCGTATCATCGGCCTGGTTGGCAATCTCTTTCTTAAGATTTTCGATTTCAGAATTCTGCGCAAGCCCGGGCATAGCCAGTAGCAGAAGGGATACGCATATGTAGTAATTGATCCG
>JBEBJH010000189.1:0-9655 GCA_040079965.1 Cyclobacteriaceae bacterium
CATAATAGAGTATGAGATATGAGCAGTACCGGCAAACAAGACAAAGGCGTAGGTAATCAGAGGTCCTAGAAAAGTTATTTGTTTGGGATTGCTGCGTAAAATTTTTCCGGCCACCTGCACCAGGTAATCCATGCCACCAGCTGCCTGCAATGCTGCCGCAGCTGTTACCACACTTAAAATTATCAGCATTACTTCCAACGGTGGATCAGCCGGCTGCAATCCAAATCCGAACATGAGAATGAGCAACCCGATCATGCCCATCACCCCCAAGCCAATGCCTGACATGCGGGCACCTACGAAAATACAGACAAGGAGAACAGCAAGTTGGACAAAGATCATATCTTTAAAATCACTTTCTTGATCTCAAAATAAAAGAAAATAAGTATAACAACCCATCTCAAATATGGTTAACCAGAAGGATAAATTTCATGACAAAAGTCATCCAATCCCGTAAATAAAATCACGCTTTTTTTTGTATAACACTATAACTCCGAAATAAAAATTGCTACAGTATGAGCATTCAAAGAATAGACGAATCCATTTAGTTTAGCAACCTTATTTAATTGACCAATATCTTCCGGAGATGGCAGACTGGTATCAATCCATCGGCTCCATGAACAAACCATTCCGTTATGGAGTGTCGGCAATTCAAAATCAAGGGGCTCGGTATAAGCATTGATCATATAATGCATTGCTATTTCGCCACTTAATGATTGCACCGTCATTGCAATACTATGAGAATGGTCAGACCAGTCCGGTTGATTTAATTTTATTCCGTGCCAGGTAATGAGAGGGCGATCAAGTAATTGACGGAGGCTCATTACAAATTCCTGCTTCGTAGTATCCCGTTGTAAGCGCATTTCGATCAATAGCTTTACAAACCGAAACAGATCACCATTCTTCTTAACCAGATTCCAGTCAAACCATGACAATTCATTATCCTGACAGTAGGCATTATTATTTCCATGTTGGGTTCTGCGCACTTCATCGCCCATCAAAATCATAGGTGCCCCAACCGACAATAGTGTTAACACGAAGAAATTCTTTATTTGCCGGATTCTTAGTGCTTCAATAGTTAGATCATCCGTTGGGCCTTCGATACCAAAATTCCAACTCTGGTTATCGTTGGTTCCATCACGGTTCTCTTCTCCATTAGCTTCATTATGCTTTGTGTTGTAAGTAACCAGATCATTGAGCGTAAACCCATCATGGCATGTAACGAAGTTGATGCTTTGCTCCGGCTCCCGATCCTGATGCCCATACATATCGGGGCTGCCCATAATGCGGGTAGCAAATCTGGAAACGGTAGCCGTATCGCCTTTTAAAAAACTCCGGATGTCATCCCGGAATTTTCCATTCCACTCTTTCCAGCTATCACCAATAAAGCTACCCACCTGATAAAGACCGGCAGCATCCCACGCTTCAGCAATTAATTTTGTTCCAGCTAATACAGGATCAGATTCTATATCCCAAAGAACAGGTGGGTTTTCAATAGGTCTTCCAAGTTCATCACGCGAAAGTATGGATGCCAGATCAAACCGGAACCCATCAACGTGCATCTCCTTCACCCAAAAATGCAGGCTGTCAATAATCATTCTGCGCACCGTGGGTTGATTCGCATTGAGCGTATTACCCGTACCTGAGTAGTTTGCATAATGAGCCTTGTCCTCCTCTAACGTATAATACACGCTGTTATCAATTCCGCGAAAGCTAAACGTAGGCCCTGAGTTTCCACCTTCTGCCGTATGATTGAAAACTACATCCAGAATAACTTCAATACCCGCTTTGTGAAGTGCCTTAACCATGTCGCGGAATTCATCCAATACAACCAGTGGATTTTCACTGGTGCTGTATCCCTGATGAGGTGCAAAAAATGATACCGGACTATACCCCCAATAATTGACCATCCCTCTGGGGCAATCTTGCTTGTCGAATTGAAACACAGGCAACAACTCTACTGCCGTAATTCCAAGATCAGCGAGGTAGGGTATTTTTTCTATAAGACCGGCAAAGGTACCACGCTTACTATCAACCACTGTTGAAGTAGGACTTTTTGTAAATCCTGCCACATGCATTTCGTAAATAAGGGTTTGGGCAAACGGACACCTGGGGTGTTTATCGTTTTCCCAATTATATTGATGCAGGTCGCATACAACACTCTTCATGGCTGGTGTGGTACTATTCCCAAACTTGCACAGGGCATCGCGATCATACCCGCTGGGAATTGCCACAGCTTTGGCATAGGGATCCAACAGAATTTTTTCTCCATCAAACCAATGCCCCTGTTGCGGATTATGCGGACCGAATACCCGATACGCATAGAGCTGACCAGGTTTTATACCGGGCATAAAAACATGCCAGTAATGGTAAGTTTTGTTTACGTTGGGATCTAAGATAATCGTATGGCTGGGTGTTACATCCTCTTTATGATCAAATAGCAGCAGTTCTACACCCAAGCTATTTCTTGAAAACAAACTAAAGTTAACACCATCCATTCTTACTGAAGGGCCAATAGGAAAACTCTGGCCATGTAATGCATCAGTATCTGTGAGTTGGCTTTTCATCTTCAATTTTTTGTTAACGTACTAACATCCGGGTGCAGTTACTATGACAATTCTCATTTTTTAGAAACTATATTTTCACCTATTTTGAGTACTTAATAATACTGTATGACTCCTTTTGAAACCGCACTCAAAAAATACCTGGATATTTTTTCCAATCAGGAAATGGTTTTTATAAATGATACCCGGAATCTTGAATTATTTGCCGCAACGCCATCCAACAAAACGGAAGATGAAATTCGAATGAAAATAAGTTCCATCAGTGACGATATGGAAATAAAGCAATTGCCGGGTACAGATGCTTTAATTAAGCACATTCTTGAACTCAACATAGATGATCGGCTCAACAAGGGTGATTTATCGCTTGTGGAAGATATTGCGCGCGTAACTATCAATGGCACAGTTTATAACTTGCTTCATTTCGCTTCGCTCTATTGTACCCTTCACAAACCGAACGTATTTCCAATTTACAGTGACCAGCATCATGACTTCTATCGAAAATACATTAAACACTTTAACCTGGCATTAGACCCTGCGAAGCTAACTACCTATCCGGTATTTGCTGCCGCACTCGATGATTTGATAACCCGCACGGGTGTAAAAGGAAAAATGAACTACATCCACATGCGCAAATTTGGCTGGCTCTATGCTGACAAAGTTTTTCAAGAGGCGGGTATATAATTAGTAACTAAGCTTTAATTCTCAAGAAATGCTTCTACTGATTCAGAATTATTGTCTAAAAACTTGCTGAAAGAGTGATTAACACAAAGGGATCATCAAAGCCAAGGTTGTATAGATATCCGGTCAGTTCAAAACTTTTATAACCTCCACCAATCAGCAACCCTCTTTGAATATCAAGATCGGTCTGATACAATCGGGTTCGTTGTCCGCTGATTCCAAACCATAGCCAATCATTCGGTGAGTAGGTGATGTCGGTCCATTGATAATAAAAATTATTTTCACTGGTTTCAAATTCAAAGAGATATTCTGATTCACTGTAAATCTCAAATGCTTGGTAAGTGAATGTAAACTCCAGTCCCGGAGCAATACCATTCGATAAACCAACTACTCCGCCCAACATCGGTGTGATGGTATATTCTACATTTTTTCCCCCCATGAAATTATATCCGGCCCAAACAGAAAACGTTTCTAAATCTTCATAATTGTATCGCGCTTCGAGATGAAGTCTATTTTTATCAGCACGAAATACAGGCAGTCCGATAAATTCATTCGGAAAAAAATACGCATTCATATCCGCTCCAAAATTCCATTTCTTTTCGACAGTGCCTGTTGCGTCTTGTGCATTCGAATACGTGCAAGAGACAATAACAAGCACAAACATGAGTAAGAGATTTTTCATTTTATATTAATAATTAGCCTATCCCCCCAATGCCATCGTAAGCGCAACCAATGCAACGCCAATCAGGGTGTATAACACCGCAGTGATTACTCGTCTGAAACCGGCATAGCGCGCAAGCACGAAACCGCCAACAAATAAAAGCAACAAGGCAACCCCATTTGATGCGCGCATGGCAACTTCAAGATTATCAAAAATCCCAAAAGGGATTGCAACCGGAAAGGTGCAAAGGAATACCAGCAGAAAGATTTGTACTCCTGCCCATAGGTCGGTGATGGTAATCAGATCTCTTTTTGAAGGCTCTGGTAGATTTTTCACACGATTACTCAACTCACCCAATTCCGGAGCGGTCATGAGGCCGGCTATGGCAGGCTGAATTTCATCTTTGAGGATTCCCCCGGCTTCTTCAGCATTTTTTGATGCGTGAATTTTCTTAACTACCAGAATAGCATGCCCTCGCTCGATGGCAATATTCATCAGATACATAATGGCATCCACCAGGCCCCAGGCCACATTACACCCCAGCGCAGCCCATAATAATTCACGAACGTCTTCCCGCGCATCGGTGCTTGCGCTGATGGCCCCGGTGAAGGTTAATACCATAATCAATCCAAATAGCACTTCAGCAATTCGATCGACCGGATTCAGAACGGCTGATTCTTTAACCCGATTTTTCCAATAGTTTTTTTCCGCTGTCATAACGTTGGCATAAAATAAAGCATCATACCCATCATCAGGTAGATCATGATCAATTGAACTCCCTTATACCAGTTGGATCGTCCATCACCGGCAACCATCGAAGCCAGTATAACTGACAAGAACAGGGCAACAATTATTGGCCTCGCAAAATTTAGATTCATTTGTTGAGGGCCTATGAACGTGCTCATAATGACCAGCACCGGAGCGACAAAAAGAGCAATTTGTATGGAACTGCCCAAGGCGATACCAATGCTGAGGTCCATTTTATTTTTGGCGGCCATCGATACGGCTGAAATACTTTCCGCAGCACCTCCTACGATAGCCAGAAAGATCAGACCGATAAACCCGCTGGACATGCCCAGCACTTTTCCGGTTTCTTCCGCAGCGCCAACGAGCACTTCACTCATAAAGGCAGCCAGCACCGAGGCACCAACCAGGGTAATCAGTGCTCTGGGAACTGACCATCTTTCTTCCTGTTCTTCTTCCTGTTCTGCCCCTTCACTTTTGAAAAAATCGGGATGGGTTTTGATCATAAAAAATAAATACAATACATACGCGATAAGAAGTACAACGGCCAGGTAAATATTTAATGTATTTTCATTTTGTATGGCGTCTTTTTCGACCGTAAGGATGTGAAAACCACTGGGTACGGTAAGGCTAATGACCGCAATCAACATCATGGAACTATATACCCGGATGCTGGTGAGATTGTAATCCTGATTGTGAAATTTGATACCCCCTACCAGAAAAGAGGCACCCATAGCCAGTAACAGGTTAGCGAGAATGGCTCCGGCCAGGGATGCCAGCACCATTCCGTGCAGTCCGGCTTTAAGGGCAATAACCGCAATAATCAATTCAGGTAAATTACCGAAAGTGGCATTGAGCAAACCCCCGATGGCATCTCCAGTGTAGGTGGCTAATTGTTCGGTAGAGGAACCAATCAATTTAGCAATGGGAATGATGGAAAGCGCTGCAGAGAAAAATATCAAGGGTGCCGAAGCCTCCATTTTCTCCAGGATGATGGATATCGGAATGAAAATAAACAAATAATGGATTCCGGGTTTTAAGATTTTTTTCATCGTGTCAGATTTATGCTGTTATCGGCTTAAAGGGTTTAATCTCAACGTTGCCTTCTTTAATAATGATGGTGGAACTTTGCGGAACTTCCGCCCACATCTCTTTGAATTTACCTATGGGCTCTGAAACAATAATCCGGGCTGTTTCAGAAAGACGATCTTGAATTTTCGGATTAATTTTTTCCAGTTCACTCACTTCGTGACTATGAAATAAAGTCGGTGCATTGTTGTCGCTGGCATATCGAAATCCCCAGAGTGTTTTTCCGTCTGAGAGACCAATAGTCATCCAAACCGATTCAGGTACATTGCTCTTTTTGCCTACTTGTTCTACAAATCCCACCATTCTTTGCATTGCACCAATCGGGTCCTTCTCCAATCCGAATGTCAAGGCCAAATGAAACATAAGCTCAGAATCTGTGGATCCAAGAATGTTCTCAAAATATTGAGGAGAAACTGCAATCAATAGATCTCTTCTGAATTTTTCGACTTCAAAAATCTCTCCGTTGTGAACAAACAACCAATTATTATATCGAAATGGATGGCAGTTGGTTTCCTGCACAGTCGCAAGTGAGGTAGCCCGGACATGGGCCATGAACAAGTGCGATTCGATGTTGGCAGCCAGATCGCGCAGGTTAGAGTCATTCCACGCAGGACGAATACTGTGAAACAAACCCGGGCGTTCCCACTTACTATACCAGCCCACACCAAATCCATCGCCATTGGTGGGGGTTTCTGCCGATCGTGAACTTAAGCTCTGATCAATCAGGTTGTCTTTAGGTTCAAATAACAGCTCCTGCAATCGAATTGATCCACCCGTATAAGCCATCCAACGACACATATCTTTAAAGTTTAAGTTTAGAACAATTTCATTATAAAAAACCCCATTATAAAGACCCTAAGGTAGTTTAAAACTAATCCTCGCGTTGTGACAGATGTCATGCTTTTTGAGAATCCCTAAATCGTAATACATTATAAAGTGAATGTTATTTTTGCTTTGAATTACTTCTTAGAGTCTTCAATTTGTTGACTTACCAGTTTGGCAATAAAGATGGCCGGAAACAATTGCCCTAAAAGGCCTTCCAGAATCGCTAAGATGCGAGCCAATGAGTTTACCGCTATAATATCTCCATAGCCAATGGTGGTAAGTGTTACAAAACTGAAATAAGATAGGTGCTTCAATGCATCTTCATTTTCAATTACTTCACCATTATGTTGAAATGATGCCGGATCAATAATATAAATGGTAAGGTAAAGCGAAGCCCATAAATGGCCGAGTAAAATATAGGCAGCTACACCCCCTCCTATTTTGTTTACCGTAATCTTGTCTCCTGTGAAGATTTGATTAACTACCAGGATTATGATAAAGAACAAAAAACCGCTGGTCACTACACTATAAAGCACCAGCAGAAAAGGGGTTTCCGTTCGGATCATCGCGATGGCCAGAAGCAGCAATAAAAAAGGAATTATGTAGCCAATTAATTTACCGACACTGGATAGTGCAGAGGATTTAATCGCGATGACGGCAAACAGAAAGAAACCCACTCTTACAATAAACCTACTTTCCCCAATCACTCCATCTGTAAGTTGAGAACTGATTAAAGTAAGAATGGAGATAACCAACATCCAGACAAAGCCCTTGTCACTTTTCCACATGTTATCTATTGAATTCATTGGCGCTTACAGGTAAAATTAATTACTTGGAATCTGGATTTATTGCCTCAAAGAAAGATACAAAAATTTCAATCAGTTAAAGCTTCATTAATCACAAAGGCCACACCGACAGAGTCTTGAGAGCGGGTCATAAAAGATACACTCAACGTCTTGCTGAACTCAAAAAAAAGCCCCGAGTTTATCGGGGCCTATAAGTTTCAAAAATTGTTTGATTAATTTTTAATAAGTGTGGCAGGTGATGGTGCCTTTTTGTTAGCCTTTGGTTTTTCTGCCAACGACTTATAGAAAAACAAGCGAATAACTTCGCCCTCTGTTGACGTAAACGATTCACTCATGCCATTGTTAATGTATCTTAGTTCATCTTTCACAACCCCAGATTCATTGGTATAGTAAGCCGTTGCTTTTTTATCAAATTCACCAAAGCTACCATCAATTTTCTGGATATGTAACTTTCCTGCTATTTTTCCATCCTTCACATCTACTTGCCCCAGAAAGCACTCAGAATATGCATCGCTTCCCTTAATTGAAATAATTACGTCATGGGTTCCGTCTGCCACTGGGTTCGCACCCCGTTCCTTAAAGAGAGTATACCACTCCTTATAACAGTTGCTCGAAGATGCTTTAGCGGCCGAGGGAGACTGTGCAAACGCGCCAACAGATATAAGACTGATGAGAATAGCTAAAATTGATTTCATATAGTTAATATTAATATTAGCGAAATAAGCCATTTTTTAAATCGTATCAAAACTCACTCTCTATTAATTAGCCTGATTAAGTCCAAGCAATGGGCTTTAAAAAAAGTCGACTATAGACTGCAACGTCCAAATTTCTTAAAATTGTCCATGACAAAAGTCATCTTTCTTTATGAATCTTTACTTAGACCAACTACTCATTAATCTCATATATTTGAGGCTAAATGACTATCATCCGAGATCATTTAATAACCAACCAGCTGAAAATAAAATAATTGACCTATGAAATTTTCCCTAACGACCGTTAAACTACCGACTTTATTCCTCCTTGCAGGATTAGGACTGGTAGCCTGCGGCAAGAAAACGGAAACCGTGGCCCTGCCGCCTGTAAAAGTAAATGTGGTGAAGGCCATTCAGAACGATGTTCCGCTCTATGAAGAATTTGTTGCCCAGGTATATGGCGAATCGGATGTTGACATTCGGTCGAGAGTGGAAGGTTGGGTTACCTCAGTGAATTTTAAAGAAGGATCAGCCGTAAAAAAAGGCGATCTACTTTATACGATTGATGATATTCAATACAAAACCAGGGTAGACCGGGAAGCAAGTGACCTGGCCAGTGCGAAGACCGAAATGGTGCGTGCCCAGAATGAACTGAACCGTGTAAAACCGCTGGCCGACCTGAATGCATTGAGTAAGCAGGATCTCGATAATTCAACGGCTGCCTACGAAGCATCCATTGCCAAAGTAAAAGCGGCTGAGGCTTCTCTTCAAAATGCAAAAATTGAATTTGGTTACACCCGGGTTTATGCTCCCTTTAATGGAGTAGTGGGTATCTCAAATGTGCGCGTGGGTGATTATGCAAGCCGGGCCGGAGCAAGTTCCGTGCTCACCACAATATCCAGCATAAGTGGTGTACGGGTTCGCTTTCAGATAAGCGAGCGTGAGTATCTAAGGATTGCTGGCATGACTCAGGAAGAATTATCATTGGCTAAGAAAAATGTTCAATTGATGCTGGCCGATGGATCCATCTATCCACAAACCGGTGAAGTTAATTTTGCGGATCGCGAAATTGATCCGAAGACCGGAACCTTGACTATAGAGGCTACATTCCCTAACCCAAAAGGACTGTTACGCCCTGGTCTATTTGTTAAGACACGCGTATTACTAAGTACCGTTCCAAATGCGGTGCTTGTTCCGCAGCGTGCAGTATTTCAATTACAAAGTCTGGCTCAGGTATTTACCGTAACTGATTCCAGCACACTGAAAGTTACTGTCGTTGAAACCGGAGCTAAAATTGGAGATGCCTGGATTATTAAAAAGGGTTTGAAAGCCGGTGAGAAAGTAGCTGTGATTGGAACCGCTTCGCTAACTCCGAACTCAAAAATAGAGGTAGTGGAAATGAAGTGGCCGGATGATGCTCAGAAAAACAAGTAAGACCAATTAACCTCCTAAATATTTTATGAGCGAATTTTTTATCCGAAGGCCTATTGTAGCGATGGTAATTTCCATCCTCATGGTCATTATGGGGTTAATTACGTTGCGGAGTATTCCCATCTCCAAGTATCCTGAAATTACGCCACCCATGGTGCAGGTAACCAC
>JBEBJH010000190.1:0-9605 GCA_040079965.1 Cyclobacteriaceae bacterium
GCCACCAGTCCGAAGCGTTAACTTTGAAGCCGTGCTTTTCCATCGCATCTATTAACGTCTTGCGGTTCTTTCGAATTACCAGATCTGCCACGGGTGTTGCTGGCCAGGCCTCCTTTTTAAATGAATCCCACTCAGTAGGCATGGGTAGTTCCTTTCCGGTCTTTGAATCAATGAGGGTAAGATCAAGTGCACATCCTCGGTTGTGACGCGACCCCTTGTAGGGCGAAGCCACATACGTGGTGTCATGGTAAGTTTCATAAAACATGACGGTTGCCGAATAAGGCCGATAGCCATCAAAGATTTTCAATTCCAGTCCTTGCTTCTTTAAATCAGCCTGAATCTTTTTCAACGCTTCGGCTACAGGCTTGCGCGCATAGGCCCGGGCCATGGTATAGATCTTCTTACCTGTAAAATTATTGGTGGTAGCATAGCCGATTTCCAGCACAATGCCCGGGATAAACTCCACGAGATTAACCAACTCATTCTCCGGGTTTGCCTTCACACTCATGTGATACTCCTCCAGTTTCATGGCCGTTAATCCGTACTTGTTTTGCGCACTGGCCCAAGCAGGCACGAGCAAGAAAATTATCCAGTATTTCATAATTTATCAGTTGATTCCCCTAAAGTTAATTAGTTAACTTTCGATATCTCTTACTACCTATGAAAATCATAAAACGAATTTTGCTTGGTCTGCTCGGTCTGATTTTGGTTGCAGCCCTTGCCCTCTATTTCTATCTGAACTCCACAAAACCAGTTTATTCGGGCGAGCTTACCCTGGCCGGACTAAAAGAACCGGTAGAAGTTCTGTATGACGATTACGGTATACCTCACATCTATGCACAGAATGAGGAAGACGCCTACTACGCGCTCGGTTACGTGCATGCCCAGGATCGTCTTTTTCAAATGGAGATGATCAGGCGTGCTGCCAGTGGCCGGCTGTCTGAGGTCTTAGGCAAAGACATGTTAAAAGTAGATAAACTCTTCCGCACGCTTGGTATCAATAAATTTGCCCATGAGCATGCCGAAAAATATTTAAGCAGCGACACTGCTGCCTTCCAACGCACAGCCCTCGCCTATCAGAAAGGAATCAATCAATTTATCAAGACTGGCAAAACTCCGCTTGAATTCACCATCATCGGCATTCCCAAGACTGAATTCAAACCGGAAGATATTTATAACGCAGTCGGGTTTATGTCGTTTGGATTTGCCGAAGGCTTGCGCATTGACCCGGTACTGGAAAAAATTAAAAATGAGTTAGGAGCGGAGTACCTGAAAGATCTTGCCGTACAAACTCCGGCCAATGCGGTGCGGATTAAAAACTTTGATGGTACCGGAAAAAATAAGGGCACTGATTCATTGATTTCTTTTTTAAGCGATGCGTTGGAAAAAATTCCAGTGCCGTTGTGGCAAGGCAGTAACGGTTGGGCAGTAGCTGGAAATCGTACCGCCTCAGGTTTTCCGATTTTGGCCAACGATACGCATATAGGCTTTGCACAACCTGCTGTTTGGTATGAAGCGCACATGGAATATCCCGGCTATCGCTTTTATGGTCATCATATTGCGGGCATTCCGTTTGGTTTGTTAGGACAAAATCATTTTGCCGGCTGGGGACTTACCATGTTTGAAAATGATGATTCAGATTTTTTTCTTGAAGAAACCAATGATGAAGGAAAAGTAAAATATAAAGGAGAGTGGGTTGACCTTGAGTGGAGAAAAGAGACCATCAAAGTAAAAGATGAGGTTGATTTTGAACTTACAATTCCTGTTACGCCTCACGGTAACATGATTAATGGTATTGTTGATTTTACCGAAGACATGAAACCCGCCTCGTTGTGGTGGTTGCTAAATCATGAACCCAACATGGCCTTGCAGGCTGCCTATCAACTTAATCATTCACAAAATTTTGCTGACGTACAAAAAGCAGCCGCGTTGTTTTCGGCTCCCGGTCTTAATCTGATGTATGCCGATGCACATGGCAACATTGCCTGGTGGGCCGTGGCTAAACTTCCGATTCGTCCGCCCCATATTGTTTCAAAATTTTTCCTCGATGGCGCGAGTGGTAAGGATGATTACCTCGGCTATTATGATTTTTCTAAGAACCCGCACACTGTAAATCCGCCATGGGGCTATGTGTACTCAGCCAATAACCAACCCGACACGGTGGATGGAATACTTTATCCCGGCTATTACTATCCGCGCAGCCGGGCTGGCAGAATTGAAGAGCTAATCAAAGAAGAAAAGAAATGGACGCTAAATGATATGAAGAATGTGAATCTGGATGTAACCTCGCACATGCATGCGGACATTGCAAACCAGATCGCAGCCATTCTTAAAAGCATTAATAACCCTGAATATGCTGTAATCGTTACCCAACTTGAAAACTGGAGGGGTGATCATGGCAAAGAACAGACTGAACCTACCATATATTATAACCTGCTTTCGCAGATTATGCGAATGGCAATGGCCGATGAAATTTCGCAGAAAGCTTTTGAATCGATAGCCGCGACCTCTTTATTAAAAAACAGTTACGAGCAATTTATTGGTAATGAAAACTCGCCTTGGTGGGATAATAAAAATACGGAATCTAAAGAAACCCGTGCAATGATTGTAGAAAGTGCAGCCAGCAAAACCGTTGAACTACTCACCGCTATTTGTGGAAAAAATCCAGACGATTGGAAGTGGGGTCAACTTCATACGCTTACACACAAGCATGCATTCGATGCAGTAAAGCCGTTGCGATCATTCTTTAATGTAGGACCTTTTGAAGTTCCAGGTGGCAGCGAAGTAATCAACAACCTGCATTTTAGTCTCGATTCTACCGGCTACTTTGATGTGGATGGCGGCCCCGCATTGCGCAAGATCACTGACTTCAGCAATATCGAAAACGGAGAAACCGTATCGCCCACCGGCCAGTCCGGTAATGTGATGAGCGCACACTACAGCGATCAGGCCGAAATGTTTGCCACGGGTAAATTCAGGAAGATGTTGATGAACCGGAAGGAAATAGAATCGAAAGGAAAGACACTACTGTTGAAACCTGAAGGTAAATAGGAATATGAATATCGAATTACTTCGGCACCAGACTCCCGGGTGTTCACAAAAAACTCACTTCAATAATGCAGGTGCATCGCTGATGCCCCAGCCGGTGATTGATGCGATGATCGAACACATTCAATTGGAAGCAACCATGGGCGGCTATGAAGCCGCTGATCTCAAAGCTAAAGATGTAACTGGCTTCTACGATTCGACAGCCCAATTACTCAACTGCAAATCAACCAACATTGCTTTTACTTCCAGTGCGACCAATTCTTTCAGTCGCGCATTGTCATGCATTCCTTTCCGGGAAGGAGACTCCATTCTGTTAGCCAATGAAGACTACATCTCCAACCAGATTGCTTTTCTATCGCTTCAAAAGAGATTTAAGTTAAAAATTCTGCGGGCTGCCAGCTTGCCTTCAGGCGGAGTGGATGCTGAAGACCTGAAACGATTAATGGATTCCCATCATCCAAAACTGGTTTCAATCACGCATGTACCGAGCAATACCGGGTTGATTCAACCCGTGGAAGCGGTGGGTGAACTCTGTGCCGAGCGGGATATTTATTACCTCGTTGACGGTTGTCAATCCGCAGGTCAGATTCCGGTAGATGTGAAAAAGATAAAGTGTGATTTTCTCAGCGCCACCATGCGTAAATTTTTACGAGGACCGCGGGGTGCAGGCTTTTTATACGTCTCTGACAAAATCATTAATCAAAAACTAGAGCCCCTTTTCATTGACATGCGCGGAGCCGACTGGATCACTGCCGATGAATACACCCCACGCATGGATGCACGCAGGTTTGAAGACTGGGAATTTCCGTACGCGCTGGTGCTGGGAAGTAAAGCCGCCATCGATTATGCATTAGCCCTTGGCCTTGATGAAATAAATGAACGAAATAAGTTTTTATGCTACCTGGTGCGACAAGGATTGAAGAGTCTTGGTCTGCGGCTGCTGGACATCGGGGCAAAGCAGAGTAGTATCATTACCGTTGAAATCCCGAACCGAAAAGCGCCTGATGTGCTGAGTGCTTTGCGTAAAGAAAATATCAATACTTCAGTTGGCCATCGCAATTTTGCATTGATTGATTTTGAAGCTAAACAAGTAGATTGGGCTTTGCGTATTTCTCCCCACTATTATAATACTCAGGAAGAAGTAGATAGACTGATTGAAGTGGTGAAAAAAATAACCTCATGAAATTTAAAGATGCACTGCTGAGTACATTAATTATCGAAGTGGGCATTGCCTTGCTTGCTGTAATAAATTACGGGGCAACTCTTGAATCCCTGCAAGCCGTTACCCGGTTTTCGGGCCGGGCTTCGCTGTTAATCTTTAGCCTGATCTTTCTTTTTCAGAATCACAATTACCTGAATGTTAAAATCATTTTATCAGAAAAGTATTTTTTGATCTTCGCTATTGCGCACGGCATTCACCTGATTGAGTTATTATCATTTGTTTACTTGTCCGGAAACCCGCTGATACCCATCAGGCTGGCCGGTGGCTTTCTGGCCTACGTACTGATTTTTATTATGCCCTATGCACAAAGTCTGTTTGAAAGAAACAAACTTTCGCCCAAAGTATTTTCATCGCTCTCACTTATCTACCTGTACTATGTTTGGTTCATTTTCTTCATGAGCTATTTGCCCCGCGTTCGCGGCACGTTGCCTAATGTTGGAGGATCTTATTCTGAATTTGTCGTGCTGCTGGCGTGGGTATCCTTGCTGATGGGAATTAAGATTTCCAGCATGATCACGCCTAAGAGAAAAGTGAACTGACACTCGAGAGTAATTTCTTAGTCTATTTTTTAGCCCAGTAATCAACCACTGTCGCTTTATCTAAGTGCGGTTTTAATACTTCTACAAAGGCCTGATGATCGGGATGCACAAGGTAGTCATCGCGGTCTTTATCGCTGGTGAAAGTAACGAAAAAACAATGCGTGAGTCCCTGGTTGAGATTTTCCGGACTTGAATTTGTGCCCCACTCATAATCCTTTATCAGGCTGATCTTACCCGGCAAGCCGGCAAAGGCATCCTCCACCTTTTTAACATCCTCGGGTGTTGAGGTATCCGTGAATCTAAATAGTACTACATGGCGCAGTACCTTTTGATCTTGTTTGATTTCGCTGGGCGTACATGCACTCAGCAAAGCAATGACTGCGAAAGTCAGGGTTAAGATGTTTCTATTCATATTGAAATGTACACTTTTTAGATTTCAGCTAAATTAATTTTAAAAAAACAGTAAAACTAAGGCCAAAGACGCGTTAATGACATGAAGAAATATCAACAATTGCATATATTCGGATGTTAGGCCTCATTGACCGGGAAAAGTATATGAAAATAAACATCCTATCATCCAATCTTTTCCTTTTGCTAATCCTTGTAGTGAGCGTCAGTTGTGAAAATAAAAATTCGAAAAGAGAAGCGGAACTAAATTCCCTGGAGCTTATCAGGGGTGAAATCACCTTGTGTGGAAATCAGGAGTTTGGTGAGGTTGATTTTTTAGTTCTGTGCAGTGTTGAATCTCGTAAAACATTTGAGTTGGGAATATCTTTGCTTCACTCATTTGAATATGAAGAAGCAGAAAAGGCTTTTGTTAAGACCATTGACCTGGACCCTAATTGTGCAATGGCCTATTGGGGAATAGCCATGAGTAATTTTCATTCACTCTGGTTACAGTCAGGCAATAAATACCTGGAAAAAGGGTCTCGAATACTGGAGATTGCACAATCTCTACCGAAGTCCGAGCGAGAGCAAGACTACCTAGATGCAATCTATATGTTTTATAAAGATTGGGAATCCATTAACCATGAAAAAAGGAAACTGCTGTTTGAAAATAAAATGAAGGAACTCTATGAGAAATACCCTGAGGATAAGGAAGCCGCAATTTTTTATGCACTGGCTTTAAATGCCACCGCAAATCCAGGTGATAAGAAATATGTAAATCAACTGAAAGCTGGTAAGATATTGGAGTCAATAGTTGCAGGCCAACCTAATCATCCGGGAATTGCCCACTACATTATTCACACCTACGACTATCCGGAACTCGCTGAACGAGCCTTGTCAACAGCTAGAAGATACGCTGAAATTGCGCCTGCCTCCGCACATGCCCAACATATGCCCTCGCATATTTTTATACGCTTAGGTCTTTGGGAAGAATCAATTCGTTCAAATGTAAATTCAACTGCTTCGGCTTTATGCTATGGACAAAGTATAGACCCCAGTGGGCATTGGGATGAAGAACTTCACGGAATGGATTACCTTGTTTATGCTTATTTGCAGATTGGCGAAAATGAAAAAGCGCTGGAGCAACTTGAATACTTGAATACATTTAAGAAAGTTTTTCCGGTCAATTTTAAAGTTGCCTATGCCATGGCAGCAATACCTTCCCGCATTGCCCTAGAAAACAATGACTGGTTAGCTGCCGCTAAGCTCGAATTTCCGCCAATCGAATTTGAGTGGACAAATTTTCCATGGGAAAACTCTATAGTACACTTCGCAAGAGCATTAGGCTCCGCACGCTCGGGAGACACAGAATCAGCCAGGAATGAGCTTGCTATTCTTACGGCAAATCATCAAAGGCTTTTGGATGTCGGAGAATCGTATAAGGCCAATCAGGTGCAGATTCAAATAACCACAGTTTCAGCATGGATTTCTTTTGCAGAAGGCAAGGATCAGGAGGCTGTTAAATTAATGGAGGAAGCTGTGAATATGGAATATAATACAGCCAAGCATTCCGTTACACCTGGCGAAGTTTTACCTGCCGGGGAACTTCTTGGCGACCTTTTAATGGAAATGGGGAATCCTGCAAAAGCTTTGAAAGCCTACGAGTTCGATTTACAGCAGCATCCAAATAGATTTAACGGGTTGTACGGAGCAGCAACGGCAGCCAAGGCAATAAAGGAAGATCAGAAGGCCACAAAATACTTTGAGTTATTACTTTCTAACACTGAAAACTCAGATAAGGATCGAAAGGAAATTCAGGAGGCTAAGGAATTTATTGACAAATAGATCGTCTCTCCTCGAGTCTTGCTTTGAACTCCGCTATTAACTATTTTCGAAAAACAGTAACAATAAATATTAAGCAAATGCAATCGAATTGCGAAGACTCCGCTTAGAAATGGACAAGCCATTGGACGTAGAGTTGAGACTACACGTTAACTGTAATACAAACGACACAAAACCCAAAGATTATGAAATACATTATGCTAATTCCAATCTTGACCTTTGTTTGTTGTCAAACAAAAAATTCCTTAGAACAGGATAAACAAGAAATTGAAGAAATGAGGCGGTTACTCACAGAAGAATCAATAAAAGGAAATGCTGATGGATTTTTTGAATTTGTGACCAATAATATAATTTTCATAAGACCGAATGAAAAAGATTTAGACACAAAAGAAGATATGCGAAAATATATTTTAAGCTTAAAGGAAAATCTTTTATCTATTAATGTTGAACGTCATCCAATAAATGAGATTGAAGTGTTTGGCAACCTAGCTTATGTCAGATATATCAATTCGTACGATATTACTATGAGAGCCGATAGTTCCTTGTATAAGATCAGCAGAAAGTTTTTAGATATTTGGGAAAAAGACCAAGGAAAGTGGAAAATGCATAGGCACATGTGGGGTGATTTACCCCAAACGATAAACAAAGAATGATTGATTCCTTATTCCTCACGGAGCCTCGCCTCGGACTCCGCGATTTGACTATTTTTCGCAAACAAAAACTGTAAACTTCGCTACTGTATTCGAATAGCGAAGA
Organism: Cyclobacteriaceae bacterium; assembly: GCA_040079965.1. Lineage (GTDB taxonomy): Bacteria > Bacteroidota > Bacteroidia > Cytophagales > Cyclobacteriaceae > ELB16-189. The sequence continues at coordinate 7,795 of JBEBJH010000190.1, forward strand.
CTCCGCTAAGAAATGATTTTGAATTAGTCCTTACATCCCCATCATCACAAACGCACCCCAGTAGTAAGGTTCTTTGTATTTGGTCATCAATTGCAATTGGGCTTGCTTAAAGGCTTTCTGTTTGTTGCCACTCTTGGTCCAGTTGGTGTAGAAGTTGGTCATCAGTTGTTGGGTAGCCGCATCGTCCACTTTCCATAAACTCATAATTAACGCATTGGCACCTGCCACCAAAAAAGCTCGTTGTAATCCATACACCCCTTCACCGGCACGCACATCGCCCAAACCCGTTTCGCAGGCACTCAGCACAATCAGGTCTGTGCCTTCCAGCGAAAGGTTCATCGCCTCGTAGGCGGTGAGAACTCCGTTATCATTGCTCTGCAAGTCGGCAGAAGTTTTATCCTGCCCGTTGGCCGGTACCCCCGATAAAATTAATCCCGAGCGCAGCAACGGATTGTTCTTTGCATTCTCTGCATTCACTCCCATGGCATCCCCTTTCAGATCGGCATCTGCCAGAAAATATCCATGCGTGGCAATGTGCATAAGCGAGGGTCCTTTCACTGCCTTCAACGAGCCTTCGCTGGCTTCCTTCTGTTCGCGCTTGGAAACTTTATAGCCGGAACCGGTGAGAATTTTATTGATGCCATCAATTTCCACTTTGGTTCCCGGTAACGCCACAGCATTACCACCATAATCGGGGAAGCCCAGTACAAAGGCTTCCTTGCTTGCCTGCAATTCCTTTTTTGATTTGATCGCCAGCAGGTCTTTGGAATTACCAATAACAATTACATCGTATTGATTGAGAATGTAATCGCCATCCGTTTTCTTCAGCGTATTGACGTTGATCTGATTATACACTCCATCGGGTGAGACGTAGATGGTTTTCTTTCCGGATAACAGCGGGGCTATGCGTTCCCAATATTGGGGATACGAATAATCGTCCTGCGATTTTTGCTGAATGGCGTTCTTATAAAATTTAGCATAGCGGGTCTCCATCTGATTTCCATTGTCGAGCAGGGTCATGGATGGCTGCGTGCTTCCTTTCGTAAGCACCAACGCCAGGTAGCGCGATTCGTCAGTAAAATCTTTATCAAACGTGCGCACGCGGATGATTTCCAGAATTGCCTCGGTGTCCTGTAGTTGGGCGGCTACTTGTTCGAACTTTATTTGTTCGGTTTCATACCCTTTGGCAAAATCGGTTGACCGCTGTGATAAGGAACGCTCTGTAGTATTGGCTGCTTTCTCCATCGCGGCAAGATCAATCTTTTGTTGAGCCAGCTCTTCCTTCGATAAAGCATAATAACGGGCCAGTGCTTCTTTTTGTCCGATCCAGGAAATGTATACATCAATCAGCGATTGATCGCCACTGGACAGAATTGCCTTCTTGATTTTGTTAGTTGAGTTGAGGAGCAAGGCTTTGGTTGCAATCTGGTAGTTATAAACATCATTAAGCACAGCTGGATTAGTCGCACTTGCCTCAATGGCATAATTATAAAAGCGTTGAAAGCGCGGCTGAAGAATATCCCAGTACTTGGTTTTTTCCGCCTCGCTCATGGGTGGAAAATAATTGTTTATAAACTCCAGCGATTTATTGGCCGACCCGCTCAAATAGGGATAAGCTCGTGTGAGGTCACCTTTCTTCCAATACAAAATACCCAAACTCTCCATCGACTTCACATAGTCGGGATGATTTTCGCCCAGCGTGCGCTGCCGAATACCCGTTGCCTTGCTGAGCGTAACTTCCGCTTCTGTGTATCGGGCCTGCAACCGTTGCCGAGATCATTTTGAACTTTTGCAAATGAGGCATTCTCTTC
>JBEBJH010000191.1:0-9561 GCA_040079965.1 Cyclobacteriaceae bacterium
CTTCCCACACTGTACCGGTAAGTACACGATTATTACTTACTAACACAGTGAACCCGAAATCTGAAAGTTCAGAAAGTGTGAATTTATCATATTGCTCAAAAGCATAACGCTGGTTGATATAATCAAGGGTCATTCTTCCATAATGGAAAATATATCTTCCTAACCTTGATTTTTCAGCATAGGTATTATGGGCTATACCATTAGAAATGGTGGAATTGGCTAAACTTATGTTTGATCTAATAACATACTGATTTGAATGTTTTGGCAAGCCAAGTGAACCCATACTGGTAACCCCAAATCCCTTTTTTAATATGCTGCCAGAGTCCACTTTTGTTAACTTCGCTAACGTGCGTGGAGAAATTTCATACAAAGATCCATCACCTGAGTCAAAGTGAATTGTATCGGGGATGTTACCTTGTATAGTAATCGGAAAGTAAAAATCACGCTGGCTGCTTAAGGAGGCTGGTTGAAACGCAGCTGGTTGATGTTCTAACAAATTCATATTATCAGTTAGAAATACCTTATGTTTTTGAAGATCGAATTGTACAGCAAGGAAGTTTAATAAATTGCTTCCAAAATTCCCGACAAACTCATGGCATTGATGAGTTTCATTGTCCATTTTGATTACGACTGCCCAAACATTCGTGAAAATAAAAGGCCCCAATGACAAACTATCAACGCTTACAATAAGGGTTTCATCCTTCTTGCCAGAAGCATCACTTAAATTGGCTTTAAATAATACTGGAAAGTTAAACCTATCTTGTATGGCGTTTGATATAAAGAACGGTGCGCCTGTATCAAGGAGGAATGTAAACTCTTCGCCTTTAAGTTTTGCCTTGACCAGTATTTCCTTTTGAGGGTCAATGAGGGAAATCTCCATGATCTTGTTTTTGGATTCCAGTTGCCCAGGGGGTAATTGTGTATATCCCGGAATCGCTTTTATTAGGAGTATTAAGAAGACGTAAATGCTTAACCATGGTAATCCAATCCGGGCCATTAAATGCGTCGTTAACTGAAGACTGAACATCGAATATTTTCTTGATTTTTTCTGGATAGTTAGCAATTTAATCTTAAATCAATTGAGGTTGTATCAACCAAATTGGTTGATACAATCTTGGCGCTGAAAGAGTAATCTTGAATTAAGATTAAAACCAGCTGCAACTAGCCTTAATAAAAGATCATAGTAATGTCGACAATTATTTTCTACTTGACATTTAGTAAACCAAACTGGTTGACTTTTCATTCTATCTGCTAAACCTTGGATTTCAGAAGCAGCGTTTGTGGCTTGTTCTTAGTCCACCTTAGTATAAACTTATTTAATCATGAAAGCTTCTTTTATAATTGTCGCATTTATCTGCTTACTGAATTCTGGTTGTGATTTCTATAGGGAAGACGTTCCAATCATTGTTGACAACACAGTCATGTATGTTTCCAATCAGCCTATTTTGGTAAACTTAGGCACCTACATTGAAAGCGAGAACTCGCAGGCATTCACCATTAAAAATAATCCAAGCGGTGGCGGTGCGGAAATTCTAGCGAATTCCTTTCTTAAGTACTCCCCTACCCACAATGTTGAAGATAAAATTATCGTGGATGTGTTTGATGCAGCCAATGCAAAAATTGCAGAAATAAGAGTGAAATTAACCGTTAGTGAAAAAACTTGTGGCATTGCAAAGTTTGACTATGGAATAGTTAAAAGCGGATCAGACCTGACAATTAACCTAACGGATAATGATCAATATTGCGATCCCATTCACGAGGCGATATTAATGTATACTCCTATTGAGAACGCTGAAGGACTTTCCGTGTCTATTCCTCTAAAGACAAATCCATTTGACCCAAATGAAGAAACGAGAATAGAGTTGACCTATCATGCACCTGTTGGCTTTACAGGCGTTGCCCGTGGAATATATGTAGCTGGAATCAATTTAAAAGAGTCCTATAAAGATCAATGGGGTACTGATGAATTACTGATCAATCCCTCGGAGAAGTTTCAGTATTTTGTAGCAAGCCTAGTGGAGATCAAGGTTGAAGAATGATTTCCGAGGTTGATCTGATTAAGTTATGTCGTAAAAATGATAGAAAAGGTCAACAGCAGTTGTTCGATTTATTCAAACGAAAGGTTATGGGTATCTGCCTGCGTTATGCGTCAAGCAGAATGGAGGCAGATGATATTTTACAGGAAGCGTTCATTAAAATATTTCATTCATTGATAAGAAATGAAACGATAGAAATAGTTTCATTAGGTGCCTGGATACATCGAATAACCACCAATACGGCCATCACTTTTTATTACAAGGAAAGGAACAACAATGGAGTTCTACAGTTGGATCAAGTTAATGAAAAAAATAGTGTAGTTTCTGCAGAATCGGTTCTGGAAGCTCTTAATGAGGAGGAACTTCTTTCTCTAATACAAGAGATGCCGTTAGGCTATAGAATGGTTTTTAATCTTGCCATCATTGAAGGGTTTGATCATCGTGAGATCGGAAATAAGCTAGGAATTACGGAAAGCTCTTCTCGCTCTCAACTAACCAGGGCAAAAGCGTGGCTCAAAGAACGAATAACAAAAAAGGAATTGTTATATGGGTAGTATTTCGGATACCAAATTAAAATCTTTACTCCAGGAAAAGCTGAGTAATTATGAATCAGATCCTTCACCTAGAAGCTGGGAAAGGATTCAAAACGATTTACCCCAGACAGGTGTATCAGGGATAAGATCGAGTACCGTTAAGTTTGCCTTAGTAGTGGTAGTGTTGACATTCCTGAATGGCGTTGTACAAAAATATTATAAGAATTTACCTGCACCCTCAACGACACACTCGCCACAGTCTGCCTTTCTTACAGATTCATCAAGTCATAATAAGAAATTATGGGATCCTCCAAAACAAATGGCAACCAGTAGCATTAAGGACATAGCTGTCGATCAGGCTCCAAGATTCGACAGTTCTTTTGTCAAATATTCTACATCGGGCGTAGGCGCAAGTCATTTTTCAGCTGGTACGCAGGATTTAGTTTTAGTAAATGTTCTATTAAAGGAAACTTACATTTTGGAAAATAATGAGGTTGACGCTGATAGCTTAGGAAGTTCAGATAAAGAGATTAATATCTTTACAGATCAATTCACTCCTATAAAGCCCTTACCTGGTGAGTCATTTGACCTAAATAAAGTCTTTGAGTTTCAGGATTCAATTTCTGAGATTGATGTTCATTCCCGCCATATACCTAATAACCGATTGGACTCTTTATCGAGCTATACAACGCATTCGCAATTATCAAGGGGACATTGGATTGCAAAATTTGCTCCTCTTTATATGACGGGAGTCTTCATTCCTTTAACCAGGGATAATATTCTAGTAAGTAATTATGTACAGTCGCCCAATATTCTCAAGAACAGACTTGGCCTTACCTTGGAATTCGGCTATCATCATATGCTTTCAAAGAAAAATCAGTTAGAATATACGATTGGGTACAAAGTCTTCTCAAAAGATATAGTCTATACTACAACCTTTTTAAGTGCTGAAAGAAATACGGAAGTTTTGACGTCACGGATTTCCGGGGTCAATCATTTGATAAAAATTGGAGCCTCGTTAAGGTCCTTAATGTTCTCAAGGAATTATCCAATGCTCGTATCCTTTTCGTATGAAAAGGGTTTGGGCCCAATAACTGCCCATGGTGGGAGTATAATAAATTATGGATTCGGATTTGAAACATCGATCGCTGCCCGATGGAGTTTGCGTCCCATGGTATCCTATGGTATACCTCAATTAAAACATGTAGAACATTTTGCTTTTAGGCCAATCGGATGGAGTATTGAAGTTGTATGGAAATTATCACAGAAAAAGGGAAAGTAGGACGGTAAAGACATGCTGTGCTTTAATCAAAGTAAAGTTTACTTCTTTTTGATTTTTTGACCCCTGAATAATGGGGGTGGAGAGAAATATTACCCCCATGGTAGCATTTTGATAAACCCAATTGGTGTATTTTTTTGCAGTTTTATTTACTTTTCCCTGAATGGATCACAAACAACAATCAATTTGGTTGATTTTTAGTGACCCTATAGGTCCCTGATAATTGTCATGTAATTAGTAATAGTTGCCTTATAAATTTAAATACTAAATACATGATTTATGAACCTATCGCAGCTAGCCTATTGCGGACTCTTGTGGTTAATTACCCAGCCTCCTGTTTTATCGCAGACATTTACTGCTGAAACAATTTCCGGTTATCTAAATTCCGTGAAACATATTTCTCTAGAAGATAACAAAACTCTATGGGGTAAAGAAATCTATGGTCCAATCATTATTGTGGATCCCATAACAAGAGTTTTTTTCACAAACCTCCAAGACGGAGGAAATAGTTTAATGGATGCGGGTCATGGGGTTTTTACCGGAGTGTTACCGGATTCAATAGGTGTTGCGAATACTTCCTTTGTATGGAATGAAGTTCGTTGGACTATGCTTATTTGGAATTCGCTCTCACGGAAAGAAACAAAAAGGAATAGGTTGATCATTCATGAACTATTCCATAGTCTACAGAATGAACTGGGGTTTCCAATGAAAAGCACCTTAAACGGTCATCTTGAAACAAAAGAGGGAAGGATACTATTTCTTCTGGAGCTGTCTGCTTTACGAAGTGCACTTACTGCTTCCGGAAGTGAACGTGGAGAAATTGTGAGGGATGCTATATTCATTCGAAAGCAAAGAAATAATCTGTTTAACGGATCAGGTATTAATGAAGATGCACTTGAAATGAATGAAGGGTTAGCAGAGTTTACGGGTGTATACCTTAGCGGGATCAATAATAAAGAAAATGTTTACTTACTAAATCAACTAGATTCTGCTACCGTTAACTACCCGACCTTCACTAGGAGCTTTGCTTATCTGACCGGTCCTGCATATGGAATCTTATTTCACCAACAGGACAGTTTATGGACCCATTCCCTCTCTGGTCAGGATAATTTTGAACAGATTGCTGAACGCATTTTTCAAATACCCCTAGCAAAGTTACCTGAAAGAGAATTAGGGCGAATTGAGGATCATTATAATGGAAAATCTATACGAATTGCTGAAGAAGGTCATCAAAGGAAGAAAGAAAAACAGCTTCAAGAAATTGATTTCAAATTCAAGAAAAGTAAGGTTCTAGTAATTCCCTATACGAAAGACGCTACCGGAGGATTTGATCCTACTGAAATTATTGTCCTTTCGTCTGAAGAAACATATTATAAGGGACTTGAGTTGATAGACGCATTTGGGAAGCTAGTTGTGGACAATGGTGCAATTCGTGACCAAAGTCGAAATGAGGTTCATGTAAACCTGCCAAGTGGTGCGAACCTAAGTAGAAATTCTATTACAAGCAACGATTGGAATCTTACTCTTAACTCTGGATGGACTATTACAAAAAAATCAAAAGGCATTTATGAAGTAACTCATCGTTGAAAATTCAAGGAAAGTTGGGTCGCAGATTCATAGGAGACAGAGGTTAAGTGTATATGCATTATTTAGGAGGTAATATATTATAAATTTTCTGGCACTTTCAGTTTCTGTGGCTTCATTAAAAGTGAAAGTTAAAACTTATTAAGAATGTCATCATTTTTCAAAATCGCTGAAAATTCCTTGAATCTTATTAAATCTTTGTAAAAAAGGTTCGATATTTGGGCGGGTTGGTGTACAATGGGTCTTTCAATCTTGAAAGACCCATTTGATTACGCTGAAATTAATCCCACCACGAATAGCTTTTGAAACTAATTTTAAAATCTGAAATGCCCGGAAGCTCTTTGGTATTTCAACAAAACAAACACGCATGCAAATCACCAAACACAAAGTAGCCGCCATTCACTACACACTTACTGACAATGAAGGCAACATTCTTGATTCCAGCTCAGGTCGCGATCCATTGAACTACATTCATGGCATCGGCAATCTGATTCCCGGCATGGAAGAAGGCCTGGAAGGAAAGGCAAAGGGCGATAAGTTTAATCTCAAGGTAAGTCCTGAAAAGGGTTATGGCGTAAAAAGCGATGACTTAATGCAGCAAGTACCGCGTTCTTCTTTTGGCGACCAACCTGTTCAGGTAGGCATGCAATTTCAGACCAACCAAGGTCAGGTAGTAACAGTAACCAAGGTAGGCCTCGATTCAATTACAGTAGATGCCAACCACCCTTTAGCCGGTGTTGAATTGAACTTTGCCGTAGAAATTCTTGAAATACGGAATGCTACTGAGGAAGAGTTAGCGCACGGACACGTTCATGGTCCAGGTGGTCATCATCATTAATTTCTTAACCCTGCAATCATTACCGCATCAACACGAGTTTTCCTTGTGTTGATGTTTCTATTGATGGTGTCTTTACTCGCATCCGATACACATACACTCCACGCGGAAGATAAGCGCCCGTTGCTTCGCGTCCATCCCAAAGTAATTGGTTAGTTCCAATGTTAAACTGTTGAATGCTGTTGGAAGTAAATGTCCGCTGTCGTTGGCCTTGAGTGGTGAATATCTCCAATAAGAATTCATCTGGTAGTTCGTTACCGGTTAGTATAAAGCTGAAAAAGAAATCTCCGGTTGATGGGTTGGGAAACACGCTGGTGAGCGATAAAGAAGGTTCTGATTTTACCTTGAATGAAATCTCGTAGGGAGTAGCACCACTTAAGTTGCCACTAGCATCTGCTAGCTGAGCCGAAAGAACATAATCCCCATCAGCCAGTTGAGGTGTAAATTCTATTCTGAAATTTGAATTCAATGTTGCAGCAAACCACTTTACATCATCTCCGCTAAACGGAATTCTTGTAAACGGACAAGGAGAACTGCCGCACGGATAACTTAACAATAAGGTAACGCCTAACGTATCTGACTTGAATCGAAAGAGACTTTCATCAACCATAGTAATAATTATTTCGGGCGTTGACGAAACGTAATCACCATTTCTAAGCGTTCGTGTGTCAAACGTTACATCCAATATGGGGGATGTATTATCGGCCAATACATTCAGATAGTCTGGCAGTGCAATAAAATTGTTATCGTAATAGGTCTCTGCAAGCACTCGTTTGTTTACAAACACATTCACATCGTTTTTACCAACCTTTCCTAACGTAGAAGATGTAATATCAAAGAAAGTTGTATCACCTGGTACTGGTGCTGCAATGGTAAAATTCTGTTGTTCCCGATTTTGAGTTTGTTTATTAACGATTTCCAGATCAACCTGAAGCGGAGAGTTGAAATTTTTTGACGATATATTAGTGAAGCCTAAGGTTGAATTCCAGGTTTGGCCCTCCTGGACGGTGAGCGAAGTTTCGGGGCTTTTCAATAGGAGAATACCCTCTGCTACAGGTTCATAAAGTACCGCCCAGTTTTCCCATTGCGCTGGCGTAAGATTCACCTCATCCTTGGTATTGAAAGTTAACTTCAGATAAGGATAGTCCTGAACGGAAATTGATGAAAGATCGTAATTTGATCCAACCGCGTCAGCAATAAATATTTCATTTCCATTCTGCGAAACACCATAAACAGAAAAGGTGATTTGATCCGCAGGCTCAAGTTGGCTAGCATTCGATACGAATTGTTTCCATTCAGAAGCGGGACCGATTATTACTGATTTCATAAAGCCTTCGGTTTTTCTTCCGGTAATGCTTTCATTTACTGTGATCACCTGTTCACTGGCAGGCGATAACAAAGGGCGCGTTATTTTTGCAGTGCCTGGTGTAGCGCCCTTTCTACCAAAAATAATTACTGGTTCACCCGCTTGAAGTGCATCCAGATCAGCAAGACCAATACCCAGTTCACCAAGCTTGGTTTTTACATTAGCCGACCACGAGGTATAGCCGGGATTACCAATTGAAAAAAGTACTACGGAATCGCTTACTCCGATTGCATCAACCAGGGCAGCAAGATCATCATTTAATCCGGTCTCCAACTCGGATGTTATAAAACTGTTAATCAACTGTGGCTCGCGACCACACGTGCGCGGATCCTGAAAGTTAAATGGCAATCCAGCATAAGGTATTGCAGTTGTTTTATTGAAAGCAATCAGGTTGAGGGTATTGTTACGGCATGGTTGGCCTTGTGTAGCGAGATTATATTCCGAATTATTGATTTTAACTGAAACATCAGTGACCGGTGAAGGGTTATCGCTTCCAAACGTTTTTATAGAAACAGAAGTACTTGTTTCCTCAAAACTGAATGGAGTTCCTTCGCCTGGTGGAATCAAACTACTAAAGAAGTTTTCTAAAAGCTGTTCATATCTTATTTGGGCCCAGCCTTCCGGACTTCCCATGAAATAAGAAAATGTTGATGTGCTCCACTCGCCACTCTCGCCCGGCTGTGGAGTTTTAAATCGGGTGCGCCAGAAGTACACTACGGAATCAGCGTTCACCAGATTGATTTGTGTTGAGGCCAGCACTTTTCCGGATACGGTTTGGCTTATTAAGTAAGAACTATTAAAAGAAGCTGTCGTATCAATCTGTACGTCAAATTCGCGGGTCACAGAAAGCAAATCCGTTGATTGCCAAATCAGCTTTACGTTTTGCTGGTTAACGATGGCATACGCTGTTGGGAATAGATTAAGGGTGGCATTGGAGGGTATAAAGGCACTGAAAGAAGCTTCATTATTATTCTCCTGCAATTCGTCAATCTTATTATCAGAATCAATATTTACGGTAAACTGATTATTTCCACCACCTGTATTTCCCTGCCTGTATATTTTAAAAAAAAGTGTATCGGTGTTAAGAATCGGGGCAAAGAGAGAATCATAGGTAACAGGCGAGCCATCACTTAATTCGCGGGTTAATTTAATTTTTACCGGATCGGTTTTCGCTAACCCCAGATTTTTCAAAACAATCTTTATAGCAAAAGAATCACTCGTTGCAGTTACGGGCTTATTGTCAAAGGATGCCAGCGACAAGGAGGCACTTGTAATTTCATAATCGGGCTTGCCGAAGTTGAACAACTTTACCGCGGGATCACCGAGTAGCACCATTTGTTGCACTTGTGTAATATTCGCCATGGTTGCCGGTGCGGCCACCATGTATTGTCGCGCTACCTCCTTTTGCACATCTCCAATTCCTTTTTTTACAAATACCGAATCCGCAAACCCAATCTGATAAAACAAATCAGAATAATATTTCAGGGAATAAACGAACCCAAATGAACTATGCGCAATAAAATTCCGGGCCCCTTTGTTGGCCGTCAGTATCCAGTCCTCGCCAAACGAAGTAGTACCCGAAAAGAAATTACCGGCATTGCAGCCGTTGATCAGGAAGGTTGGATATTTTCCGGGATTGTTATAACCCATCGTGGGGTCTGATACATAGCCAATGTCAATATCGATGGTGCTGGGTGATGAATGCCCAAAAAACGTAATCAGGTTTACGCCTGCATTTACCTTATCTGAAATATTAATTAGCTCTACCGGATTTGGATCACGCTTGGCAATTGTGTTGACATTAGCGCCCCAGTATGGATTCTCAGCGATAGTTTTAAATCCATCCACATAAGCACGGAACGTAACCAACTCTTCGGGCTTTATGCCACCACTCAAATGCAAACCCTCCTTTTGCCATGATGGCACTA
>JBEBJH010000192.1:0-9532 GCA_040079965.1 Cyclobacteriaceae bacterium
AAAAAGGTAGTCCTAACCAGCATTAATGAAAAAGGTCACGTGGAGGTAATGGAAGCTGAAACTGAACTATTATCTCATTCGCAGAATAATAGTAATTCATAGAATGACTTAAGTATCAAGACAGAAGACTTAAGACCTTTAATTCAATTAACCATTCTGCCATCCTTGATTTCAAGTCTTCGGTCGGTCATAGCTGCGAACTCCTGGTTATGAGTAACAATTACAAATGTCTGACCGAATTCATCCCTGAGTTTGAAAAAGAGTTGGTGTAATTCCTTAGCATTATTTGAATCCAGGTTGCCGCTAGGTTCATCGGCAAAAATCAAAACCGGTTCATTAATCAACGCCCGGGCCACTGCTACCCGTTGTTGCTCACCCCCCGAAAGTTCTGAAGGTTTATGCTCGGCCCTTTCCTTAAGTCCTAGTGACTCCAACAACCTGAAGGCTCTTTCTTTCACCTTCTTTTCATCAGTTCGAGCAATGAATCCGGGAATCATCACATTCTCCAAGGCTGAGAATTCAGGTAAGAGGTTATGAAACTGAAAAACAAAGCCAAGATTCTTATTCCGGAATTCAGCAAGAGACTTGGAAGTTTGCGTAAATACATCCTTATCAGCCAATTGCACCTTCCCTTCATCAGGCTTATCTAACGTACCAAGAATATGCAATAGGGTGCTTTTACCAGCCCCCGAGGCTCCCACAATAGAGACTACTTCTCCTTTCTTGATTTCGATGTCTACACCCTTCAGCACATTAAGTGCCCCGTACGACTTTTTCAACCCTTCGGCTCTAAGCATGAGTATAATTAAATTCTTGAATTAAAGGTTTAAAAAAAGTAGCTTGCCTCCAAAACTATTTTATGAACATCCACGAATATCAGGCTAAAGACATTCTAAAAAAATTTGGAGTTGCTGTTCAGCGAGGCATTGTTGCTGATACACCCGACAAGGCAGTAGCAGCAGCCAAGCAAATCCATGCCGAAACCGGCTCCAAATGGTTCGTGGTTAAATCACAGATTCATGCCGGGGGCCGAGGTAAAGGAACGGTTAAAGAGACCGGCTCGAAAGGTGTTGTGCTGGCTAAAAGTTCAGATGAAGTCTTTGAAAAATCAAAGGCTATTTTAGGTGGAACATTGGTTACCATTCAAACTGGTCCGACCGGAAAGAAAGTAAATAAAGTTCTGATTGCCGAGGATGTTTATTATCCCGGAGAGAACGAACCCAAAGAATACTATATGAGTATTCTATTGGATAGGGCCACCAGCAAGCCGGTGATTATGGCTTCAACCGAAGGCGGCATGAACATTGAAGAAGTTGCTGCAACCCATCCCGAAAAAATCGTAAAGGAATGGGTAGATCCAACCATCGGGCTACAACCGTTTCAGGCGCGTAAGGTTGCCTTTGCGTTGGGCCTTGAAGGCAATGCCTTTAAGGAGATGGTGAAGTTTGTTAATGCCTTATATACTGCCTATATAGGACTAGATGCATCCATGTTTGAAATCAATCCGGTATTAAAAACTTCTGACAATAAAATACTTGCCGTAGATGGTAAAGTTAACCTTGATGACAATGCCTTATTCCGTCATAAAGACCTTGAAGAACTAAGAGATATTTCTGAAGAAGATCCGCTCGAGGTAGAGGCAGGCAAGTCTGGTTTGAATTATGTGAAACTGGATGGCAATGTAGGCTGCATGGTAAACGGTGCGGGGCTAGCGATGGCAACCATGGATATCATTAAGCTTTCGGGCGGGGAGCCTGCCAACTTCCTGGATGTGGGTGGTGGCGCAAATGCCGAAACTGTTGAAGCCGGTTTCCGGATTATCCTGAAAGACCCCAATGTTAAGGCTATTCTGATCAATATCTTTGGCGGAATTGTTCGTTGCGATCGGGTGGCCAGTGGTGTGGTGGAAGCGTATAAAAAAGTGGGCAATATTCCAGTCCCTATCATAGTACGTTTACAGGGCACAAATGCTGAAGAAGGTGCCAAAATCATTCAGGAATCCGGATTAAAAGTATTCTCTGCGATTCTACTGAAGGATGCAGCCCAGAAAATAAAGGAAGTGCTGGCTTAGTCCGGTTTCCAAATTGGAAGAAAATGCATAAATTAGCATGCTTAATGGGTATCCTATGAGGAAATGGTTGGCGCTTATTACTTTGGTTATTCTTGCTGAGGTTTCCTTTGCGCAGAGTTTCTATGCAATTCGAAAAGACCGGGCTATGATTTTGGTCGCAGGAACTGGTACCTCTACTTATTTTGGAGAATTAGCTAATCCAGGAGATTACATTGATGCAAAACCCAATATAAATGCCGGGCTGCAATATTATTTTACACCCAGAATAAGTGCCCGAGCTGAGTTAACCTGGTTTACGCTTGAAGGAACTGACTCCAAAGCTGATGATGCCAGCAGGGTATCCAGAAATTTATCTTTCAAATCCAATAATATTGAATTAGGATTTACAGGTGCCTTCAACTTATTCCCCAATGGAAATCGCTATTACAGAAGACCCTATTTTAACGCCTATGGATTTGGCGGAATTGGGTTGCTTTATTTTAATCCAACCACTGAGTATCAAGGAGAAAAATATGCATTACAACCACTAAATACTGAAGGTGCAGACTATAGTCGAGTAAGCTTAGTTATTCCCTTTGGATTGGGAGTCCGGTTTAAAGCGGGCCCTAACTTTAACGTTGCCATTGAAGGAGGTTACAGAAAATTATTTACAGATTATCTGGATGATGTCAGTACCGTGCACTTGGGGCCAGCCGCGTTTTCAGATCCAATCGCTGCAGCCTTGTCTGATAGGAGACCCGAAATGGGTAATTTAGCTAAGCCTGCCGGTACACAGCGTGGAAATCCAGATAATGATGATGGTTACATGCTTTTGAATGTGAAAATAGAATATTACCTCCCTTGGGATTTGGGTGGTCAGAATAGTGGTAGAACGTATAGCAAGAAACGGAGTGCCAATTACCGGTACAATAAGAAAGGTGGAGTTAGGAGAAGGTAGTACTAATACTAGTTCTTATCCAATACTTCATAGCGAGAGTAATTACTCCTGAACTCTGGAATCAATTCCTTCATCAAAGCCACCATCTTCAATTCATTCTTGTCGTCAACCAAGTCGAAGAATAATTCAATATATCTGTTAATCTCATCAAAGGCATAGGGTTCCACCTTACCAATCAGAATCTTTTCATGGTGAGTTGGAATGGTATCTTCGCTTTGATTTAACAGCTCCTCATAAAGTTTCTCACCTTCTCTTAACCCTGAAAACACAATCTCGATATCCTTTCCAGGTTGCATCCCTGATAATAAAATCATTTTCCTGGCAAGGTCAATAATCTTTACCGGCTTGCCCATGTCAAAAATAAAAATCTCACCCCCTTTGCCCATTGTACCTGCTTCCAATACTAATTGACAGGCTTCTGGAATAGTCATGAAAAAACGAGTTACTTCGGGATGGGTTACAGTAACCGGTCCACCAATTTCGATCTGTTTTTTAAACAACGGAATCACGGATCCATTAGAGCCCAATACATTTCCAAAGCGTGTGGTTACAAAGGCTGTGCTAAAATTCCCCTGAGCTTTCAGATTTTCATTTAAGGATTGTACATAGACCTCCGCGATGCGCTTTGAACACCCCATTACATTGGTAGGATTTACAGCTTTGTCCGTAGAGATCATTACAAACTTTCGAACTTTGTATTGTACTGCCAGATCGGCCAGGTTTTTTGTTCCCAGGATATTACAATGAATCGCTTCGCTGGGGTTTCCCTCCATTAAAGGAACATGCTTATAAGCGGCAGCATGGTAAATAATTTCCGGTCTGTTTTCTTCCAGAATGGAGGCTATTCTATGCCTATTGGTGATATCTGCCAGGTAGGGAATTACACGAACTTTATAGTGCCCTTTTATCTCGCGTTCGATTTCATAGAGGGGTGACTCGGCCTGATCAATCAGAATGATACGTTCTGGGGCATAGGATGCAACCTGACGCACGAGTTCGCTTCCAATAGAGCCAGCAGCCCCGGTAATACAAATTCGTTTGCCCTTGATATCATGAACGATCGATGCATTATTCAACTGAATCGCTTCCCTTCCCAGCAGCTCTTCAATGTTAATCTCACGGATCTGATTAAGACTCAACTCGCCACCCACCCACTTTTCCACCGGGGGCACCGTTCTTACTTTAACTTTATTTCTCAGACAAGCATCCACCAATTCATTTTTTCGATCGAGTGAAATGTCGCGTACCGTAATAACCAGCTCATCAATGTTCAATTCATCAAAATAATGGTCCAGGTTATCCTTACGAGCATCAAAGATTTTTGTACCATCCACCACTTTCCCAATCTTATTCGGATTATCCTCCAAAAATCCAACAATCTGCATGCGGGGGGTTGAGTCGATTACATGGCGTGTGATAATCCCTGTTTGTCCGGCCCCAAAAATTAACACCCGTGATTTCTTGATTAACGCATTTCGATAGTATGTAAAAATGTACTTTACCAGAAGTCTGTAATTAAATAGAAAGAGGAAAGAAGAAAGGAGGCTAATGAAAACAACTGAGAAAGGAATTAAAAAAGTTCTATTTGTAATAAATGTGATCACGTTTATTGAAATCACCAAGGCTACATTCAGCAATAGCATGAAGAATATGCGGACCCCATCTTGCAATCCCGTGTACCGAATGATACCCCGGTAACTCCCTGTAACTATAATTGCAAGAAACCCGCATGCAGTATAGACAAGAATTCCTTCATCGAAGTTATTTCTTTGAAGATCCGATATTGAAAAATTGAACCGAAGTAAATAACCTGTTAAGGTAGAAAATATAATGAAGGAGCAATCAATAATAACTATAACCCAGCGTGGAAGAATCTTTAATCTTCGTAAAAGTGCCGGAAAACTTTTCACATCAATTATCTATTTTCCTTTTGGAGTTAACAAACAATTTTCTTACGCCTAGAAAACCGCCTACAGCAAGGAGAAGTTCTATACCCGTAATAGGTACATCAGGATCGCATGGAGGGCCTCCAGGACAAGGGTCACCCGGCTGTGCATTTGCAATTAATCCCAACAAGAGACTGAAGCCAATAAAAACAACTATTCTATAGACAGATTTGGATCTCATCGCTTTATAATCTTATGAGTAGACACTGAATTATCTTTGCCAATTAGTTTAATCAGATATAAGCCAGATGGGTAATCTTTTATATCCATCGTTACTACTGACCTATTATTTACCCCTTCACTTTGCAATTGCTGGCCAGTGTTTGAGATCAGTTTGATTACTTTAATATTTTCAAGGCCCCTGATTGATATTTCATCTTCTGCCGGATTCGGATAAACTGTGATTCCAGATAACACTTCTTCAAGCCCCGTCACGACATACTGACGCTCGCTTGAAGATTTACATGTACCAACCGTTACTTCTACTTTATAGGTTCCGGCTTCCGTTACTGTAATTGATTGTGCTGTTGCCCCGGGAATTACTGTATCATTGAAATACCAAATGTTGCCGGTAGGATAACTGGATGTCAAAACTCCTAGGGAAGTTTCTGAAATGGATACTGGATCATACGTAACAACTTCCGCCTTTGCAGCGATGCGATCACCTTCGCATCCCAAGGCATTCACTGCCGCAACAAAGTAGGTTTTCGATTTATTCAATACCGGAGTTGTGAAAGTATTACCTGTTGATCCCGCAATTGGCTCTATATCTTCAGCAGATTCATACCAATGGTACGTTCCATCAACCGGTGCGCCCGAAGCGGAAAGCGAAACTACTCCTGCTTGACACGATGTTCCATCGGTTACATTCTGAATTTGATAGATATTGTCCACCGCCACTTTTAGGGATTCAGACATAGGAACAACTATCTCGCAGGTGGCTCTTTTACCCAATATCACAATCTCATTCTGTCCCTTCAGTAATTTCGACTCATCAACTTCCATATTTAAAACACCTCCTGTACCTGTAAAATATTCAGAGATAACGGTGCCCTGCTGTGATGCATAGTATATTACTCCAGTTTCTGAGGTCGGCAACTTAATCTGGTACTCCTGTCCAGTACATAGGGAGGTTGGTCCCTCTGGTACTATAGTGCTATTGATCGCACTCTGAGAAAACCCAATTTGGAATCTTGATCCTGAGGATTTAATGTCATTCGTGACCTGAAATTCATAGGTAGGTTGCTTCCTTACATTAATGGATTGTCCCAAAAATCCATCAATTAATGTAATTTCTATAGAATGTTCAAATGATTCAACCTGACTGAATTCCAGTTGGTAGGTACCCGGAACTGCATTTGAAACATCCAACGAAACAGATGATGAACATGACAAAGCCGGTAATGCATTAATAGCATATTGCAATTCACCTGTGAGTGAGGACAAATTAAATATGGCATTCTTTAATTTACGGGCATCCAACTCAGGGTCAAAGCCGGATGTTGCTGACGGATTAAATCGAACAACAGTTTCATCTATAATATTCCCTTTCTTTAGCGCTATTCTAACTACATCATTTATAGCGCCTTCCCTGAAGAACGTTGTTTGGGTTCCTGCCGTCTTTACAGCTTCTGTAGCCTGAAAATCAATTGGACCCCCATCGCTTTTAACAAAAAATGCCTGACCCGTAGCTATATACCTGGATCCTCCATTAGTACCAACTCCACCGACATAGGTAGCGTATACCGGTGACACCTGACCATTATCACGAAGATAAATAGCATTATTGATACCCGTTTTAGTCCATCCTGCTGCATCCCAGTCAATAGTAGAAGGGTACGGATTACCCACCAGATTCCATCCATCGTTGGCCAAGATTCCAGAGCTAGTAAATGTTGTAAAACTGTTGAAACTCACTGCCCCGCTGTTAATCTGTCCCCGAACGTCCCAGCGTGCAGAACCATTTGTGGCTATCGGATCCACGTTTGCCCGAATAAATAGTGTATAACCTCTTCCTGTTGTAAGCGCTTCAGAATTTGCTGCACTGGGAAAATCTTCGTATCCGTCATCAAAGTTGTTGCCTCCACTACCATTTGTATCTGTTAGCACAGATTCATTATAAAGGAACATGGATTGATTTGAGCCACAACCTGAACACGTACTAGTTCCGGTAAATGAACCTGTCACCGGTATTTCAGATTGAATTTGTGAAACCGGAACATTTTGAACTGGTGAAGAAATATATCGGTAAATTCTACCACTATTTGAGCCTTCAATGGCCATGTAGCGCTGTACGGTAACATCTCCTACAACAGAGGCTCCTGATGGAAGAGTCGCAATGGAGGCATCGAGTGTTGGTGAATCCCCAGACGATAGCAGTGTAAACACCGAACTATTACTACTACCATCTGCGTCAAATTGGCTGCCTGAAGCTAGTGTCAATACTCCAAGAAGATTTTGATTTGACTCAACTTGAACGGCCGGTGGACCACTACTATTAGAAACTGTGATATTGTTGAAGTCCGTTACAGTGCTTCCAGAAATAGACTGAAGTGAACTTCCTGCTAATTCTATTGTGCCTAAGCCGCTAATAAACGCACCATTATTTATAAAGTCACCCCCCACATTGTGGGTGAATGCTCCTGATGTAAACGTTGTGCCTGAACCTATATTAACATCTCCGCCTATCGTCAGTCCGATTACTCCTGTAGCCGAAACTGTTCCGCTTAATATCAAATCCCCTGTGATGGAGGTCGTGCCCACCTGTAAGGTCTTCACCCCACTGCCTGACAAGGTCAGGTTTTCATAGGTATTGCTGTGAACGGTTTGGGCTACACCGGTATAGTTTACTGTGTTGCCTGCGGCCGTAGCCGTCATGTTGGTGATCGTGCTTGTGCCACCTATGTTCAGTGTGGCGCCTGCGCCTTGTGTGATCTGGCCTGTGCCTGCAAGTGCCGTATCTACTGTCAGTGTATTGGTATTGGTAAGAACCACAGCTGCTCCATTTACCGAGACGTTCGGCATCGTGAAGGTACCCGTGAGCACCTGTGAGTTAGTGCCAAAGTTCTGTACTGCGGTACCAGCTGTAAATGTACCATTGCTGGTAATGCCCCCCTGGAAGGTTATTACTTCATTCGCTGTGTTGCTCCAGGTCGCTCCGCTATTGATAGTGATCAGGCCCGTAAAAGTCTTCGTACCTGTAGTTGAGGTGATGGACAATGTGCCGCTCGTGCCTCCGCCTACTGTCGTAGTGCCGCTAACAGCAAATGTGAATGCTCCAATGGTAAAGGTTACATTGTCTGCAATCGTTAAATTGCCACCTACCGTAGTATTGGCTGCCAAGGTCTTGGTATTGCTACCTGACAAAGTCAGGTTATTATACCCTAGCGCCTGAACTGTTTGTGCTGTTCCGTTATACTCCACCGTGCTGCCCGCTACAGAGGTCAATGTGCCATTGGCTGAGGTAAAAATTGAACCTCCCAACTGCAACAACCCTGCTCCTGTAAATTGTATCGTACTGCCCGCACCGATCCCGGTTACATTGCCACTCACCGTGGCCGTTCCTGTTGAGATGGTCATCTGATGGCCTGCTCCACCCGGGGTGGAGGTAAAATCAAGATCTCCCGCTGTCAGCGTACCGGCACCAACATCTAATATATTCGAACCTGAAGTCACTGTCTGAGGAATAGTAACCGCTCCCGAAACGGTTAAGCTGCTGCCTGAATTGATCGTTAATGTATTGGTAACACTCGTACCAGCATCAAAGGACAGTGCGCTACAGGTCTCTGCTCCTGTTACCGTTACCGTAAAGCCACCACCGATGAATACAAAATCTCCCGGGCCAGGAGTACCCGCTGCTGCTGCACCTCCAAATCCGATGTTGGACCAGGTCGTGTTTACATTCCACGCAGTACTCGCTATCGAATAGTAGTTGTTGGCTCCGGTGGCCACCGTCACCAATCCATTGCCACTGAAGAAGGTATTGTTCTGGTTAGTCGCTGATGATGATGAACTGCCCCAGGTACCACTTTGCTGAATTGCTCCACCCAGGATAAGGGAATTTGATGTGTATGTATTCGCATTACTCAGACCCGCCACTACACCGTTATCAATTGTAAAAACACCCGATATCGTGGTCGTCAACCCAAGTGTCTTGGTGCCACTCCCACTCAGTTGTAAATCATTGAAGGTCGTGGAGCCACCTGTGATGTTCTGGGCTGCACCATTAAAATTTATTGTACTCCCGGTGCCTGTAAAACTTCCGTTATTGGTCCAGTCACCACCCACATTGTGGGTGAATGCTCCGGATGTAAACGTTGTGCCTGAACCTATATTAACATCTCCGCCTATCGTCAGTCCTATTACTCCTGTAGCCGAAACTGTACCGCTTAAACTCAGATCCCCTGTGATCGAGGTTGTGCCAACCTGTAAGGTCTTAGCTCCACTGCCTGACAACCCCAGGTTTTCATAGGCATTATTATGAACCGTCTGGGCTGCACCTGTATAGTTTACTGTATTGCCTGCGGCCGTGGCTGTCATGTTGGTGATGGCACTGGTGCCTCCGATGTTCAGGGTGGC
>JBEBJH010000193.1:0-9500 GCA_040079965.1 Cyclobacteriaceae bacterium
TATTTGAACCCGTTGAAGTAAAACCTAAACATGTCAAAGAACTTAGTAATTGTAGAGTCACCGGCTAAAGCGAAGACGATTGAAGGCTACCTGGGAAAGGATTTCAAAGTCACGTCCAGCATGGGCCACGTCCGTGATTTAGCGAAAGGAAATGGTGCGATTGATGTCGAAAATAATTTTGAACCTACCTACGAAGTTTCTCCGGATAAGAAGGAGGTAATAAAGAG
The DNA here is from genome assembly GCA_040079965.1 of Cyclobacteriaceae bacterium. GTDB lineage: Bacteria > Bacteroidota > Bacteroidia > Cytophagales > Cyclobacteriaceae > ELB16-189. The sequence continues at coordinate 228 of JBEBJH010000193.1, forward strand.
ACTGAAGGAACTTGCCAAAGAAGCCGAAATGGTTTACCTGGCAAGCGATGAAGACCGTGAAGGAGAAGCCATTAGCTGGCATTTAAAGGAAGTACTTAATCTTAATGATAAAAAAACCCGCAGAATTGTATTCACTGAAATTACCAAGAATGCGATTCTCAATGCCCTTCAAAATCCAAGAGGCATTGATATTGACTTGGTAAATGCTCAACAGGCCAGACGATTACTGGATCGGTTGGTTGGTTTTGAACTGTCACCCATACTCTGGAAAAAAATTGGAACCGGGTTATCAGCTGGTCGTGTGCAGTCTGTGGCCGTACGATTGGTGGTGGAACGCGAGCGCGAGATTGAAAAGTTTGATGCAAAATCCTCATTCAAAGTCTCTGCTATTTTTGATTTAGGTAAAGGCAAACAATTGGTGGCCGATCTTTCAGAAAAGTTTAGTGAAGAGAAAGATGCATTGGCTTTCCTGGAAGCCTGCAAGGGTGCTGCGTTTGCTATTTCGGATTTAGTAAAAAAGCCTGCGAAGAAATCCCCGGCACCTCCGTTCACAACCTCAACACTACAACAAGAAGCAGGAAGAAAATTGAGCTTTTCAGTTTCTCAAACCATGATGGTGGCTCAGAAACTGTACGAGGCCGGTAAGATCTCTTATATGCGTACCGACTCGTTGAATCTTTCGGATGAAGCTGTTCAGGGTGCGGTAAGACAGATTCAATCTGCGTATGGAAAGGAATTTGTATTTACCCGGAAGTTTAAAACAAAATCGGCCAGTGCCCAGGAAGCTCACGAAGCCATCCGTCCCACCGATTTTTCGGTGATGGATCCGGGCATGGATCGCAACGGCCAACGATTATACGAATTGATCTGGAAGCGTGCGATTGCTTCGCAGATGGCGGACGCAGAGTTGGAAAGAACTACAGCCACAATTTCGATCTCTACAAATCCACGAACCTTGACAGCTTCTGGGGAGGTAATCAAGTTTGAAGGATTTTTAAAAGTATATATGGAGTCGAAAGACGATGAAGACAGTGAAGACGAAGAGAGTGGCAAGGTTTTACCGCCCTTGAATGTAGGTCAGAAACTTGACCTGAATCAGATTTCGGCAACTCAAACGTTTTCTCGTCACGCGGCCCGGTATACGGAAGCCAGTCTTGTTAAGAAACTGGAAGAGTTGGGAATCGGTCGCCCTTCCACCTATGCACCAACCATTTCGACTGTGCAAAAGCGCGGGTATGTTGTTAAAGAGAGCCGCGAAGGTCATGAACGACAGTATAAGATTCATGTATTGAAGTCTGATAAAATCGACTCGAAGACAGAAACAGAAAATACCGGTGCCGAAAGCAATAAGTTATTCCCGACCAACATAGCGATGATCGTGAATGATTTTCTGATTGAGCATTTTCCGGAAATCACTAACTATTCATTTACTGCCGAGATTGAACGGGAGTTTGATGAAATTGCCAGCGGAAAGCTGAAGTGGCAAAAAATGTTGGATGGGTTCTACACCCCATTTCATAAAACCGTTACGAAGACTGAATTGGTGGAACGTTCTTCCGTTCAGAATAAGAGCAAGGAATTAGGTGTTGATCCGAAGACCGGCAAGAATGTATATGTCAAGCTCGGCAAGTACGGTGCGTATGTTCAGGTAGGAGAGAATCCCGATGACAATGGTGGGGAGAAGCCTAAGTTTGCCAGTTTGCGTCAAGGACAATTTATTGAAAACATTACGTTAGAAGCTGCGCTTGAGTTATTGAAAATGCCAAGAGACCTTGGTGTTTTTGAAGAGAAGCCAGTGGTGGCCAACATCGGTCGTTTTGGCCCGTATGTACTGCACGATAAAAAATTTATATCCATCCCGAAAGGGGAGGACCCTTACACGGTTACGCCAGAACGTGCGGTTGAATTGATTCAGGCTAAGCGCGAACTGGATGCAAACCGATTGATCAAAGCATTTGAAGGCAATGCGGACATCCAAATTCTCAATGGTCGCTTTGGTCCTTACATCAAAGCAGGTAAGAAGAATGTAAAAATCCCGAAAGGCAAAGTACCTGAAGAACTTACGCTGGAGGAATGTGTAACACTGGCCGAGAATGCTCCTGAAAAGAAAGGCCGCTGGGGTCGCTTTGGTGGGGGTAAGAAAAAAGAGGAACCTGTTAAAGTTGCCCCGGTTAAAGCTGTAAGAAAACCTGCGCCCAAAAAAGTAGCCGCCAAGAAAGCAGCGGTTAAAAAACCTATAGCGAAATTTGCTGCAAAAAAGGTGAAGAAGAAGTAACTGGATTCTTGCTTCTGGCTGCAATCTGCTAGCATCTAGCTTCTCGGATCTAAACAGATCCAGTAACGAGTATGCGGGTTGGCATCCTGATCTCATTTTCCTATCTTGTTGAGCATGAAACGCACATGCTTCGTGTTGATGTTGCTGGTGGCAACAAACACATACGCCCAACCTCTCGAACAATTTCTTAGTCACCCGATTGAATCCAATCTTGCTTCCTCACCGGATGGCAAATCAATCGCGTGGGTAATCAACGATCATGGTAAACGAAACATACTGGTTAAGACCGGCACCGATCTTCCACGCTTCCTTACCGACTATCAGTTGGATGACGGCCAGGAAATTACGCAGTTAGTATTTTCTCCCAACGGCACAAAATTGCTTTATGTGCGAGGTAGTGGTGCCAATCGCAACGGACAAAGTCCAAATCCTGCCAGCCTCGTGGAAGGTACTGATCAGGCTATTTATTATAAAGAGATTTCTAGCAAGAGCCCGCCTGCTAAAATTGTCAATGGCAACAGTCCGGTCTTTTTTAAAGATGGTATAAAATTTTTATTCAATAAAGGCGGTCAGATTTATGAATCGCCCATGGACATCAATGCCATCCCCAAGTTGTTGTTTAGTGCACGCGGCAGCAATGGTGGTCAAAAATTTTCGCCCGATGGCAATGAAGTACTTTTCACCAGCGATCGCGGAGATCATAGTTTCATTGGTGTTTACAGCCTGATTCGTAAAAGTATTAGGTGGATTGCTCCGGATGTGAGTAACGATGTTTTGCCAGTTTGGTCACCGGATGGAAAAAGGATTGCCTTCATCCGCACCTCAGGAATCAAGATCGGGCAGTTGAGTGATCTTACAGGAGGTGAAAAGTTTTCGATCCTGATTACCGATGCAGAAACAGGTAAAGCAACTGTTATTTGGAAATCGCCAGCCGATGACGGAGGCTTTGCCCAATCAACTCCCACACCACTGGCCTGGACAAGCACGGGCCGGATTTTGTTTTTCTCGGAACATAGTGGCTGGAACCATGTATACTCCATGAATGAAACCGGAGGTGATTTGAAAGACATCACACCTGGCAATGGCGAAGTGGAAAGTTATGTGCAGGATGCAACCGGCAAATTTATTTACTTCGATGGCAATCGCGAAGATGTCGATCGCAGACATCTTTGGAAGTCTGATGTTACCATAGGGACTCCATTGGCCATAACCAGTGGCGAGGGCATTGAAATGTACCCTTCTTTTGCAGGAAATATCTTGTATGCTTTTCGATCTACCACCAATACCTCCAAAACTCTAGTGCGCGTTGATGAAACGAGTAAGTCGATGGTGCCTGTATATGGGCAAAAGCTTACAACTTTTTCATCTGCTGGCTTTGTAAAACCTGAGCAGGTAATCTTCAAAGCTGCCGATGGCACTACAATCCACGCGCAACTTTTTATCAATCGCACGCTCAGTAGCACCCGACCCGGAATTGTGTTTATGCATGGCGGACCCATTAGGCAGATGTTGCTGGGCTTTCACTATAGTGACTACTATATTAATTGTTATGCTTTTAATCAATACCTCGCCAGTCAGGGCTATGTGGTGTTGTCTGTGAACTTTCGGTCGGGTGTTGGTTATGGTCGTGACTTTCGCAGAGCTAAAAATCAGGGACCGCGCGGTGCCAGTGAGTATCAGGATGTAGTGGCCGCAGCAAAGTATTTGCAAACCTTACAACAAGTTGATCCTTCAAAAATTGGCTTGTGGGGTGGGTCGTATGGTGGCTATCTAACAGCAATGGGGTTGTCGCGCAACCCGGAGATTTTCAAAGCTGGCGTAGATGTTCATGGAGTTCACGACTGGTCGTTTGACGGTCAGGATGCAACCAACTCGTGGGGTTTGCAAAAGAAAGAACTTGAGGTGGCGTTGAAATCCTCGCCTGCGGCTGATCTATCGAAATGGACGGGTTCCGTTTTATTTGTTCATGGCGATGACGACCGCAATGTAAACTTTCAGCAGAGCACCGACCTGGTTGAAAAACTTCGCGAAAAGAATGTGCCGGTAGAAGTTCTGATCTTACCAGATGAAGTACATGGTTTTTTACGATACGAAAGTTGGAAACGCATCTTTGAAGGGGCGAAGGATTTCTTTGATCGGAAGCTTAAATAATTCAAAATTCGAGATTCAAAATTCAACATTGATAAATAGGAGTTCAATGATTTTGAACTTTAAATTTTGAATTGAAGTATGAAAAGATTGATTGTATTAACCGGAGCGGGCATCAGTGCCGAAAGTGGCATCGCTACCTTTCGAGATGCCGGTGGATTGTGGGAAGGTTATAGAGTAGAAGATGTAGCAACACCCGAAGCGTGGCGAAAGGACCCGGCTCTGGTTTTGGATTTCTATAATCAACGCAGAAAGAAAGCCCTTAACGTAAAGCCCAATCGTGGGCACGAAATTTTAGCGGAACTCGAACAGCATTTTGAGGTGACCGTGATCACTCAAAATGTAGATAACCTGCATGAGCGGGCAGGCTCTTCGAAGGTGTTGCACTTGCATGGCAGTTTGTTTGAATCGCGCAGTACGTTAAACCCAAACTTAATTTACCCGATAAAAGGCTGTGAGTTAAACATGGGTGACACGTGTGAACGCGGTTCTCAACTGCGACCGAATATTGTCTGGTTTGGCGAAGCAGTGCCCATGATGGAAGTGGCTGCGGACGTAGCTGCGAATGCCGATGTATTTTTAGTCGTGGGTACCTCCATGGTAGTGTATCCTGCTGCAGGGTTAATTGATTACGTGCCCGATTTTGTAAAGAAGTATGTGGTTGACCCCAAGAAACCAGAGATCATGCATGTGCCAAACCTTGAGTTCATTGCTGAGAAGGCAAGCGTAGGAATGGAACGGGTGCGAAAGCTGTTGCTGAATTGATTTAGTTTAAGGTAAACACTTCACTATGGTTAAGATAAATCTGTACGTACTGGTTATCCTGAGTTTGCTCTGCTCCTGTAAATCAGCAAAAGAAAGTAAGACTATCAGTCTATTTAACGGGAAGGATATGGAAGGCTGGCACATCGATGTGCCAGATATGGATAAAGACTCAGCACTTCAAAGTCCGTTTTTGATTCGCAATTGGATGCTTGTGAGCATGGGTGAACCCAACGGACATATTATAACTGATGCTGAATACGAGAACTTTAAACTGGAAGTGGAATACCGGTTTGCCGGAGTGCCTGGCAATTGCGGGGTGTTGGTATTTGCTTCCACACCAAGGGGGTTGTATGAAATGTTTCCCAAATCCATCGAAGTGCAAATGATGCATGAAAATGCTGGTGATTTCTGGTGCATTGTCGAAGACATTACTGTTCCGGATATGGAAGCGAGACGCGGCCCAAAAGAAGAGTGGGGGATAACAGAAGGAAAAGGCAGAAGGATTATGAACCTGACGGATGGTTCCGAAAAACCGGTTGGAGAATGGAACAACATGATCATTGAATGTGCCGGCAACACCATTCAAGTGTGGGTCAACGGCATCATGGTGAATCACGGTACAAACTGCACCGCAAGCAAAGGACATATTGCTTTGCAAGCTGAGGGATCAGAAGTTGAGTTCAGGAAAGTTGAACTGACACCTCTTAATTGAAATCCCCTTTTGTCATACCATAGGATGATATAAATCATATAATTGAGGTTTCACAATGCCACATACCTGATAGGTAGTAAAAAAATTGTTTTCTAATTTTATTGCAATAAAAGAAGGGCTAATAGCCCACCTGCCATTGTATTTGGAATCAGATTTTACACATTGACCTATGAAGACCATCTATTTATTCATATTGGGTTTTTCCCTTTTACTTCAGGGATGCCAGAAGGAGCAAGCCTCAAACGAAGAAGTTACCGGGCAACAGTCTGCAACTGCATTCACAACAAGCGATAAGCAGGTAACCATTTATACAACAGCCAGTCAGACTGATCTCAGGTTAGCCATCACCGATACGGCAATCTTCGAAAATGCTGGTCAACCACTGGAGGGACAGATTTCGGTTTTTGTTAATCCCAATAAAACATTCCAGAATTTCATTGGAATAGGAGGGGCAATTACCGATGCATCTGCAGAGGTCTTCGCAAAATTGTCGAAAGAAAAGCAGCAGGAATTAGTGAGCGCTTATTATGATCAGCAGAATGGGATCGGTTATTCATTGGCGCGCACGAACATCGGTAGTTGCGATTTCAGTAGTGATAGCTACACCTATGTTTCGGATAATGACAAGGAGCTTAAATCCTTCAACATTGATCATGATCGAACCTATAAGATACCCATGATCAAAAGTGCCATTGATGCAGCCGGTGGAAAGCTCTTATTATATGCCAGCCCGTGGAGCCCGCCCGCATTTATGAAAGACAACAACAATGTATTGAATGGGGGCAAGCTGCTTCCTGAATTCTATAGATCGTGGGCATTATATTACACTAAGTTTATTAAAGCCTATGAAAGTGAAGGGATGCCAGTTTGGGGAATCAGTATTCAAAATGAACCGATGGCTACTCAACGATGGGAGTCGTGCATTTATACAGCCGAAGAAGAACGCGACTTTCTGAAATATCATTTAGGCCCTACCATGTCCGCAGAAGGGTTGGGCGATAAAAACATCGTGGTGTGGGATCATAACCGGGACTTGATTAATCACCGGGCCAATACAATTTTTGATGATTCCATTGCAGCTAAGTATGCCTGGGGTATAGGTTTTCACTGGTATGAAACCTGGACAGGTGGTGAACCCCTGTTTACGAATCTTGGTAACGTTAAAGAGTCTTATCCTGATGAGAATATTTTGTTTACCGAGGGTTGTGTGGAACGATTTGATGCAAACAAGTATCAGCATTGGCCTAATGCAGAACGCTATGGCCGATCGATGATTAATGATTTTAATCAGGGCACGGTGGGCTGGACTGATTGGAATATTTTATTGGACCATACCGGAGGCCCCAATCACCTGGGCAACTTCTGCTTTGCTCCGGTGCATGCAGACCTCAAATCGGGTGAACTGATCTATACACCTTCTTATTACTACATCGGTCACTTCTCAAAATTCGTGCGTCCCGATGCGAAGCGGGTAAGCACGGTTAGTAGCAGGAGTCCATTATTAAGCACTTCCTTCATTAATGCCGATGGATCGATGGCTACAATCGTGATGAATCAGAGCGACCAGGAAATTGTCTATAAGGTGTACGTTGGATCACAGGCCATTGAGTCAAAGATTTTGCCTCATGCCATTCAAACACTTGTAATCAGAAAGGAGTGAATGACTAAGTTTATAGCGACCATTGACATTATTGGTATTAATCCCTTTGTGTTATTGCCAGAATCGGTACTCACTAAAATTTTCAAGCAAGCCCAAAAAGACAAAGGCCCCATTCCCGTGCGCGGAACTATTGACGGGCATCCTATTATTCAAACATTAGTCAGGTACAGCGGGCACTGGCGACTCTATATTAATGGTCCGATGCTCAAGGCTTCTCACAAAAAGGTGGGCGATAAAGTAACGTTGCACATCGAATTTGATCCTGAAGTGCGGTCTATTCCGGTTCATCCAAAACTTACTAAGGCGTTAAATAAAAACAAAAAGGCAAAACGTGTATTTGAGAGTTTGCCACTGTCGAGACAAAAGGAAATAATCCGGTATATTGGTTTTCTCAAAACAGAGATTTCAGTGGATAGGAATGTAGACCGTGTAATTCAATTTCTGTCGGGTAAATCCAGGTTTGTTGGTCGGGATAAACCATAAGCCGCCATCATCAACAATTTTGAGAAAAGAAGTATTTTAGATCAGTGATTCTAAGACTATGGCAAAGACCGTAAAAATGAGTGCTACAGAACAAGTGACGGAACACATCCGGAAGCTTGGCCCTAAGCTTGGTGGAGTAATTGAAACCATCAGGCAAATTATTTTAAGTACCGACAAGGAAATAGGAGAGCGGATTAAATGGAATAATCCGAGTTTCTATTATACGGGGGAAATGAAGCCTTTTGACCCGAAGGAATACAAGCGCGAGCTTATCGTGATGAATTTACACAAAGGCCGCATTATGCTGGTGTTTCCAAGCGGGGCAAAAGTAAAAGACACTTCCGGATTGTTGGAAGGCGATTATAAAGATGGCAGACGAATCGCAACCTTCAAGGACCTGAGCGATGTTAAAGAAAAGGAAAAGATGTTGAAGAAGGTAGTCAAAGATTGGTTGAAGTTGGCGGATAAATGATTAATCGATTTCGGGCATCGTAATTATTTTATTGGCTTGTTGGTCAGCGACCAACAAGAACGGGGGCAAGTCCCCAAAATTTCCCTTATGAAACTAGAAAGAACCTTATACCAGCATACCCTCTTTTACTTCATTGCTTTCTTTCTATTGATGCTGGCGGGTTTTTGGTTCACGTATTTTACGAAAGTGTTGGACCAGGAAAATTATCGTATGCATACGCATGGAGTCACGTTGATTCTCTGGTGCCTCATGCTGATATCGCAAGCGTATCTCATACGGGCGAAGAAGCACTCGCTGCATAAACAGATCGGCAAGTTTTCTTACGTCCTGGTTCCATTGCTGGTTTTCACTACCCTTGATTTGCTTAAGTACCGGTTACCCACCACGCTAGGTACCATGGATTTTTTCTCTGTGGCCCTGGTGGTGAATGCACTGATAGCCTTCGTGATATTTTATGTGCTGGCAATTTTCTATAAAAAAAAATCAACCATTCACGCGCGGTATATGGTATGCACGGCTTTTCCGATGTTTACACCGATTACCGATCGCATACAATATATTTATTTCCTATCCTCCGTGCCTTACCTGCCAACCATAGAAGGTAACCCTATTGCCCCGGTGGTTGGGTTTGCCTTGGCCGACCTGCTGCTGTTGGCGCTATGCATCTGGGATTGGCGATCACACAAGCGATTGAATGTTTTTCCTTTTGCTCTGGGCGTGCTGCTGCTTTATCATTTTTCCGTGATGAACTTTTATAA
>JBEBJH010000194.1:0-9480 GCA_040079965.1 Cyclobacteriaceae bacterium
GCCATTCACTTTCACGTTCCTGACCTGAAAGGATGGGTAGCGGGAACTTCGCACCAAAGTTATCTGACTCATACTTCCTGGATGTAACGCTTCGACCGAAAATGCTTTTCTGGCGACCTGAGATTGAATAAAGCGCAGGTAATTCGAGAAGGTTGCAGAATCAAAATGGTTTTTGGCAATATCTACAGGGTATGAGTAGGAAGGATAATTCCTGTCAATCAATTTCTTTATCGGGATGTATTCATGTATCTCCGTAATTCCGGATAATTTATAGGATCCCTTTCGCGATGTTTTGGAGAGCGGGCCAATAGTTCCATAGTGGTCAGGATGGAAGTGGGAGATGACGGCATAATCAATTCTGTCTGTTTTCGGGGAAAGGTGGGCTAGGTATGCCGAGATACTCTGGGCTGCCGAAAAAGTAGTGTCTGGCAACCGGGGCGCAATCTTAAGTGGATTGTTAATTCTGGCTTTCGCTGATCTGTCAACATCGCCTGCATCTAAAAGCATGGTCGTTCCATCAGGAAAAACAAAAAATGTACAGTTGCCCGACCCGGTATTGATATGATGAATATCAAAGTATCCCTCTTGCCAGGGTGGAATGGATTGAGCAGTGACCACGTATGGAAGTAGGTGAAGAAGTATAAGTAGTCTAAATGGCATGGAGTAAAGACAACACATTAAAGTAACATTTTGCCTGGTGTGTTGACCATCCCGAGCGTTAATTTTTTTTAGAATAGAACCTTATGTACTAACATCAGTCCTCATTATCCAAATTCAAGGAGCAAACAACGAATCTCAAAATCCACTATCTTCGTTACCCAACTAACCCAGACAGTATGGTTATCCTTTACATCCTCCTCGCCCTGGTTGCCTTAATCTTGTTAGCAGCAGCCATTATGCCCAAGACATTAAACATTTCTTCTGAGATTGTCATTGAAAAACCAAGCACGGAAGTTTTTAATTATGTAAAGAATATCAAAAACCAGGAGAAATATAGCGTGTGGGTAATGGCCGACCCGAATATTAAAATTGATTATAAGGGCACAGATGGAACGGTCGGCTTTATTTCGTCCTGGACCAGCGATAACAAAAACGTGGGCGTAGGAGCTCAGGAAATTACTGCCATTAAAGAAGGTGAGCGGTATGATGTTGAACTGCGATTTGAAAAACCGTTTAAAGCAACCAATCAGGCTTATACCACTACCATACCCATCGATGCAAATCGTACTAAGGTGACCACCGTGTTTACGGGACGCAATCCGTTCCCGATGAACCTGATGATCCCAATGATCAGGAAAATCCTAATCAAAGACATGAATCAGAATTTTACTAACCTGAAGAAAATTCTGGAGGGCTGATAATTCGCAGTTTCCAACTAATCCTAAAATGAAGCGAACAGTAATTCTTTATGGTCTTGCCCTGGCAGGGTTGGTGTTCCTGCTCAAATATCTGGAATACCGGTTAATTGTTCATGATCTTTCCATCGAGTTTTATGTTGGGTTAGTCGCTTTGTTCTTTACAGGATTAGGAATCTGGGCTGGACTTAAACTCACACGCAAACAGGTAGTAATGGGGGGACCGGAGTTTATTCTTAATGAATCAGAGTTGCAACGTCTCGGCATAAGCAAGCGGGAGCATGAAGTTTTGGAGTTAATGGCAAAAGGTCTAAGCAATCAGGAAATTGCCGATAAACTTTTCGTTTCACTGAATACGATTAAAACGCATTCGTCCAATCTTTTTCTCAAACTGGAAGTAAGCCGCAGAACCCAGGCTGTGCAGCGGGCTAAGGAACTCCGGCTGATTCCTTGAGACAGATTCAGGATTTCAGGCAACGTCCAGTATCATGCTTTTGAATGATTTCCCTTAATTTTATTCAAATCACCCTTTCGGGTGAAGGAATTAGCGACAGCCGCACCTTGATTTGAAGCAAAAACAAACACTATGAAAAAAATTGTAATCACGTACGGACTCATTGCCGGTGTCATTCTGGGAGCCATGTTTTTTGTTACGGCACCTCTATTCGACAAAGGGATCGTGAATTTCGACAACGGTATGCTGATAGGCTACACCACCATGGTGGTGGCGCTATCGCTTGTATTCTTCGGAGTAAAGTCTTACCGCGATAACCAACAAAATGGTGCCATTACTTTTGGTAAGGGCTTTCAGGTAGGCATATTAATTACCTTGTTGGCGTCATTTTGCTACGCCTTATCATGGGAGGTTGCTTACAATACTGTTTCGAAAGGTTATTCTGAAGAATTTACCAAACATTACGTAGAAAAGGTAAAGAAAGAGGGAAAGCCTGAGACTGAAGTGAATACTGCTATCAAAGAGATGGAAGAATTCAAAGCTGTTTATGAGAACCCGTTTATTCGTTTTGCGATGACGCTGATGGAAATTTTACCAGTAGGATTAATCATTACCTTTATTAGTGCTGCTTTGTTGCGGAGGAAAGAGTTTCTGCCCACGGCAAGAAGCTAGAACGATCTCAAAAAAACTGAATAAAAAATTGAAAAACACATTGTTGATACTGGCAGGCTTTGTACTATCATTCAGCGCAGGTTACTTTATCAAATCAACGACTGTAAAGCAACCGGATAAAATTATTATTGACAAAAGTGAAACAAAGCGTATGAAACTAGGCGCATTTTCGGTAAGTCTGAGTGTCAAGGACCTTGCGACTTCAAAGAGATTTTACGAGGCCCTCGGCTTTACACAGTTTGCCGGGGGTTTGGAACAGAATTACCTCATAATGAAGAATGGGAATTCACTCATCGGCCTTTTTCAGGGAATGTTTGAGGGCAACATATTAACTTTTAATCCTGGGTGGGATGAAAACGCCAGCACCCTGCAACAGTTTGAAGATATACGAGCAATTCAGCGAAAGCTCAAGGCCAGCGGTATTAAGTTAGAAACAGAAGCCGATGAAAAAACCAAGGGACCGGCAAGCTTAACCATCATCGACCCGGATGGAAATGTTATTTTGCTGGATCAGCATATATAGACTTAAAAAAAATCAACTAGGAATATGCAATCAAAAGCTAAAACAGCTGACGAGTATATACTCACGTTGCCAGACGAACGGGCAGAGATTATTACCGCGTTACGAAACGAAATCAAAAAGAATCTCCCGAAAGGGTTTGAAGAAACGATGCAGTATGGTATGATTAGTTATGTGGTTCCACGCAAACTTTATCCGGCCGGCTATCACACCAACCCGAAAGATGCATTACCATTTATAAGCGTGGCCTCGCAAAAAAATCACATTGCCGTTTACCACATGGCTGTATATGAGGGCCCATTGCACGATTGGTTTGTAAAGGAGTGGAAAAAGTATGGTGATAAGAAACTGGATATGGGTAAGTCGTGTATCCGGTTTCGGAAAGCAGAAGATATTCCAGTTAAATTGATTGGGGAACTGGCTTCGAAACTGACTCCAAAACAATGGATTGAAAAATATGAGCGAAGTTTGAAAAGTTAAACTTAATAGACTGAATAAATGAAACGAGTAACCGGACTAGGCGGTGTTTTTTTTAAAACAGCCGATCCTAAAAAAATGAAGGAATGGTATGGCAAACATTTAGGTTTGCCGGTCGATGAGTATGGGGCTTCCTTTCGATGGATTGACATCGAAAATAAAGATGCGAACGTACCGGCACTAACTGCCTGGAGTCCTTTCAAAGAGGATACAACTTACTTTGAGCCCAGTCAAAAGCAGTTCATGTTTAACTACCGGGTGGAAAATATGGTGGAGTTGTTAAAGGTACTGAAGGAGGAAGGTGTTCAGATTGTTGGCGAGATCGAAGAATATCCGTACGGAAAATTTGGTTGGATCATGGACCCTGAAGGCAATAAGATTGAATTGTGGGAACCTAAAGACGAGGGATTTAATAATTGATAGTTTAATAATGGACAATGGATAATCGAAATGCAGGGTACCACCTCGAATTTTTAATTAATCAATTGTCTATTATCCATTATTGCCCAATCCACTTCCTGAACTCCGGAGCTGTTTCTTTGCTCACATGTACTTCTTCTTTCATTTCTGGTTTTAAAAAAATCTGGATCTTTCCTGTATCGGGTTTAAAACGGTCAATCGCTTTTTGGTGAGCAATGAATTTTCTGTTGATGCGAAAGAATGTTTTAGGATCGAGTTCGCTTTCCAGTTCACTAAGATTTTTATCTACAATCATTTGTCGCCCCTGAAAGTCGCGTACGAAAACAATTTTATGATCGGTGAAGAAGTAGGCAATCTCATCAACACTAAGCGCAACAAACTCAGTTCCTTTGCGCGCTACAACTCTTCCCTTGGCGGGAGATTGTTGCTGAATCAGTTTCAATACATTGCCCTGAAAAAAGTGTTGTTCCAGTTTTTGAATTTTATCGAGCGAACGTTTCAACTTTTCTTCAGTAATAGGTTTAAGAAGGTAATCGATGGAGTTGAATTCAAAACTTTCAAGGATATATTTGTCGTAAGCGGTGGTGAAGATCACTGGAAATTTCACTGGATGTTTTCTGAAAATCTCAAAGGAGTGATCATCCGAAAGTTGAATGTCGACAAACGCTAACTCCGGCTCAATGTTTTTGCTCAACCACTCGAGGGATTCTTTTACGCTACCCAACTGCGCTACCACGCGAATGGATGGATCAATCACCTGCAACATGAAGATCAGCTTGGCCCTGGCCGGTAGTTCGTCTTCTATGATGATTATGTTCATGCTTAACTATTAATGGGTATTAGTGGCAAATGCACGACAAATTTGTCATCCTCTTTATTAGTAGAAATTCCTTTGCCGGTAACCAGTTTAAATCGCTCATCAAGATTTTTTAACCCGATTCGTGAGGAATGCGCCCTCGTCTTTCGCTCCCGGACTGAATTGGTAATCGTTAAATGTCCATTACTAATATCCACATCTATGTGCATGGGTGTTTTTTCGCTGATCTCATTATGTTTCACTGCATTTTCAAACGCCACAAAAACTGAGGTAGGTGGAATCAGAAATTCTTTGCCGGCAGTTCCGTTAAATCGTTTACTTATAATCAGGGCATTTCCAAATCGAAGGTGCAGCAGATCGGTATACTTGTGTGTAAAATCCAGTTCATCATCCAATAACACCAACGTCTGGTCTTTCTGACTAAGAATATACCGATACACTTCAGCCAGATTTTCGGTGAATTCCAACGCTTTCGTTCCATCCACTTTTATTAAATGTGTTAACGTGTTCAATGAATTGAACATGAAGTGGGGATCAATCTGATTTTTCAGTGCGGCCAGTTCGGCCTCTGCTTTGGCTCGTTGCAGTTCAGCGTTTTTAACCTGTTCATTTTGTTGCTCCTTCACCATGAAAACCGTTTCATATACGTGAGTAACGAATAGTACACAGATCACATTTACCAATGCCACAATTAAAATCACATCCCATTTAATTTCACTAAAGCCCGCCAGGTTATACCACAGGCAGAGCCATGCTATGGTGAGCGGAGTGGTATAAAATATATTGTTCATGAAAAGGAGTACTAACTTTTCGATAGGCTTATCAAACCATGTAAATCTTTTTCGTGTGCGGAACAACAGATAACGATTGCCTTGCCAGATCGTTGCCGCTAATCCGATAAAGTACAAATACCCAAACCAATATTTACTGTCCGTCCAGGTCAGACTTTCAAATAGGCCAGTAAGATTCGGAATGGCAATACCGAAAAAAGGAATGCCGATCAGCCGCATGAGGCCGTCATTCAATTTTACTTCTCCATCGGGAGGACCATTTCTTTCCGCCTCAGTCACGGTTTTTTCCGTTTCGGTATCTCAGTCAAATTTCGTATTTATAAAGTTCGCAATTTCAACTCAGTAAAAGCGGATAATTGTGCGACTAATTCTTTTCACCATGGTTTTATGACGCAAACAGGAACATCACAAACTGCCGAACAGATAGAAAGAACGGCTTCCTTTTTAGTGAAGGCGCCTATTGAAAAAACATTTCCATTATTTGGGCCCATTCGTGAAAAGGAGTGGGCTGCAGGGTGGGAACCTCAGGTAATTTATTCGCGGCATCCGGAAGTTGAGGAGCACATGATTTTTAAAACTGCTGGCAACAATCCTGAAGAAAAGGAATACGTGTGGGTGGTTGCTCAATACAAGCCAGCCGAATTCTTTATTGAGTATCAGGTTTCCACTCATGAGCGAATTTGGTTCATTACCGTGAAATGTAAACCGCAACAAGAAAATACACTGGTATCAGTAACCTATTCGTACACAGGATTGACATACGTTGGCAACCGCATCAATCAGGAATCACTTGCCAAAATGTTCGCACACGACTTGAAAGACTGGGAAGAGGCCATAAACTTTTACCTTAGTACCGGAAAACGACTAGAATAAAAAGATGGAATTACTAAATTTATAATTAAACCCTTTAACCCCAACACCTATGGATGTTCAATTAAACTACCTCGCAATTCTGGTTGCTGCACTTTCCACCTTTTTGATTGGTGGTCTCTGGTATTCACCTGCTGTATTTGGTAAAGCGTGGATGAAGGAAAATGGTTTTACTGAAGAAAGCATGAAGGGTGGAAATATGGTTAAAATTTTCGGACTGGCTTTCGTTCTCGGATTGATTGCCGCTGTTAACCTCGCCATGTTTATGGGCCCGGAAAATGACCCAACTATGGGCGCTATGTGGGGGTTTCTTGCAGGCTTTGGCTGGGTGGCCACTTTCGTGGGAACGCATTATTTGTTCGAGAGAAGATCGTTTAAATTATTTCTAATCAACGCAGGTTATAGTATTGTAGCACTTACTATCATGGGCGTTATTCTTGCTGCCTGGAAATAAAGGATTATTATGCTCAGGTTATGTAAAATCCTTTTTGGGTTAGCAATTATTGGTTTTTCAATTTTATTATTTGGATGTGTTGCTTCCAAAGAGAAACCGATAGATATAAGCAAGCTTAAAATAGCTTACAACGTTTATTATGATACGGCTACCGGTAATTACGAAGTATTTGTAATGAATGCCGATGGAACGGATAAGAAAAACATTTCCAACTCAGCAGGTATTGACTGGGTGTATTATTCTTACAATGATAAAATCTATTTTGCTTCCGATCGGGATACTACTTATCGTATGTATTTCTTATATGAAATGGATGCCAATGGAGACAACGTTCGGAAGGTTTCTGATCTGCGACTGGAAGATTCCTACATGGGTAGTCGAAAGGATGGAACTGAAATGATAGTCTCTGGCAGAATTGGAAAAGAAATCCGGCAGCAACTTTTTCTGATTAATATCCTGGACGGATCTTATAGACAAATAACTACTGATACTGCTGCATCATTCGCTGATCCGGTTTTTTTACCAGGTGAAAGGCAAATTGTTTTTCGTCATCGACTCAACAGAAGAAATTTTCAACATGAGAAAGCTGAATTGTGGGTGATGAATGATGATGGAACAGATAAACTTCAACTTACCCATTATCCTGAAACTGACACCTCAGCCGAATGGCATGTGTATCATGCTGGCCCTCCTATTGTCATTCCCGGTAAAAACAACATCTCCTAT
This sequence comes from Cyclobacteriaceae bacterium, assembly GCA_040079965.1. GTDB lineage: Bacteria > Bacteroidota > Bacteroidia > Cytophagales > Cyclobacteriaceae > ELB16-189. Next base: position 7,557 of record JBEBJH010000194.1, read on the forward strand.
ATGTCTTACCAAACCAGCAATTATAGCATTTTTTCAAGTTCGCCAGATGGCAAGGATGTAAAGCAGTTGACTACCGATGAGCTTAATGAAGGCTGGCATAACTGGAGCCCCGATGGAGAATGGGTTGTTTATGATGCGTCTGATAAAAATTCCACCTGGTACAACATCTGGCTGATGAAAGCCGATGGTTCTGGCTTAAAAAAATTAACTGACGACTGGCGGTTCGAGCAGGGACCAGTCTTTGTGGAGGCAGCCAAAAACTAAATTGCGCATCTGGTTTTGTTTCACATTTACCGACTTTGTAACTTCCATTCTAAATTCATTATATGCAATGGCGAGGAAGAAGGCAAAGTGGTAATGTCGATGATCAACGAGGAAGTGGTGGAGGTGGCCGTGGATTCGGTGGATTACCTATAAAAGGTGGATTGGGATTGATAGTGGTAATTATTGTTATCAGCCTGATCACCGGAAAAAATCCGCTATCGCTCCTGCAGCAAATTCCGCTTGATAATGGACCTTCTGTTTCTCAGTCGGCCCCCTATCAACCCACCCCAGAGGAGGAAGAACTTTCCCAATTCGTGAGAGTTGTATTGGCTGATACCGAGGATGTTTGGAACCAATTGCTGAGCGATTATCGTGAGCCAACTCTGGTTCTATTTAGTGGAAGTGTTCAATCCGGCTGTGGTTCAGCGGATGCTTCTACAGGACCGTTCTATTGCAGTGCCAATGAGAAGGTATATATCGACCTGGTTTTTTATGAAGACTTAAAGAATCGTTTTGGTGCCCCCGGAGATTTTGCACAAGCCTATGTAATTGCCCATGAGGTAGGTCATCATGTGCAGCACCTTCTGGGTATTACCGATAAAGTCCATGCCATGCGCGAACAACTGAGTGAAGAAGAGTACAATAAACTTTCCGTCAAACTGGAATTGCAAGCTGATTTTATGGCGGGGGTTTGGGCTCATCACGCCAACAACATGAATCAGATGATTGAAGAAGGCGACTATGAAGAAGCGATGAATGCCGCCAGTGCAATTGGGGATGACCGGCTTCAAAAGCAGGCGCGGGGGCATGTTGTACCCGACTCGTTTACGCATGGCACTTCAGCCCAACGTCAACGGTGGTTTAAGAAAGGATTTGATACCGGTGACATGAATCAGGGCGATACCTTCAACACCACTAATCTTTAGTATCCCCAAATCCTTTTGGGTTAGAACCTCGCCTGTGTGTATCTTTGGTTCAAATGAATTCTGAACCAACGTCTGTTTCTATTTTTTCACAAATTTTACTGTTTGTTGTTGGAGGAACCCTGTTCGTTGTCTCGGCTTTGCTGGTCTCAAAACTAATCCGACCCAATCGTCCGAACGTTCAAAAACTAACCTCATACGAAAGTGGAGAAACCCCTCAAGGCGCTGCGTGGATTCAGTTCAATCTTCGTTTCTATGTACTTGCGTTGATCTTTATTTTGTTCGAAGTCGAGATCGTTTTTCTTTTTCCCTGGTCTGTGGTGTTTGCCAATAGAGAGTTAATTGATCAAACGGATGGTGCGTGGGGTTGGTATGCCTTTACAGAGATGTTGATTTTTATTTTAGTGCTCGTGATGGGATTAGCCTACGCCTGGAAAATGGGACATCTGGATTGGGTAAAAGCAACGCCTCACACCAAAGATGTTGATTCGCCCGTGACAAGGAATGTTTATGATAAGTTGAATCAGAAGTATGCGGAACAAAATGTTTCGAAAGAAAAAGTATGAAGGGTTTACTGGATCAGCAATTTGAAAACGGAGGCGTTATCATTACCAAAGTCGATGACTTGTTGAACTGGTCGCGGTTGTCATCTCTTTTCCCGATGACATTTGGATTAGCCTGTTGTGCGATAGAATTCATGAGAACCGGAAGCACAGTGTATGACATGGACCGGTTTG
>JBEBJH010000195.1:0-9441 GCA_040079965.1 Cyclobacteriaceae bacterium
GCTACCAACTTTTCATTTTGCCAGGGCTTTAAAATAAAATCTGTTGCACCTTCTTTCAAAGCACGCACGGCCATCTCCACATCGCCAAACGCGGTGATCATAATCACCACTGCATCCTGGTCACGCTCTTTTATTTGTTTTAACCACTCAAATCCTTCTTTCCCACTGGTGGTGTCCTTACTGAAATTCATGTCCAGCAGAATAACATCATACGAGTCGTTGTTTAGGAGAAATGGAATTTTGTTTGGATTCTTTTCAATTATTACCTGATGATTGGATTTTTTCAGCAGCATTTTGGCTGCCAAAAGAACATCCTCGTCATCATCAATCATCAGGATTTTGCCGCCTTCGTTCACAATAGTAGATTTAAGTTATCTCGTGTAGAGGAAAAATTGTGCCATTACAATTACCGTCCGAAAATGCTGTTTTTACAAGTCAGTTTGTGCTTAATCGTACAAAGATGTTCAAAAATGAACACAGTTGAAAGCCTATTGAGCTGTAAGTGCGTAAGTGTAAAGACTAACCCGGTTTCTAAAATTCAAGGTGATGATGAGTTCATCAGTCATAACTGCCTGGGCAGTTTCATCGGGCAATTTTACTTCATGTCGTTCTTCTGTTAGAAGATTAAAGAATTTCAAGGTGTTGTTTTCAAGATAGTAGAGTTCATCACCAAAAAAGTAAACCTGCTTTGGATTTTGAATCGCTATAGTTTCAATGGCTTTTCCCAGGTGATTAAGAATCAGGATACCAGAGTTTTTATCGACTAAGAAAATAAGATTCAGGTACTCACGAAGATAGATAAAGTCGGTTGACGCCTTAAATAGGGAAGTGTCCAGCGCGAATTCCTGAATCACTTCGCTGGTTAATGGATTCACTTTTTTCAATGACCAATCTGCTTTGTCAAGAATCCAAAGTTTATTGTCGTGCGTTGGGCAAACTAAAGTTGACTCAATCGCTAAAGCTGGTTCAATCAAATAGTCTTTGCGATCTTCAAAATTTCGTCCATAGACAGAATACGTTTGATTCTTGCGCGAGTAAACAAAGATGCTTGGATGATACCAGGGCTCAAGTAATGCAGGTGTTGTTTTCGAAACTGATGCAACCAATTTTCCTGTTGCATCATACTTTTTTATTTTACCCTTGCTATTGACTAAAAAGAAATTGCCAAGTCTATCTACTGTAAGCAGGTTCACCTTGCTGGCTTTCCATTCCTTAATCTTTTTCAGATTGGTTTGTGAATAGCCTGAAGATCCGATAAATAAAATGAATACAAAAAATAGAATCTGAAAACCGTGGCTACGCATGTGGTTCAAATTTCTTCAACAACACATTCTGACCATCATAAACAGCATACGTATCGAAGTGTACCCATTCACCGAGGTTCAGGTAGCGACTGTTTTCTCCAACTTTCAAATCCAATGGCAAGTGACGATGACCAAAAATATAAAAATCGTGATGAGCTGTTTTCTCAAGTTCGCGACAATAGGTAAGGAGAAACTCATTTTCCTCGCCTGTAAATTTTTCCTCCAGCTTGGTATTGCTTATCCGGCTTTGGCGGCTCCAGTAGTTAGCAATGCGTATGCCCAGGTTTGGATGAATGCGGGCGAAGAGCCATTGACAAAAAGTGCTGTTAAAAAATTTCTTAAGAATTTTATAGGTTTCATCACCAGGCCCTAGTCCGTCCCCATGGCCAATCATCAATTTTTGATTGTTACAAACAAGGACTTGAGGTTCGCGATATATCACGATACCTAATTCTTTTTCGAAGTAATCAAAAAACCACATATCGTGATTGCCTGTGAAGAAATAAATGGGCATCCCGCTATCTCTGAGTTCAGCCAATTTTCCCTGCAGACGAATAAACCCTTTTGGAATAGCACGACTATACTCAAACCAGAAATCAAAGATATCGCCCAGCAAGTAGATAGCGTGAGCATCGGTTTTGATTGAGTCCAGCCAGGCAACGATTCGCTTTTCGCGGGCAACGCTACTTGCATGATCCGGCACACCCAAATGGAAGTCGGATGCGAAGTAGATTTTTTTGCCAGCTGGTAGTTGAATTGTTTGAATCATTCTTTGCAAATAACGGCAAAAGTGTACCAATGAAAAAAGCCTTCCGGGTTCACCGAAAGGCCTTTGATAAGATTACCTGATTGTTATTTCGTTAAGTCTCCGCTAACTTCCTTAGCGGGTTCAGCTTCTTTGTTTTCCTGTGCTGCACCATTAACAGGAGGTGCCCCTGGCTCTTCATTTTTTACAGCAGGAGCGGGACTGTTAGTAAATTTCTCATATGTTGTCTGATGCGCGAAAGGACGTTTTCCAATCAGACGCTCTAGATCACTCTGGAACAAAATTTCTTTTTCGAGAAGTTCTTTGGCAATTATTTCCAGGTGATCGCGGTGATCAACCAATAACTTTTTGGTCCGTTCATAAGCTATGTCGATAATCTTCTTTACTTCCTTATCTATTTTTTCTGCAGTAGCTTCAGAGTAGGGCTTATTAAAGGTATAGTCAGACTGCTTGGAGTCATAGAATGACATGTTCCCAATTTCCTTATTCATTCCATAAACAGTTACCATGCTGTAAGCCATCTTGGTAATGCGTTCCAGGTCACTCAATGCCCCGGTAGAGATTTTCTCAAAAACGGTTTCTTCTGCAGCGCGACCGCCAAATGTCATGCACATCTCGTCCATCAGTTGTTCTGTTTGATACAGAAACTGTTCTTTAGGAAGATATTGAGCATAGCCTAATGCAGCAACCCCCCGAGGTACAATACTTACTTTCACCAGTGGATCGGCATGCTCAAGGAACCAACCGGCTACGGCATGGCCTGCCTCGTGATAAGCCACAATTCGTTTTTCGTCTGCTGAAATGATTTTGGTTTTCTTTTCAAGACCACCGATTACTCGGTCAATCGCATCCTGAAAATCCTGCATATCCACTTCACTCTTATCTCTTCGGGCCGCTATCAAAGCAGCTTCGTTACATACGTTTGCAATCTCGGCACCGGCAAAGCCAGGAGTTTGTGCCGCCAATTTTTTCACATCGACATCTTTCGACATCTTGATGGGCTTCAAATGCACTTTAAAGATCTGTTCGCGGCCTGCAATATCGGGTTTGTCGATACTAATTTGACGGTCGAAACGACCCGGGCGCATAAGCGCTGAGTCTAATACATCAGGACGGTTTGTTGCAGCAAGGATAATAACACCACTGTCCGTTGCGAAACCATCCATCTCAACCAATAAGGAGTTCAGCGTATTCTCGCGCTCATCATTCGCACCAGGCAATTGACCTCTTCCGCGTGAGCGTCCGATCGCATCAATCTCATCAATGAAAACAATACAAGGAGCTTTCTCTTTCGCTTGCTTAAACAAGTCGCGAACACGGGCGGCACCTACACCCACAAACATTTCTACGAAATCAGATCCCGATAAGGAGAAGAAGGGAACTCCGGCTTCACCGGCAACGGCTTTTGCCAGCAAGGTTTTACCTGTTCCTGGAGGGCCCACTAACAAGGCACCCTTTGGAATTTTTCCACCCAACTTGGTGAATTTCTGAGGAGTCTTTAGGAAATCAACGATCTCTTTCACTTCCTCTTTTGCCTCTTCCAGACCGGCTACATCGGCAAACGTAATTTTTACTTTGCTTTCAGCATCAAATAGTGCTGCTTTTGATTTTCCGATATTAAAGATTTGTCCACCTGGGCCACCACCACCAGTCATCCTGCGCATTAGCATCCAGAACCCAAATACAAGCAATACAAGGAAACCAATGTTGAAGAACATGTTGGTGTAATCCTGACGCTCTTCAAATTGTAAATCTATCTGCTGCTCCCGGGGAATATTCTTCTTGTAGAGTTCGTAATTATCCTGAAACTTGTCAATTGATCCGATTTTCATTTTGTAATGCGGACCGTTGGGATTAATTCCGAATGGACTGTTTCTTTCGATCTCCTGTTTATACTTGGCATTTTGCAAAGCCTCTGCTTTCAGAGAGATTTCAACGATTTCTTCATTTTTGATCAATACAAGGCGCTTGATATCGCGCGCCTGTACCATATCCTCAAAACGATTGCTTTGTATTTCAACCAGTTCGCCTGTTCTGTTGAAGTAGCTAATACCCAGAATAACGGCTACCAAAGCCAGAATAATCCACATTTGGTAGTTGGGCCGTGGAACCTTAGGAGGTATAATCTTCTTTTCTCTTTCCTTGTCTGCCATTACTTATAAAAATTACAATTGAATAACGTCTTTCTTTGTTTTAAGTTCTTTAGTCCTCTATTTCGGTGATTTCAGCATCGCCCCATAATTTTTCAAGGGCATAAAACTGTCTGCGGTCTTTTCGAAAGATATGTGACACTACAGAGATATAGTCGAGAATCATCCACTCTTTATTGTTTTTACCCTCCATGTGCCAGGGTTTTTCTTTTACGATTTTGAAAACCTGTTCATCAATCGAGTCACTGATTGCCTCCAGTTGCTTATCCGAACTGCCAGAACAGATCACAAAAAAATCGGCTACTGCGTTTTTAACTTGTCTTAAATCCATCACCACAATGTCGGAAGCTTTCTTCTCCTGCATCCCCTTCACAATGGCATCACTGAGTTTTTCAGCATCAACCCCCTTCTTTTTTTTGGCCATTAAACTATCTTCGATTTTTTAAAATTGTACAATCTGCAAAGCTAACCAAATACCTTGTATAAAATCCCTGCCAATACCCTTTTCGTAGGAAAGAACCTTGTTTTTGTGCCAGAATGTCACTCCACAAATACTTTAGCGATGGATCTCGGCCAGCGTGAGTCTATAGTCGAGGGAACGGTCGTTATAACTGATAATCAACACAGTGGACGAGGGCAGCGAGGCAATCAATGGGTTTCCGAGCCTGGTAAGAATCTAACCTTTTCGCTGATCTTAAGACCTGGGTTTCTTAGGCCGGACCAACAGTTTCGCTTAACGATGGTCATGTCTTTAGCGGTTACCGACTTTGTTAAAAGTAAAGTGCCGGACTCAGTTAAAATAAAGTGGCCCAATGATGTGCTGGTAAATGAACGTAAGATTTGTGGGATTTTAATCGAGAATTCCCTTTCAGGAGATACCATTCAATCTGCCGTGGCTGGGATTGGTTTGAATATAAACCAGACCTCGTTTCCAAGTTTAAATGCAACTTCTATTAAGCAGGAGACGGGTAAGGATTACACATTAGAAAATGAGCTGCCGTTGCTATTGCAAGCTATTGAAGAACGTTATGTACAATTGCTCGATGGAAAAATCAATCTGCTTGAGAATGACTATTTGACTAACCTTTACCGAAAAGGCGAGTTGCATGTATTCAACACGATGGCCGGGGCACTAAATGGTATGATTGAAGGTGTTGATCAGCGGGGAAGGTTGATTCTTCAGACTTCAGAAGGCAAACAATTTTATGATCTTAAAGAAATAAGTTTTGCCGAAAAGGAGCTGTAATACCATTCAAATAAGTCCTTGACTTTCTATCCTATTATTTTGCTTTCACTTACAATCCATCCGTTTTGTCGATGGTCCTTCACTTATCTTTCCAGTTCAAAATTTTAATCTATGATGAAAATGAAACGTGTATTCGTTTTTTCGTTAACCCTGCTGATCGGCATTTCTGCGTTGGCCCAAAAATTGGATATGGAAAAACTCAAGGGCATGAAGCCAAGAGCAATTGGTCCGGCTGGTATGAGTGGTCGTATTACCGCCATCGATGCGGTAGTTGCTAATCCCGATATTATTTATGCAGGTGCCGCTTCGGGTGGAGTTTGGAAAACTACTAGTGCGGGCATTAGTTGGGAGCCTGTGTTTGACAAAGAAGCCACACTTGCCATTGGTGCGATATCTATTCAACAAGATAACCCGTCAGTAATCTGGGTTGGAACCGGGGAAGGAAACCCGCGCAACAGTTTAAATGGTGGTTATGGTATTTATAAAAGTTTAGATGCCGGTAAAACCTGGAAGCTGATGGGCCTTGAAAAGACCCGACATATTCATCGCATCGTCATCGACCCTAAAAATCCTAATACGGTATATGTAGGAGCAATTGGTTCTCCTTGGGGCGAACATCCCGAGCGCGGAGTTTATAAAACTACGGATGGTGGCGCCACCTGGAAACGTATTCTTTTTGTAGATGAGAAAACAGGTTGCGCAGATCTGATAATGGATCCCAGCAATCCCAATAAATTATTCGCAGCGATGTGGCAGCATCGCAGACAACCATGGACATTTACTTCCGGTGGGCCGGGATCAGGATTACATGTAACTATTGATGGTGGTGAAACCTGGACAAAGATTACTAATAAAGAAGGATTACCGGAAGGAGAATTGGGACGCATAGGATTAGCGATTGCAAGAAGCAAACCAGAAGTGGTTTATGCTTATGTAGAAAACAAAAAGAATGCATTGTATCGTTCTGTGGATGGTGGCCAGAAGTGGCAGATGATGAATGATAAGATGAGTGAAATTGGCGATCGGCCCTTTTACTATTGCGAGATTTATGTAGACACCAAAAACGAAAACAGACTTTATACTATTTTCTCTGAAGTTAATATCAGCGAAGACGGAGGCAAGTCATTTAAAACACTGCTTCCTTATTCAGGAGTACATCCCGATCATCATGCATGGTGGATTCATCCGGAAGATCCGTCTCTCATCATTGAAGGAAATGACGGAGGTCTGAACATTTCGCGCGATATGGGCAAGAGCTGGCATTTCATCGACAACATTCCAGTAGGCCAATTCTATCACATTAATGTTGACATGGATCAACCTTATAATGTATATGGCGGTCTTCAGGACAATGGTTCATGGGCAGGCCCTGGTTATATGTGGCGCGATGATGGAATCAGAAATTATTATTGGCAGCCGGTTATGTTTGGCGATGGTTTTGATGTGGTGCCCGATCCTGAAAATAATCGCTTTGGTTATGCCATGTCACAACAAGGCAATCTGGGTCGCTACGATAGACAAACTGGTTATGTAAAGACAATTAAGCCCACACATCCGGATGCGAAGATGCGGGTTCGCTTTAACTGGAACTCGGCCTTTGCACTTGATCCGTTTGATAACTCTACCCTTTATTATGGAAGCCAGTTCGTTCATAAGTCCACTGATAAGGGAAATACTTGGGAGATTATTTCGCCAGACCTGACGACCAATGATCCTGAAAAGCAAAAGCAACACGAGAGTGGTGGAATTACGATGGATGCTACTGGTGCTGAAAATCATTGCACCATTCTTGCCATCGCACCAAGCCCGGTTGAGAAAGGAGTTATTTGGGTAGGTACTGATGACGGCAAAGTTCAACTCACCCGTGATGGAGGAAAAACATGGACGGATGTTACTTCCAAAATAGCAGGCATGCCTAAAGGCGCATGGATCCCGCAGGTAAGAGCATCGACATTCAAAGGCGGGGAAGTTTTTGTGGTTGTTAACAACTATCGGCAATTCGATTACAAACCTTATATGTTTCGTTCCCGCGATTATGGACTAAACTGGGAGAGCATAGTGAATGCTACTCAATTGGGAGATAATAATTATACGCTGGCAGTTGCTCAGGATCCAATCGAACCCAAATTGATTTTTGTTGGAGCTGAGAATGGCTTATTCGTGAGTTTGGATGAAGGTAAGACTTATACAAAATGGACTAACGAATATCCAGCTGGTGTACCCACCATGGATTTGGTTATTCACCCACGTGAGCATGACCTTGTACTAGGAACCTTTGGCCGGGCGATTTATGTGCTGGATGATATTCGCCCGTTGCGCGAAATGGTGAAAGAGGGAACTCAGGTACTCACAAATACATTGCATGTATTTGAAGCGCCCGATGTTTACCAAGTCGTTTATCAGGATCCTGCAGGAATTCTATTCCCAGGCAATGCGATGTTCAAAGGTGAAAACAAAGCAGATGGCGCTATGATCTCCTATGTTGTAAATAAACCTGAGGAAAAAAAGGAGGCACCTGTTACAAAGACAGAAACTAAAAAGACTGATGCGAAAAAAGGAGAACAAAAAGCAGAAGTAAAACCAGTGGAAGAGAAAAAGCCAGAATCAAAAGTGAAATACGATTCGCTTACGATGGAAGTTTTCAACGCAAAAGGAGAGAAGATTCGCACCGTGAAACTAAAGGCCCCCGAAAATAACGGACTCAATCGTATGACATGGGCGATGAATGAGAAAGGATCCGCTCGACCATCACGCGAAAAGCTGAGAGCGAATGCACCTGAGCCCGGTGGCGCACAAGTATTGCCGGGTACGTATAAGTTGCGATTGACATTTGGCGATAAGAAAGATTCTACCAATATCCTGGTGAAATCAGATCCAAGATTCAGTACCCCGGAAGCAACCATCACAGCACGATATAATATGATTAAGGATTTGCAAAAGTTAACCGGTCTTGCTGCTGAGGCGATGGATCGCTTACGTGAGTCAAAAGAAATCGCTGATGAGTATGAGAAGAAAATGAAGGAGGCAAAGCGAGACGATTTGAAAGATCCTACCGATAAAACCAAGGTGGTGAAAGACTCTATAAATGCGATCATGGACTACATTGTTGGTAAAGAAGATAAGCGGCAGGGAATCATTCGCTCACCAACACCTACTCCGGTCTCCTATATTTTCACAGCACAACGATATATCGCAACTTCGAAAGACCCAGTTTCGGCAACCGATCAGCGCGTGTTTAAACAAGCGCAAGATGAAATCAGTAAATTGACTGAGCGTGTTAATAAATTTTATGACAAAACATGGCCGGAGTACCGGGCGGTGATGGAGAAGGTGAGCCTATCTCCGTTTAAAAATTATGAACCGTTAAAGCAGAATTAATCTTAGGCGTCTGACCGCTTTTTTGCAGATGTATTCAGCGGTCTGACGCCTCCCAATTATGAAAGTCGCCCCGAAAGTTGGGGCGACTTTTAAATTTTAATGAGTAACCTTTAATTTTCAGCCTATATTTCGATTGTAAACTCTAATGATCAAAACCGGCTCTCTTTCCTATTCGTATGGTACCGAAAAGAAAATTCAATTCAGTGATTTATCCATTCAAACCGGAGCGCAATTCCTTTTACTGGGAGAATCAGGAAGTGGAAAAACTACATTGCTTCATTTGCTGGGTGGTTTGCTTAGATCTCAACAGGGAAGTATTGAAGTAAATGGAACAGATATCACAAAATTTTCTGAGTCCGGGTTGGATCGCTTTCGCGGACAGCAGTATGGATTTATCTTTCAACGCAATCATTTGATCAGTGCGCTTTCGGTTGAAGGAAATTTATTGATGGCCCCCTTTCTGGCCGGACTGAAGCAAGACAGTCATCGCGTTGAGGAGGTGCTTTCTCAATTGGGGATAGCCGAGAAGAAAAAAAGCAGAATTCAGGACTTGAGTTTAGGCCAGGCCCAACGCGTTGCCATAGCGCGGGCCGTATT
>JBEBJH010000009.1:0-44467 GCA_040079965.1 Cyclobacteriaceae bacterium
GATCTCACCATTGAAAGCAAGCGTGCTTCTCACCCTGAACATTCACTTTATCGGGTTATACAACCCACAGGCCTTATGTATGGCCAGCCCGTAGGGGCTCAGGATTTGCCTAACTCAGATACTTGGGACGAAAAGGACCGCATGAAAATTTTACTCGCGGAAAGTCTAATCAGCAGTTCAATCTTATTTCATGACAAGCCGATAAAAACACCTGATGAGCTTTCGAGAGTTATGGTTAAGGCTCTCGAAAACATTGGGAATTTCTATAACAACATCTTTCCTGAATTAGCAACACCAACAAAGACCTTGTTTGGCAGGAAAAAGACACCCCTTGAACTGGCTGAGAGAATTCTTGACAAAAGAATAGATTACACGTCTGAGTTTGACACCAATTTTTGGGTTCAGTTTTTTCATAACAGTTTATTGTTCCTCGACATATTTATTTTTGGACAGTGGATTCATACCAATGCAGATCGTATTGTATCTGATTTTTTTAAGTATGAACGCGAGGAACTTCGGTTTTCTGTGGTCAAGGTAATTGCCTGTGCTGCTCATGCGAACTCCACGATTGAATATGAAGAAAGAAGGTTGTTAGAATTTTTTCTTCAGAGTACAGATTTACCACAGGACAAAAAAAGAGAAGCCAAGAAAATATTTGATGAAGGGATTTCGTTGGAGGAGATCAACTTGCCTACGAATAACTCATGGATTCTAAAAAAATATTTTTTAGAAATAGCGATCCTTACTATCTGGGCTGATAAGCGTGTTGAAGATTCTGAATTGGGATTTCTGAAACAATTGTGCAAGTATGTTGGATTTACCGAAGAAGATCTTGAAAACAGCATGCTGGCGATCGAAGGATTTGTATTGGAATACTGGGAGAAGTTAAGCTACCTTCAGAACAGACAAGACTATAATCAAGTCAGCGAACAGTTTATTGAGCGGATGACTAAAGTAACGGACTCCAATAAGAGCCGTCTGGTGAAGGAGGTACAGGAGAGCAAAGAATTGATGGAATTATTGAGAAAGGCCAGAGCTCACGAACTAAGCGAGACTGAAAAGCAGCAGATGCAGGTTTTATTAATTGCTGCCCTGAAAACAATCCCCACGTTTGTAATTATCTCGCTTCCGCAGCGGTTTCTCACCTTGCCAATTCTAATGAAAATCCTACCAAATAATTTTTTTGCAGAAGTAGCCTAATTGCAGTAATTAAGTTAGTCCTTTAACTCTTCTGATTCTTTATCCTTGCGGGGGATCAACACAGAAAAGACAATTGAAAGTGTGAGTGTAATAAGAATCACCAGAAAAGAAATTGTGGGTGGCATGTCTGTTAAGACTTCGGGGATAAAATCAACGCCTTTACCAATTTCCAGCAACATCTTGGCGCCAATGAAAAACAGGATAATTGATAGTCCCTTTTGGAGTAGATAGAATTTGTCAATAATTCCTGAAAGCAGGAAAAACATTGCCCGTAAGCCCATCACTGCAAAAATGTTGGATGTATAAATTATAAATTCATTGGTAGTAATTGCAAAGGCAGCCGGAATAGAATCGACAGCAAAAATTAAGTCGGTAGTTTCAATCAATACAATTACGAGAAAGAGCGGAGTAAACATCCACTTACCATTTACCTTCGCTAAAAACTGACCGCCCATTTCATCTTTCGTAATGGGTAAGTACTTGCGGCAAAATTTGAGAATTGGATTTTTTTCCGGATCTATTTTTTCATCGCTATCCTCAAAGTAAATCTTAATACCTGAATAAATAAGGAACACACCAAAGATGTATAGAATCCAATGAAACTTATGAATGAGAATAGCCCCAACAAAAATAAAGATGCCTCTGAAAACTACTGCGCCTAGAATTCCCCAAAATAGAACCTTATGGAAATACTCTTCTTTAACCTTAAAAAATTTTAGAATTAGCAGGATAACAAAGATGTTATCCACAGACAACGCATACTCTGTCAGGTAGGCAGAAAAATATTCAAATGCTCCATCGGCACCACCACTTTCCTTATCCATGGCATAAATCAGGTAGCCGAAAACGGTACTTACAAATACCCAAAAAATGGATTGATATAGAGCAGACTTAGTCGAGATTTTATGGGCAGTTTTGTTAAAAACGCCCAGATCTAGAAGCAGGAAGACACCGATGATTATTCCAAAAATGCTAAACAGAAAAGACTCATCACTTAGGTCGAAACCAAACAATGTAAATAGCAACATGTCTTTTCTAAGGGTTTTTGGGTCTAAAAAGAGACGATTATTGGCCACCAGGAACCAGGTAATCACCACTCATAAGCGCCAAAGCTACAAATTAATTTAATTTCAAAAACGATACTAGAAGGTTAATGCACCTCTCAGGGAAAAAGAAACCGCTTTAATCAAGTTTTATAGGCACTTGTCGCAGATACCTTGTATAAGCAGGTTCATTTCACGAACCCGATAACCTTTGGGAAGGGCTACTTCCGGAATGATCACATCCTCAAGGCAGTTGGTTTGACCACACTTTTCGCATTTAAAATGCACATGCTCATGGTGATGTTCGTGCGAGGAACATGGGTCACTACACAAGGCGTATTTTAAACTTCCCTCATCATCCAGTACTTTGTGAATGACTCCTTTGTCAAGAAAGGTCTTAAGCGTTCGGTAAACTGTAACCCGATCAAAGGAAGAAGCAATTTCGTGCTCAATATCTGAATAAGAGAGAGCAAAAGAATTTTTTATAAAGAGGTTAAGAATAGCCGATCGGCTGGAGGTTGTTCTTAGCCGGTAGTCTTTGAGGATTTCGCCTTCGGGCTTTTTCATCGCACCTCCAATTGTAGTCTTAGCAAGTTACTATAAATACCATTATCAAGGACGCTTAGTTCAATGTGTGATCCGGACTCTGCAATTTCACCATCCTTAATTACCATAATCCGATCCACCTTTCGGATCGTGCTAAGCCGATGAGCAATAACAATTGTAGTTCGGTTTTCCATTAACTTCTCAAGTGCTTCCTGAACCAATTTTTCTGACTGGGCATCCAATGAACTGGTGGCTTCATCAAGGATAAGTATGGATGGATCCTTCAATATCGCCCTTGCAATGGCCACCCGCTGTCGCTGACCACCAGAAAGTTTTACACCGCGATCACCTACAATAGTATCTAACTTTTCCGGAAAACTTTCTATGAACTCCCACGCGTTGGCCTTGATGGCAGCTTCTCTTATTTCTTGCTCCGAAGCGCCTGGTTTTCCATAGGCAATATTCTCCAGGATGGTACCCCCGAATAGAATTACCTCTTGCGGCACCATGCCAATGTTGTGGCGATAGTCAAATAGATTGTAAGTCTGATTTTCCTTTTCATCTATGCGAATGCTGCCTGACTTTACCGGGTAAAAGCGCATCAACAAATTAATAATCGTTGATTTGCCCGATCCACTAGGCCCGACTAAGGCAACCTTCTCTCCCGGCTTAACTTTGAAACTGATTTTCTTTAGAACTTCTATATCAAGGCGTGTAGGGTAAGTAAACGATACCTGGTCAAATTCAATATTACCTTTCAATTTGAGGGCATGGGTTGCGGTCGAACGTTCATCGGGCTGGTCCAGAATTTCAAGAATTCTTTCCGAGGCCCCCACCGAACGCTGCAACTGACTATAGATGTCTCCAAGCCCGGCTATCGATCCTCCAATGAAGGCCGTGTAGAGTACGAATGAAAAAAGTTCGCCCACTTCAGCTTCGCCAGATTGAACGAGGTAAGCGCCATACCAACTTACAGCCACAATACCACCAAAGAGAGCAACAATTGTAAATGAAATAAATAATCCGCGGTAGCGCGAGGCGTGAATGGCAGTCTTTACTACTTCATCCAATGATTTTTTGTACCGAAGTACCTCAAATAATTCGTTTGTGAACGATTTAACGACTGCTATGGACTGAAAGGTTTCTTCTACAATTACATTTGAGATGGCCAATTGATCTTGTGTTTTTTTTGAGAGTTTGCGAATAAACTTTCCAAAAAATAGTGCAGCTATTACCAGCACGGGAAAAGTCAACAGCATGAAAATAGTGAGTTTGGGATAGAGAATAAATATTACCGGAATGCCAATTAACAAAACCAGTAACTGACGCAACAACTCTGCTAAAGTAAATGTAAAGGTGTCTTGTAAGGTGCTAACATCCGAAGTAATCCGGCTAATGAGTTCTCCCACTCTCCGGCTATCAAAGAAAGAAAGCGGCAACCAAACAATTTTTGTATAAACATGCTGGCGGAGATCGGCCAGAGTGCGCTCACTAACGAACGTGAATGTATAAACCCGGATGAATGAAAAAACACTTTGAATTAAAAGAATTCCGATCAAGGCCAGGGCAATCTGATTGATGCTGGTAAAGAAAAAATCTTTTTTGCCTTGTGCAACGTCCAGCAACTTACCAGCAAAGTATGGGAAGGCCAACAGCGTGCCACTTGAAAGCCCTAAAGCAACTAGGCCCAGGATAAATGTCCATCGATAAGGTAGTACGAAGCGAAAAACCCCAATTAACTTTTGAACTCCAGATTTATTGAGAGGTCGTTTTTCCCCATCAGCCCTTAAAGTTCGCTTTGCCATATATGTGCTGACGAGTTTGAGATGAGATTAGTGTGTAGTGGGTAAAAATGATCCCTCAATTGAAAACTTAACCGAATCGCTCAAAATCATTTTTTGTGTTCCGGTTAATATATATCGACTTAACAAGAGCTTTCCGGAAGTATCATCAAATTCAAGCTGAAGTTGTCGTTTTGTTGAATAGAGGGTATTGTTTTCAACATAATAGGATTCCATTTTCTTTAGGTGAAGAAAATCATTCTGGTAGTAAAAATTCACGAAAGGAACAGGTGATGGATTTTTTGATTTGTACTGACGAACAATAAGATTACTCCGTCTATCTTTTTCCCCATCCAAAATTTCATAGGCATCGCGGTAAAGGGGCTTATTAATTACATCAAGCTGACGGAATACGTCCAGCTCATGCGCAAGTATGGCGCTATCAATTTTCATTGTTGATTGATCACTTCGTCCATCCAATGAAACCGTTTTTGACAGGGAAGCATTCGCTTTTACAAGCTCAGCCACTTGCGTATTTATCAAACTATCGAAATCAAAATAAGGCTTATCATATTTCAGATTCGTTTGGTTACACGACACGCAGGCGATGACGACTGTCAGAAAAAATAGAAAGCGTACACGCATTATTTATCAATCAGCACGGTGCCAGTCATTTCTTTGGGAATCGCAATACCCATTAAGGTTAAAATAGTTGGAGCCAGATCGCCCAATTTTCCATCTTTAATCTTGCCGGTGTAGGAATCATCTACAAGAATGCAAGGTACCAGGTTTGTTGTATGTGCTGTGTTAGGCGTGCCATCGTCATTGATCATCATTTCGGCATTACCATGATCAGCAATGATTATGATCGCGTATCCATTTTTACGGGCGGTTTCTGTTACAGCTTCATTGCATTGGTCAACGGTTTCAACCGCTTTTACAGCGGCTTCAAAAACACCGGTATGCCCCACCATATCCGGGTTGGCAAAATTTAAACAGATGAAATCAGCGCTCTTCTTTTCAAGTTCTGGAATGATTTTATCGCGTAGGTCACGAGCACTCATCTCTGGTTTCAAATCGTAAGTAGCTACTTTTGGTGATGGACACATGAGCCTTGATTCGCCAGGAAAAACTTCTTCACGACCGCCAGAAAAGAAAAACGTTACATGCGGATACTTTTCTGTTTCTGCAATGCGTATTTGTTTCTTACCAGCTTTTGATACAATCTCACCCAGCGTGTTTTCCAGATTATCCTTATCAAAAATCACATTCACACCTTTGAAGGTATCATCGTAGTTGGTAAGTGTGACATAGTGAAGATTGAGCTTATACATATTCTGCTCATGAAAATCCTGCTGGGTTAGGGCCATTGTAATTTCGCGGCCACGGTCAGTACGGAAGTTGAAACAGAGCACCACATCACCATCCTTAATGGTAGCTATTGGTAGATTATTTGAATCAACGGAAACAATGGGCTTAATAAACTCATCGGTAACTCCGGCTTCGTATGATTTTTCAACGGCAGTCAGCACATCCAAAGTTTTTTCCCCGGTTCCATGCACCATTACATCATAGGCGAGCTTCACCCGCTCCCAGCGCTTATCCCGATCCATTGCGTAGTAACGTCCCACCACACTGGCGATCCGACCAGTCGTCTTGGCAAGATGATTTTTCAAGTCGGTTAAATACCCAACACCGCCCTTGGGATCGGTATCGCGGCCATCCATAAAGGCGTGGATGAAAACATTTTTGATTCCTTGGTTATGAGCGATGGTACACAGGCCTTTCAAATGATCGATGTGTGAGTGGACACCGCCATCGGAAAGCAAGCCAATCAAGTGAATTGATTTATTGTTTTTCTTCGCATAACTCAACGCTTCTACCAACACCGGGTTGACATCGAGTTCTTTTTCTTCAACAGCTTTATTAACACGCACCAAATCCTGGTACACAACTCGTCCGGCACCAATGTTCATATGGCCTACCTCCGAGTTACCCATCTGTCCAACAGGCAACCCAACGGCCAGGCCTGAAGCTTCAAGCTTACTATGTGGATATTTTTTGTATAAAGAGTTTATGTAGGGAGTCTGGGCATTGTCAACAGCGGATACTTTCTTGTTTTTGGCAATTCCCCAACCATCTAAAATCATCAACAGCACTTTCTTATTCATGTTAATTTGTTTTGAATTTGAGAGGTCAAATATATGGGTGATTTACCGCATTTGTGCTCTTTTTAGGTTTGTTATGAACCTCATAAATCAAAAACAAATGTTAGGTTCCGCAATAGCGGAAGACAAATTTTTGGTTACCGTAATAATGGCATAATTTTAGAGCAATGTTGAGCGCTATGAACAGCAAAAAGTGGGTTTTTACAATAGTTTTAACCCTGATCTCGCATTTAATGTGGGCTCAGACCGACATTTTTGCGCCCATGAAAGATGCATTGAAGGCCGGAAGTGCTAAAGAACTGGCCAAGTACTTTAACCAGTCGGTAGATATCAACCTGGAAGGCGAAGTAAATACATATAGTAAAGCCCAGGCAGAATTTGTGTTGCGCGATTTTTTTAAAAAGTATCCCTCATCTGATTTCAGCATCGAACATACGGGTTCGTCTAAAAGTGGCTTACAGTACGCCATTGGCAGCTATAAGAGTAATAATGATAAATTTAATGTGCTCATCCGCGTTAAGCAGACAGCCAATACTTACCTCATTCACGAAATCAGTTTTGTGAAGGAGTGATGGTGGCCTATCTAACAGATCAAGCCATTCATGATTTTATTCAACTTGCCTTAGCCGAAGACCTTGGCGAAGGAGATCATTCAACCCTGGGGGCAATACCGGCTTCTAAGAAAAGCAAAGCGCAGTTACTTGTAAAAGATGAGGGCCTCATTGCAGGACTTACCGTAGCAGAAAAAATTTTTCACGAAGTTGACCCTTCTCTAAAGATTACATTTTACAAGAAGGAAGGAGATCTTATTCATAAGGGCGAAGTAGCTTTTATTGTGGAAGGCTCCGCCCGTTCAATCTTATCGGCCGAGCGACTTGTATTGAACTGCATGCAACGGATGAGTGGGATTGCAACGTACGCGCATCGGCTATGCAAATTAATTGAAGGTACAAATGCCCAACTTATGGATACACGCAAAACAACACCCAACTTCCGGTTAATGGAAAAGTGGGCCGTGGCTATTGGGGGCGGTAAGAATCATCGGTATGCATTGTACGATATGGTGATGCTGAAGGATAATCACATTGACATGGCAGGCGGAATAAGACCCGCAATTGAGAACACCAAAAAGTATTTGAAAGAACAAAACAAGAAGTTGAAGATTGAAGTAGAGACCCGCACGCTGAAGGAAGTTGGAGAAGTTCTGGAGGTAGGAGGTGTTGATGTAATCATGCTCGACAACATGAGTTTGGAGGATATGAGGAAGGCGGTGCAGCTGATTGATGGAAAATTTAAAACCGAAGCCAGTGGCGGTATCACCGAAACCAGCTTACGTTCCGTAGCCGAATGCGGAGTAGATTATATTTCAGTTGGTGCTCTTACGCACTCAGTGAAGAGTCTGGACATGAGTTTGAAAGTCGAGAAATAAATTAGATTTATAATCACAGGTCACAGTTTCGCTGCTTATAAAATCTGAGAATCGGTTGCTTTTAATTTCAGATTAGAAAATCCCACAAATCCCCATTATTTTTGCCCTCCTTAAAAGTGGAACTGTTGCCATGATTGTGAAGACGCGTAATTACCGACTGGAAAAGAAAGACTATATAAAAATGGCTCTGAAGGCTATTTTAAAGCAACAATGGTGGGTGAGCCTGATCGTGCTGGCCATTTGCCTTGGCTTTGTGTGGATTCAAAGCATCTGGTGGTTTATCGGGGCAGCCCTAGGTGCCGGCTTGTATTTGCTCTTTTGGTGGATTCAATTCTATGGCGTAACCCAACTAGAACAAGGCAAGATGCTATTTGAACGCTTCTCTTACGAGATCACCAGTCAGCAGATTGTGATGAAACTTAATGCCCGCGAAGGGATGCCCATGAAGTGGGACCAGATCAAGCGCGCTGAAATTGGTAAGGATTATTTTTTGCTGTTCGTGAACAAAGCACAACTCATTCACTTGCCTTACAAAATTTTTAATACCGAAAACGAGCGTAAATTTTTATTAAGCATTTTGAAGAATAAAGGACTCGTGAAATAGCTACTTGGTTGCTGGACTTGATTCTGGCAGGTAGTATAAGGATATTTGAGAATGGCTTTCAAACAGCGGGTAGAAACCAGTGACGAGTATCCAGGATCCAGGATAAAAAAACGATTTAGTCCTACTGAAGCCCTTGCTAAAATTCAACGTTACTGCGCCTATCAGGAGCGATCGCACAAAGAAGTTAAAAGCAAACTTTATGAGTATGGTCTCTATGCCACGCAGGTGGATGAGATTATTTCGCAGCTTATCACTGATGGATTTTTGAACGAAGAGCGTTTTGCCAAAGCCTATGCCGGAGGTAAGTTTCGTATGAAAAAATGGGGCAAACTTAAAATCAAGAATGAATTGGAATTTTTGGGACTTACTAAAAACTGCATACAACGCGGGCTAAAAGAAATCGAGCCTGCGGATTATTCTAAAACACTAAAGACCCTGATCAAAAAGAAGACAGCCGAAATCAATGAAGAAAACCGTTTTAAAAAACGCGATAAGGTAGCGCGTTTTGTAATTGGCAAGGGCTATGAGTCCGAGTTGGTGTGGGAATATGTAAAAGACCTACTACCTGATTAGATATTTGTATTCCGTACGACAAAGCGTAGTGATTAAAGAAACTACGTTTGCTGATCTTTCGTTAAGGCAAGTATGAAAAAACTAATAACACTTACTTTTCTTGTTCTCATTCTCAGTCAATGTGTGCTGGCTCAGGAAAATGAGGGTCGGATTAAACTTTATAATTTAAAGAAGACCGTTGCCCTGGAGGGTTATGACCCGGTTAGTTATTTCGACAACAAGCCTCTGGAGGGAAAGGATGAACTGAAGTTTTCTTACAAAGGGGTTACCTATTTATTTGCTACAGCAAACAACGTATCTAAATTCAAAGCGAATCCGGAAAAGTATGAACCAGCGTATGGCGGCTGGTGCGCCTACGCCATGGGCGAAACTGGTGAGAAAGTTAATATTGATCCAGAGACCTATAAAATTGTGGGTGACAAACTCTATTTATTCTACAATTTCTGGGGCAACAATACGCTTACCGATTGGAATAAAAGTGAAGGACCGTTAAAAGCAAAAGCAGACCAAAATTGGAAGAAAATCGCCCAATAGATCCTTTAAAAGCCCATCCATCGCGTATGAGCCATAGTTTAGATTATCTTTGTCGGGCTTAAGTTTGATTAGAATATGAAGCAACTTTATCAGGCTGGAAAAACAATCTTGACCCAACTGGCGGATGTGATTAATCAAATCACCGAGGAGGATTTCCGTAAACCTTCAATTGCGTTGAGCAGCTCGACTGTGGGTCAGCATTTGCGCCATACCCTTGAGTTTTTTATTTGCCTTGAACAAGGATATGAATTAGGCATTGTGAATTATGACAAGCGCATTCACAACAAGGCCATGGAGAACGATAAGCACATTGCGTTGCACACCATCAGCCAGATACAGGATTTCGTTATTACCAATCAAGGTGATAAGGCCTTAAAACTGGAAGTGGGCTACGAGCCAGATAGTGAGGAATGTGTTACTGTTGAAACCAATTACCTGCGCGAACTAACCTACAATATTGAACATGCCGTACACCATATGGCCATTATGAAAATAGGCATCCGCGAAGTTGCTGACTATGTAAACTTGCCCGCAGGCTTTGGAGTTGCAGTTTCTACCATCCGATACAAAGAAACCGAAATGGCCACGCGCTAAATCCCTTTCCTTATTTTTGCACATTCAAAAATTCCGTGCAGAATATTTTCCGAAGTAAATTCTTTATCAAAATCCGAAGTTGGGAGTACTGGCCCTTTGGCATAATTCAGGCGCCACTATTTTTTATTTGGATCTGGTATGCACTAAAGGAGCGATCGCTTTTGTATTTCACCGCGTCCAATCCTTCCATCCTTACGGGAGGTATGATGGGCGAATCCAAATATGAGGTGTTACAATTGGTGCCAGAATCATTAAAACCAGTAACAAGTTTAATCAAACTGCCTGCTACTGTAACAAGTATCACTGAAACAATGCGTAACAGCGGCTTATCTTTCCCACTTATTTTCAAACCAGATTTAGGTGAGCGCGGTTGGATGGTGCGTAGAATAAAAAACGAAAAAGATGTCGAAGCCTATTTGAGGGAAATTAAGATAGATTTTATCATGCAGGAGTTGGTCGATTTGCCTCTGGAATTTGGTGTGTATTACGTTCGATACCCGTCTCAGCCGAATGGCTTTGTTAATTCCATTACTGGAAAAGAGTTTCTTTCCGTTATCGGTGACGGGAAAAAGAGTTTACAGGAATTGATTCTCGGGAAAGACCGCGCAAAAATTCAGTGGGAGACTCTGCGCATGGTGAATGCTGATCGATTGACCGAGATCGTTCCATCTGGACAAAAGATGGAACTGGTATCTATTGGCAATCATTGCCTGGGCACTACGTTTTTAAATTTTAATCACCTGGTCAACGATAAACTCAATTCTTCTTTCGATGCCATCAGCAAGCAAATCAATGGCTTTTACTTTGGTCGTTATGATTTACGCTGTGCTTCGGTGAAAGATTTGGAAAACGGGAATATTAAAATTATGGAGCTTAATGGTTGTGGTGCAGAACCTGCCCATATCTATCATCCTGGTTCCTCATTAATTAAAGCCGTGGGAGTGTTGATCACGCATTGGAAAAACCTCTATCGCGTAAGTAAAGAGAATCATGAACGAGGAGTTCCTTACCTATCCTTACAAGAAGGCAAACAGATTTATAAGCGAGTTAAAAAATACATGGCCCCTGGAGTATGATTGTTCAGGTTTTTTTAGTCGGACTTATTTTTAGTTTTTTGGGATCGATCCCACCGGGCACACTCAACCTGGCTGTGCTGCAATTGGGGATGGAGTATAAAATTAAGACGGCACTTCGTTTTGCGATCGCGGTTTCCATCATTGAATATCCCTACGCCTGGATCGCGGTTGTATTTGAAGATTGGGTTACTTCCTCACCGGTGATCGTTGATAACTTTCAACTTATTACAGCTATTGTAATGACGGTAATTGGTGGATTTTCTGTTTGGTCTGCTCGCAAGCCAAGTGAATTTTCGGTTCGGTTTAATGAAAGTGGATTTCGCAGGGGAATAGTACTCAGCATTCTCAACCCGATGGCTATCCCTTTCTGGATTGGTATCACCGCTTATCTGAAAGCTCAGAGCTGGATTGATTTATCGACACCCTGGTTACTACATAGCTATGTGTTTGGCACTTCCGTGGGTGTAATGATTCTACTTACGCTATTTACTTTTTTAGCCAAACGATTGGCCTCCTATGTAAAAGACAATCGTTTTGTAAAACTTGTCCCTGGTCTTACTCTTCTTTTGTTGGGGTTGTATGCGTTTGGAAAATACCTTTTCTGATCAGGACACAAATTTCAATCCTTCACGAACTCAATACTCCACTTCGTAATCCACGCCAGAGTAGTGGGTTTGTAGCGATCGATTTCATCGCCACCGCCATTTACACGCGGATCCTTTTCATCTTGCATCCACTTCAATAATTGTTCACTCAACTCTTTTTTTACGGATGCATACTCTGATAGCTCAGCTACATTGTTCACGTTGTATGGATCTTTCCTTAAATCATAAAGTTCTTCTCCGGGCCGTTTGGCAAAACCCAATTCAAAGAAAGGTTTCACATTGGGGTTATCCCGGTTATCAAGAATAAATGCTTTCGTAGGACCGCCATCTACATCACCATACTCCGATGTGGTGCCGGGCATGAACTCATCGCCACCAGGCATGCGATGCGGACGCAGGTTAATGATATATAAAAAGTTATTGGTGCGGATGGCCCGCATGGGGTAGCCCGCGCCTTTATCAAATTCATTGCGCGCCATGCAATGACGTTCGCGCTCAAGAAAAACTTCGGTGCGATGAATAGTTGTTTTGCCGGTAAGTACCGGCATCAAACTCTTACCATCCATTTCTGGTTTTGCCAGTACACCCACCACATCCAAAAAAGTAGGCGTTAAATCAATCAGGTTTACGAAGGAGTCGTTCTTCTTATTTTGTAAGACTTTTTTTGAAAAGCTGGAGATGATCAGTGGCACCCGTGTACCATAGTCATATAAGTTTGCCTTCGCATGTGGAAAAGGCATACCATTGTCGGACGTCATTACAATGATTGTGTTTTCCAATCTTCCCGATTGCTCTAATATGTTTAACAGTTCTCCGACTTCATCATCCAATCGTTTGATCAGATAAAAATAGTCAGCCAGGTCACCTCTGACTTCGGGGACATCCGGCAAGAAGGCGGGCACTTTGATTTTGTTCAGATCGATTCCTGATGCCCGGCCTTTTCCGAATGGGAAGGTGCGGTGGGGATCGTTTGTACCAAACCAAAAGAAGAAAGGCTTTTCCTTTGGCAATTGACTAATCATTTTTTGAAACTCAACTTGCTTACCCGCGGGATTTTCGGAATACCCCATTTTTGTAAAATCCCCTGGAGCCCAACCCTTTCTGTCATAGGCTACTTCATAACCCTCCTTTCGCAATAATTGTACATACGTGGGAATGGATGCATCCAATCTGCCAACCAGGTTTACAGCTTCACCGAGCTTGTGCGGGTATCGACCAGTAAGCACGGCTGCTCTTGATGGTGTGCACGAAGGGTTTGCACTAAATGCATTGGTAAACGTTACACCGTGTTGAGCAAGTCTTTCGAGGTTAGGAGTTTTTACCACCGGATCACCATATACACTTGCGTAGGGATAGCTCATGTCGTCTGCCAGGATGAACAGAATATTGGGTTGTTGTGCGTACAACAACCCAGATGAAACCATAAAAACGACAATCAAAAAGACTCCAAATCTATTTTTCATTTTTCTAGTTGACTAACTTCATGAGATTATACCTTATTGTATTTCCAACAATCCACCAGATGATCGTTCACTAACCCACACGCCTGCATGTGAGCATAGATAACAGTGCTTCCCACAAACTTGAAGCCGCGCTTAATCAGGTCTTTGCTTAATGCATTGGATTCTTTGGTTGTAGGCGGAATCTGTTTTGAAGTTTTCCATTTGTTCACAATGGGCTTGTGGTTAACAAACCCCCAGATGTATTTGTCAAAACTCCCAAACTCTTTTTGTACTTCCAGAAACCTTTTTGCATTGTTGACTGTAGCATTCACTTTCAATTTGTTTCGGATAATGCCTGGATCTTGTAAAATTTTCTCGAGTCGTTTTTCGGTAAAGCGGGCTACTTTTACCGGATCGAACTCAGCGAAGTTTTTCCGGTACCCTTCTCTCTTTTTTAAAATTGTAGACCAGCTAAGTCCGGCTTGAGCCCCTTCAAGAATTAAAAACTCAAAATGTATGCGATCGTCATGCACCGGTACACCCCATTCATTGTCGTGATATTGAATGTATTGTTCAAACTTCAGGCACCAGGGGCAGCGAAATACGTCAGCCATAAAATTCAATGTTTATCCGAAGTTACCAGTTTCAATTAAAGTTTGTAAATTCCTGATATGAATTGTCTGCGATTCACTTTTTTATGTCTTCTTCTTTTCTCCGGCCTTTCTACCTCGGCACAATTCCATAAAGAAGTGACATTGAAATCGTATACAATAAATGTTGAGAAAACTCAGCCAAGGCAATCCTGGCTCGCGAGTCAAAAGCAAAATTTTAATCAACCACCCCTATTAACCTCACTGGCTGCGATTCCGTTCACCAACAAAAGCTCTTATTGGCTGGGCCAGGTAACAACCCAATCAATGCATGAAGGAAAGATGGGCACTTTTTAGATGTGGGATCAGCAAGGTAATTTGCGGGAGTCGCGCTTTTTTATGGATATTGGAGGAAGTAAAAGACCGGGACTTAAACTGGTCTTCCCCAGACGTTGATTTTTAAAACCATATTTATGAAAAAATATCTCTTATTAACTGCTGCTGTTTTTTGCGTTACATTTTCTTTTGCTCAAAAGAAAATTGATTATGATAAAAAGCTGAAGGAACTAGGCATTGAACTTTTCGCACCTTCCAAGCCGATGGCTAATTATGTAAAAGCGGTGCGCACCGGTAATCTCATCTATCTCGCTGGCCATGGTCCAACCAAAGCCGATGGATCAAACATCAGTGGTAAGGTGGGCGCTGACATGACAACTGAACAAGGTTATGAGGCTGCAAAACAAACCGGCATTTCAATTCTTTCAACCCTAAAAGGGGAGTTGGGTGATTTGAACAAAGTAAAGCGAATTGTAAAAGTGCTTGGTATGGTGAACTGTACAGACACATTCACCGATCAACCTAAAGTAATCAATGGGTTCTCGGATTTAATGGTGGCCGTGTTTGGCGAGAAAGGAAAACATGCCCGCTCTGCCGTGGGGATGAATTCACTACCAAACAACATTGCCGTTGAAATTGAGATTATTGTAGAGGTAGAATAATGGACCCTTTTCCCACAAAGGAGTTTACTTGTTGTTAATTATTTCTTAAAATAATTTTGCATGCAGAGCATAGCAACAAATTACTATATTTGCGATCCTTCATGGTCAAGATTGTACTTACATATGTTTCTATCGCGTGTTTGCTGATCCTTGTGATGGCAAACACGATCACTACGTCTATCCAAACCAAGGCAGTTACCACCAACCTTATCGATTGGAACGAAGACGGAGAACCCGATAAACAGGCCAATCCATCTCCGGTAGAAGAAGATACCAGTGGACTGGATGATGAAACTTCGAAATTGATTTCTCTTTATACGGTATATACAGCGGCTAGATCCACCGCGAGTATCATTTCCTCCAACCACTTTCTAACCAGTTTCCATTTTCTGGAAATAATTTCCCCTCCTCCTCAAGCTTAATACCTAAAGAAATTGTTGTTTCTCTCCGTTCGATCGGATTACTAAGTTTTAATCTAATCATTTTGTATTTATGAATTTAAGAGGGTATTGGTCTTCGGACTTCCCGGCATCGGTTGTTGTGTTTTTGATTGCGTTGCCATTGTGTTTAGGAATTGCACTGGCTTCAGGAGCCCCGCTTTTTTCCGGAGTGCTGGCAGGTATTGTTGGAGGTATTGTAGTGGGATCACTCAGTGGATCACCCTTGAGTGTTAGCGGACCAGCCGCAGGCTTAACTACAATAGTGGCAGCAGCAATCCTGGACCTCGGATCATTCGAAGCATTTTTATTTTGTGTTGTTCTGGCAGGAATAATTCAGATCATTTTAGGATTCGCACGAGCTGGCTCCATCGCGCATTTTTTCCCGATCTCGGTAATTAAAGGCATGTTAGCTGGAATTGGTTTGATTCTTATTCTAAAGCAGATCCCGCATGCGGTAGGGTTCGATGAAGATTTTGAAGGCGATGAAAATTTCTTTCAGCCCGATGGAAGAAACACCCTAACAGAAATTTTTGAAGCATTGAATTATCTAAGCCCTGGGGCTGTCATCATCAGTGCCGTTTCAATTATACTTTTGGTTTCGTGGAACTCGAATCGACTATTGAGATTCAAATTTTTCAGAATGGTTCCGGCACCCCTTGTGGTGGTTTTTTTAGGAATTATCCTAAACATGCTGTTCAATAGCTTCCTTCCTTCCCTGGCCATCAGCGATAAGCATTTGGTGTCAGTACCCATGCTTTCTGAATCGGTTGGATTAAGTGCATTTTTCACCTTCCCCGATTTTTCCTTATGGCAAGATCCTAAAATCTATATTACAGCCTTAACACTCGCCATTGTTGCAAGCTTAGAGACGCTACTTAATATAGAAGCGTGCGATAAAGTAGATCCGTACCGCAGGATTACTCCG
Organism: Cyclobacteriaceae bacterium; assembly: GCA_040079965.1. Classification (GTDB taxonomy): domain Bacteria; phylum Bacteroidota; class Bacteroidia; order Cytophagales; family Cyclobacteriaceae; genus ELB16-189. The sequence goes on from JBEBJH010000009.1 coordinate 16,549, forward strand.
CTTAATCGCGAATTGAGAGCACAAGGTGCCGGTAATCTGGTTTCGGGCCTATTGGGGGGACTGCCGGTTACTTCGGTGATTGTGAGAAGTTCTGCCAATGTTAATGCAGGAGCCAGGACAAAGGCTTCGGCCATCTCGCATGGTATCATTTTATTATTGTCGGTGTTGCTTATACCGGGTGTGTTACAATTAATTCCACTTTCGTGCTTAGCCGGAATTCTATTGGTAACGGGCTATAAGCTAACCAAGCCCGCCAGCTTTAAGGAAATGTATAAAAAAGGGACTGCCCAGTTTCTGCCATTTATTGTCACCATCCTTGCGGTAACGTTCACGAATCTGTTACAAGGAGTTTTTCTGGGTATTGTGGTAGCTATATTTTTCATTCTCAAAACCAATTTCCAGAAGGCTATCATTGTTGTTTCTTCCGAGGAGAATTTTCTTCTTAAATTCACAAAGGACGTTTCGTTTTTGCACAAGGCTTCACTGCGTCAGGCCTTAGGTAAAATTCCCTCCGATACACGTGTGGTGATTGATGGGGTCAAAGCAAATTTTATGGATGCCGATATACTGGAAACCATTACTGATTTTATGGAAACTGCAAAAGCAAAAAATATTGAAGTCGAATTAACTGGAATTAAAATAACCGCAAAGGAATTATGAAAAAATACGAACAGCTTTTACTACAGAACCGTGCCTGGGTAGAGCAAAAACTGCAGGAAGACAAAGACTTTTTTAATAAACTCGCCAACACGCAGAAACCCGATTTTTTGTGGATAGGTTGCTCAGATAGCCGTGTTCCCGCCAATGAAATCACGGGCACTGCCCCTGGTGAAGTATTTGTGCATCGCAACATTGCCAATATGGTAGTGCATTCTGATATGAATATGCTCAGTGTACTTGACTATGCCGTAAATGTACTTGAGGTGAGTCATGTGATTGTATGCGGGCACTATGGTTGTGGCGGTGTGCGTGCGGCCATGGGCAATAAGCAAATAGGGCTTATTGATAATTGGATCCGGCACATTAAAGACGTGTACCGGATGCATCAGGATGAGTTGGAGACAATCACCGATATGAAGAAGCGGGAGGATCGGTTTATTGAGTTGAATGTAATGGAACAGGTTTATGACCTCGGTAAAACATCCATTATCCAAAACTCATGGCAAAAGCGTGGCGGACCTTATGTACACGGGTGGGTATATGATATCCGCAATGGACTAATCAACGATCTGAAAGTATCGATGCATGATGATTCGGAGATGCCGGATGTCTACAAGTTCGAGAAGATGAAAAAGATCTGAAGTTTCTGAGTATTAAGGGAGGGGCCATTCCGCTAAAAGCGGGATGGCCTTTTTTATAGAGAGAAAGATGGAGATAGGGGTAAAACTTCTTTCAGTTGTCATAACCTCAACGCCCCAAACCCGTAAATTGCACTGAAACATTTCAAAAACGGTGGATTTATTGGAAAAGCAGGTTTTGGAAACACTCCAGCTGGGCAACGAAAGTGCTTTTGAGATGATTTTTAGAACCTATTACCAACCATTGTGCCGCTATGCCTATTCCTTTTTGCAGAATAAGGAAGAAGCGGAAGAAGTTGTCCAGGCATCTTTTATCACCGTTTGGGAGAAGCGCAATAACATTGCTATCGAGACCTCCCTTAAGTCGTACCTGTATCGCATGGTACGCAACAGTTGCCTCAATGTGATTAAACATGAAAAAGTGAAGCAGCAACATGTAGCTCATGAACTGGCTGTATCCGAAGTTTCCTACGAGTCCGTATCGCAAAAGGTGCTGGGCGCAGAGTTGGAAATAAAAATTACAGAAGCCATGAGAACATTGCCTGAACAATGCCGCCTGGTTTTTCAACTTAGCCGCTTTGAAGAATTGAAGTATCAGGAGATTGCCGATCAGTTACAGATTTCGGTGAAAACAGTTGAGAACCATATGGGGAAGGCACTTAAACTGATGCGTGAGCAATTGAAGGATTATTTACCCTTGTTTTTAATATTCATGAAAGACTGGATTTAATGGAGAATGTTTGGAACGATATGGATGAATTAATTGGCAAGGTACTGGCCGGGGAAGGATCTGCTCAAGAGGAAACAGATGTGTTGTTGTGGACTCAGCAAAGCGAAGACAACAAGAAGTATTACGAGAACCTTAAAACCATTTTTGAAAAGGCGGCCTCTACCGATGTACAAATTCAGTTTGATACGGATGCCGCCTGGAATAAGGTAAAGTACAGAATCAATAAGTCTCAGGGCAAAGTCATACCGCTTCATAACAATAAGCCCGCATCATTCAACCAGTTGATGCGGATCGCGGCCGGAGTGGTGATCTTGTTTGGAGTTGGATACTTTACCTATCAATGGATTACACCTTCTACACAAACATTGGCAGTAGTTTCAGATTCTGTGACCGTGCAGGATACACTGCCCGATGGAAGTACTGCATTCTTGAATAAGAAGAGCGAGTTGACATATAAATACAATCCGCGCGAAAGAACACGAAAGGTAGTGCTAAAGGGCGAGGCCTATTTTTCTGTTAAGCACGAAGAAGAGAACCCTTTTGTAATTGAAGCCGATGAAGTGTTGGTTCGCGATATCGGAACTGAATTTAACCTGAAGGCATATCCTGATAAGGATACCATTGAGATTATCGTTACCAGCGGAGAAGTTCAGTTCTACACGTTACTTGATTCAGGGTTAAATCTGCAAGCGGGGGAAAAAGCGATTTATAGCAAACGCAACAAACAATTTTACCGCATCGAAAAGCCAGATACCAACGCGCTGGCTTACAAGACAAAAATATTCAGTTTCAACAATACTGATTTGCGTTCGGTGGTAAATCTTTTGAACGATGTATATAACTCTAAGATTAAACTGGCCAACGAAAAACTTTACGCCTGCCGTCTCACCGCTAATTTTAAAGAAGACAACGCCTCTATCATTGCCGAAGTGATAGCAGAAACCATGGGACTTACAATCACCCGCAAGGATGACGAAATAATCCTGGATGGGAAGGGGTGCGACCAATAGACTGCGCATGAGAAAATTCTATACGATTTTATTGCTCGTTACTTGCGTGGTGGCCGTTGCTCAGCAGAAAGCAATACCGCTGCTGGAGCGCACTATTTCAATTAGTGCCGTGAATGAAAAGGTTCCTTCGCTCTTAAATCGGATTGGCCAGGTGGGTGGATTTTCATTTTCCTATAACAGCGCCATCATCGATCCCAATCAGATTGTTTCACTGGACATAACTAACCAAACAGTCAGGAATGTGCTCAATGAGATTTTTAATGGCTCCATGAATTACAAGGAAAAGAGCAACTACCTGATTCTTACCAAAGCGCCAGTGGCACCGGTTAAAAACAATACAGTTGTTGTAATAATAAATGGATATGTGGAAGATAAAGCTACCGGAGAAAAGATTCCGCAAGCCAGTGTGTACGACAAGAACTCTGTAACTTCTGCTGTAACGGATGAATTTGGATATTTCAATCTTAAGTTGGAGAAGAAGACCGATTCGATTTCTCTTTCCGTGAGTAAAAAAAATTATCGCGATACATTGGTAAGTATTACTGCACCTAGCAACCAGTATTTAACCATTTCTATTGATCCTATTACCGAAGATTCAGTTTTAATTACAGCCCAAACCACTCCGACAGATTCGGTGGAGATTGAAGAGGATGAAGAAATGAGTTTTCCTTACGCATCAGAACCTAATGTTCAAAACATTAGCGATACCCTTTACGAATTAGTACAAGTATCCTTTCTTCCTTTTCTTGGTACGAATGGCGGGCTTAGCGGTAACATAATTAATGATTACTCCATCAATTTTTTAGGAGGTTATTCACTTGGTACCAGACAGATTGAGTTGGGGTTCTTTTTTAATCTAGATCGGGGCGATGTGAGCTGGTTGCAGATAGCAGGGTTTGGAAACGTAGTGGGAGGCAAGGTATATGGGGTGCAGGCTGCGGGCTTTGCGAATGTAAACGGAGCAGATACTGAAGCCGTGCAACTGGCTGGTTTTGTTAACACCAATATGGGCGATACACGCGGAGTGCAGGTAGCCGGTTTTGCTAATACCAATCTTGGCAAGATGAATGGCGTGCAGGTAGCGGGTTTTAGTAACGTTACGGGCAAGCCTTCGAATGGAGTGCAGGTGGCGGGGTTTGGAAACGTACAGGTAGGTGATTATTCCGGATCTCAGCTTGCGGGTTTGACTAACATTGCAACCGAGAAAATAACAGGATCACAGATCTCTGCGCTTTTTAACTATGGAAGGAAAGTACATGGCACTCAAATTGGTCTCATTAACTACGCTGATACTCTGGGGGGAGCTCCGATCGGATTACTCAGTATTGTGAAAAACGGGTATCACAAAATTGAATTGTCGGCAGACGAAGTTTTTTATACAAACCTGGCATTTCGAACCGGGGTTAGAAAATTTCATACGATGTTAATGGCAGGATTTAAGCCCCAACAATCTTTAGATCCAGCTGATACTTCCGTGTGGACGTTTGGATATGGCTTGGGCACCTCACCCAAATTAACCCGCTGGTTAAATCTCGACTTTGATATTTCCTCGCAACATGTTAACAAAGGTTCTTTTACCGATGCATTAAGTTTGCTTAATAAAGTATATATAGGTTTTGATTTTCAGGTAGCTAAGAAATTCTCAATCGCCACCGGAGTTACCTTCAATGGATATTTAACCAGCAATACCTATACTGAGTATCCCACACTGTTCACGGACTATCATCCAAAGATTGTGTCGGAGAAGAATTTCAGTAATGACACTAACCTGAAAATGTGGTGGGGCGCTAAAGTAGCATTGCGGTTTTTATAAACTGCTTGGGTTTTATCATAAAAAGTTTAGTCAGCACTAGGGGTTAGGGAGAACCAATTTGTCATAAGATCGAAAAAATGATTTTATGACACCCAGAATTTACTTCAGCCTCACGTTATTTTTTAGTAGCCTAACCCTTTCGGCCCAAACTCTTACCCAAACAATTCGCGGCACGGTGGTTGATAAAATTTCCCAAACCACCTTGCCGGGAGCGTCCGTTGTACTGGTTAATTCCAATCCCCTGATTGGTACTACTACCGATCTGGATGGAAATTTTAAACTCCTGCAAATTCCGGTAGGTACGCATACGCTTCGCATCTCCTTTGTTGGCTATAAGGAAATCAGTATTCCAAACATTGTTGTCAATTCCGGTAAGGAAGTGGTGTTGACGATTCCCGTTGAGGAAGACGTTACCCAACTCAGTGAAATCGTGGTGCGACCCGATGTAGAAAAGAATCAGCCGATCAATGAAATGGCCACCGTAAGTACGCGTACTTTTTCGGTGGAGGAAACCAGGAAGTTTGCAGCTGCAGTAAACGACCCTGCGCGGGCAGCAATATCTTTTGCCGGAGTAGTATCAGCCGATGATGGCAACAATTCTATTTCCATTCGTGGAAACTCACCCGTTGGTTTGCTGTGGCGCATGGAAGGCGTTGATATTCCCAACCCCAATCATTTTGCCGATGTGGGTTCTTCTGGTGGGGGCATCTCTATCCTCAGTTCGCAACTGCTTGCTAATTCTGATTTTTCTACAGGTGCCTTTCCGGCAGAATATGGAAATGCATTAGCCGGTGTGTTTGATCTGAATCTCCGTAAGGGAAATAATGAGAAACGGGAGTACACCGTGCAGGCCGGATTTTTAGGATTAGACCTGGCTGCAGAAGGTCCGTTCGCAAAAAACTATCGCGGTTCTTATCTTATAAACTATCGGTACTCCACACTAAGTGTTTTATCACAAATAGGAGTTAATGTGGGCGATGCCGTCACCAATTTTCAGGACTTATCGTACAATATTTTTTTACCCACTAATAAGATAGGAAACTTTTCATTGTTTGGTTTTGGCGGATTGAGTGATCAGAATCAAAATGCAGAAAAAGATTCCACCCAATGGGAGGAAGATTATCAACGGTACAGCTTCAATTATTTTTCCAATACAGGAGCAACGGGGCTTAAACATGCAATAACGCTTAACTCCAATACATTTTTGCAAACCACGGTTGTGCTTTCGGGTAACAATCACGGGTTTCAAAATACCCGACTCGACAATGATTACAATCCACAGTTTAATTATAAAGAGAACTATACTACGCAGAAAATCACCATTAGTTCGGTGCTCAATCACAAGTTCAATGCAAAGAACAGTATCCGCTCGGGCATGTATCTGAACCGGTATACATATAAGTTACTAAACCGCCATGTAAATCCTGAGACAGATCAAATTGAAGAGCCACTAAATTCTGCGGAGTACGCGCGTACGCTTCAATTATTTTCGCAGTGGAATTACCGACCCACCGATCGGTTGACGGTAAATACAGGAGTTCATTTGCTATATCTGAATGACAACAGCACCTATTCTGTTGAGCCACGTGTTTCGATGAAGTATAATCTAAACAATCAACAGTCGTTAAACCTGGGTTATGGATTGCACAGCCAGATGCAACCCATTGGTGTTTATGAAGCACAAATAGAACAACCTGATGGCTCGTTTACGCAACCCAATAAAAATCTTGGATTCAACAAGGCACACCATTTTGTTGTTGGCTACGACAGGTCTTTGACAAAATACCTGCGGGTAAAAGCAGAGACCTACTATCAACAGTTATTTAATGTTGCAGTAGAAAATGATCCCACGAGTCCTATCTCATCATTGGTTGTAGAGGAGGGATATGCAACGATACCTATGGTGAATAAAGGCACGGGCCGCAACTACGGGCTTGAGTTAACGGTTGAGCAGTTTCTGCATAACAACCTGTACTTTTTGCTTTCCGGTTCCTTATACAACTCAGAGTATAAGGCGTTGGATAATGTTTGGCGCAACACCCGGTTCAATGGCAGGCATGCACTCAGTTTTACAGCCGGCAAAGAATATCTCTGGAAGAAAAACCGCGTGTTTGGTTTGAACCTGCGCACTATTTATACCGGTGGATTCTGGAGCACTCCAATTGATTTTGAGAAGTCGCAGGAAACAGGCGAAACCCGCTATGTCGAAAGCCTTGCCTTTACCGAACAGTTGCCAGACTACTTCCGCATGGATTTCAGGGTAAGCTTAAAACGCAACCGCCCCAATTCAACAACCACGCTTTCGCTGGATTTGCAGAACGCTACCAATAATAAAAACCTGGGCGGCCAGTACTATGAGCCCCAGAGTGGCGAGATTAAAAAATGGTATATGTTGCCCCTTTTGCCCATACTCAGCTACAGAATTGAGTTTTAAAAAAAGTTGACAGCAAGCTAGGGGTATAAAAGCCCTTAGCTGTCTTAGAATCAAAACACCCAAAAAGGATATGAAAAAGATTAATCTGATAGCGATGCTTGTTGCCCTGGTATGGCTTACAGCATGTAATGAAGAAGACCCCGGACCATTTCAACAAGACCGGCAAAGTTATGCCCTTGTTGATTTTGACCGGATTGAAGCCGAAGATGCGCTGATAGTAACAATTAAGTACGGTGAGAATTTTTCTATCGAAGCTGATGGCGACCGCAGAAACCTGAACGACCTGATCGTTAGTAAAAACGGCAACGCCTTGAATTTGCGTTTCAATCACAGCCAGCGCAGGCAATATGCTACCTATGTTAACATAACACTGCCGGTTTTATACGGAGCTGATTTTTCGGGTGCTGTTAACGCAACGGTTTCCGGATTTGCCAGTGTTAATCGCATGGATCTTTCCTTGTCGGGAGCATCGCTTGCCCAATTGACTATGGATATGAAAGAAATTCATTTTTCACTTAGCGGAGCATCTCAGCTTCGGCTGGCGGGCGAAGGTCAGTTGATTGATGGAAATGTTTCGGGAGCATCTATACTAAGTGCGTTTGACTTTAACACAACCACCTCAACGCTTACGGTATCGGGTGCCAGCCATGGAAAAGTATCCGTATCACAGCAACTCGAAGTCTCGGCCAGTGGCGCCAGCGAAGTACTATATCGGGGCAGTCCGCAGGTGATTGCCGAAGTTACGGGCTCCAGTGTTGTACGACAGGATTGATGGGTGTGGAGCTCTTAATCAGGTCTGATCTTTTCCGGGTCAGACCTTTTTCTTTTTTATGGGCTAATCCCGGAATGCAGAAGGTTATCTCGAAAGCCATTAAGTTGTCAGGTTGAGCTTGTCGAAACCTTAGTTTGAAGTAAAATAGCCTTCAACATGCTCAGGCTGACAGTTGAAAATTACTTTTGAGACGACCTTTGGGTTAAAGAATTATTTGCATTTTGCGTAATGCTTTTGGCATTCGATATCGGCAACAGCGACATAACTGTAGGGTTGTGGAAGAACGAAGAGTGGAAACACATCTGGCGGATTTTTTCCAAGCCCGATTTGCCCGAACTTTATTTTGGGGTAAAAATCCGCGATTACTTTTTTGAATCGGGCATCGAGGTTGGACAGGTAAAAACCATTGTGCTGAGCAGCGTGGTGCCGGCCATGACCGAGAAAATAAAAAATGTTTCGCGTACACTTTTTGAAAAAGAGCCCGTGGTGTTAGGACCCAAAGTGTATGAGTCGTTGCCAATGAATATTCTGAACCCCTTTGAAATAGGTTCGGACCTGGTGGCCAACGCAGCGGCAGCCTACTTCAAATACAAACAGACATGCATCGTGGTTGATTTTGGAACCGCTTTAACGTTTACTACCGTATCTCACGAAGGTAAAATTCTGGGAGTCTCTATAGCCCCCGGACTTAAGACCGCCATCCGGTCACTTTCGCAAAATACAGCCAAGTTATTTGATGTGCCATTGGAAATGCCTGCATCTTCCCTGGGCAAGAACACAGTTACAGCTATTCAATCCGGTATACTGTTTGGATATGAAGGTCTGGTTAAAAATGTAGTTACGAGAATCCGCGAAGAATTAAACACCGAGTGCCCCGTGATTGCGACAGGCGGCTTGTCTTCCGCTATTACATCCCTCAGTAGTTTTTTCTATTCCATCGAACCCAACCTTACGCTGGATGGGCTACGGATTATTGGGGAGTTGGTGAATAACAGGAAATAAGTACGATTGGTATAATTGGGAACATTTGACTATTTGCATCGCGGAATAGTTACTCCTCTCTTGATTTTTCAAGTATCTTTTTTTCAAGTTCTGTGGTTAACCTGAAGTCAGTCTTTTTGATTTTATCCAACAGAGGTTTTACTGATTCTATGTGTCCACTCAGTTTTGAGTCAATTATTATTCCAAGTGTTCCAGTAATTTTTATACCTAACTGCTCTGCATATTTCCTTCCTTTGTAATCGTCTATTATTAATAAACAATCGGTCTGCTCAAGAGCCAATGCTATCGCGCTTGCTTCCCCTTTATCGAGAGAAGCTTCAAGAATTTTTTGATAGATCTTGTTGGTTGGTTCTTCGATTGAAATCCAACCCGGCAACTCTTTTTTAAATTCGTTAGCAATTTCTTGCGTGATTATAATTTGCCCAAAGAGTATATTCAAAAGTTTTAGTTCACCAATCTTGTCAAGAAGGATTAAACAGCTGGTGTCAGAGATTATAACTTTTTGCATTCTCTATGTCTCGATCAAGGTCTGAGGATGAATGATTGAAAACAGAAACCCCGTAAGCTCCGAGGATTTCCATAAATGATATTTTTGAAAGTCCAACTAATTCGGCAGCTTGTCCCAGTGAGAGTTTACCCTTTTCATACAGTCTTGACGCTATTGTCATACGGGCTTCTTTGTCATCAAAGTCCACCGTGTCAGGTATATTGATAGTTATTGTTTTCATGTACCAAATTTACACTTTTAATATCACTTTTTTCTTAGTCAAACATCGCCTCCGTAGGGCACCCAAAGATTCTTATCGAAATTGTTTCGGTATTTGTCCCGTGCTTGCGAGGGTAACAACTTCATTAACTCTTTTAAGTCTGGTTTCTACCCGTTTGGCTAGCACAAGCCATTGTAGAATACGTTTCTTAGCAGATTTAGGTAAGCTTGTAAAAAAAACTTTCGAACCTTTTTGAGTTTTGAATGCCTTAGTCAGGTCGTTAGGAATTATCAACGCTTCAACGGTATCCAGTATAGTCCAGGAACCATTTTGTTTTGCGATGTCTATGCAGGCTAATCCTGCCGCGGTCATCCGGCCATTCGTGATCATGTTCTGAACTTTTTCTTTATTCACTTTTGACCATGTGCTGCCCAGTTTTCGTTTGCTGAAAAACTGTAGAAATTTTTCTCCATCAACAGGTCTTCTGATGCTATCTATCCATCCAAAACAAAGCGCTTCGTCAACGGCTTCACTCCACGTAATGGTAGGCTTGCCGGATTTCACTTTATAGCAAATGAGCCAGACGGATTGTTTTTTAACATGATTTTTTTTCAGCCACGCCCGCCATTGTAGTTTGGTTGCCGGATAAAAGGATTCGATTTCGATTTCTTTCATGTCAATACGATTTTCCGGTTAAAGCTCTCTTATAAGGGCTATGCGATTCAAGGGTGGATTTCATTTTGCATCATTCTCAGGCGAGACGAGGTGGGAAAGTAGAAGTATTTACTTTTTTGATACTCTAACTTTAATTGATTTATCGTATAAATGCATATTCATTGGTAAAAATATGGTCTTCAGTATTGTGCGGTAACCCATCTCATTTAATTATTGTCAAAAGTGACAATCAGTGGAACATGGTCACTATACTTTTTCCAGAAATCGAACTCGCCTATGTCTACCGATTGAAGTTTATCCAACATGTCAGTCGAAACAAAGCAATAGTCAATATGATATGGCTTGTCTTTGTGCCGATACATATAAAATGTTGGATGTTCCTCTTTACCCTGTGTCTGTTTGTAGTGAGTATGGTAAGTGCTGAAAATTCCCTTTTTCTCTAATCGCTCTACAACACTTGAGTGACTACCTAATCTATGTTTTTTATAATCCCAAATTGTGTTGCTATTAAAATCACCAACAAACATTGTCGGTTTATCGGTTAACAAATCGTCATAGTGTGCAATGGCTTTCCAAACCTGGGTTATATATCTTCCATCTTTGTCGTCTGGGTTGTACGCCCAGACTAGAAATAAGTTAAGATTAAAATGTCTGCCTGTTGTAACTTCAATTGGGATTATCATTTTGAAGTCTTCGTTGTGGTCTTCAAGAATTTTAAAACGATAGTCGCCATATGAAAATATTGCAAGTCCTTTATTCTGGTTTGTCCCGAACCATAAACTATCTGTTGGTTTTTGCGAGCCTTCCTTATATAGTAGTTTGTCAGGATGCTCACACTCGACAATAATTAGGATATCTGGCCTATAGGTCAGAATAAAGTCGGCTTTTTTTCTGAAAGCCATATTGCAGTTCCATGTTATAACCCTCATGTTTTCATGATATGTTTCAGGGTGACGCACACCATCCTAATATACGCATTGCATATTTTTATTTTTCCAACGCCTGCTTTAAATCGGCAATCAAATAATCCGGATCCTCCAAGCCTACATATATCCGAACCAGTCGATGATTTTCGTTGGTAGCATCGAAATCCTTAGGTTGAACGCCAACGATAGCGGGAATCACCAGCGACTCATGCCCACCCCAGGAGACAGCGAGAAAAAAATGCTTGAGTGAATTACAGAACTTTTCAACCTCATCGAGGGTTTTAGCTTTCAACACAATACTGAACAATCCTCCGGCATCCTTCATTTGCTTTTTCGCAAGTTCGTATTGCTTAAAGCTCGGATGGAAAGGAAAAATCACGCGTTCAATTTTTGGATGCACAGCCAGATAGTCCACCACTTTTTTGGTGCTGTCGCAGATGCGTTGCAGTCGCAGGGGCAAGGTGCGCAAGCCGCGAATCAGCAGCCAGGCATTCATGGGTGAAATGTTGCCGCCAATGTTTAAAAACTCGGCATCAAAGATTTTTTTGATGATAGTCTTTGAACCTGTTACCACACCAGCCACTACATCGCTATGGCCACCAATAAACTTAGTAGCCGATTGCGCCACCAGGTCGATACCCATTTTATAAGGCTGCTGATTAATTGGACTGCAGTAACTGTTGTCGATCATCGTAAGAATGCCCTTACTTTTCGCTAACTCAGCAACGGCCGGCAGGTCCTGTAGTTCGTAAGTGAAGGTATTGGGCGATTCGAGGTAAATGAGTTTTGTGTTTGATTGAAACGCCTTTGCAAAGTTTTCGGTTTTAGTGCCGTCAACAAAAGTTGTGGTGATACCAAATTTTGGTAAGAGGCGTTCAAATAATTTGATCGTCCAGCTATACGGTTTGGCAACACTGACTACGTGGTCGCCCTGGTTCAGCAAGGCAAGGATAGGCACGGCAATGGAGGCAATGCCACTGCCGAACACCAGCGCATCTTCGGCTCCATCGAGGGCTGCAAGTTTTTTTCGGAGAATATCAACCGTAGGATTGTTGCCGCGCGAATAGAGCGTGGCATAGTATTCATCTGCCAATGCGTTGCGAAAGTCTGCAACATTTTTAAAAGTAAAATTGCTGGATTGAATGATGGGCGGAGCTACAGCATTGAAGTAATTCTCACGCTCTTCGCCCAGTTCGTTAAGGATGTAGGATAAGTCCATGGTATAATGTTCAGTTTGCTTCTGATCAGGTTTCGACAAGCTCAACCTGACAAAAAAAATTATTTAATAAGTTTTCGTAAGCCTAGGTAAAGTGGAAATCCGGAAATAAATAAAACAAAGCCAATCAACGAAGCCTGCGGACTGGAGATCAGCACACTGATATTTACCATCGTATAAATGATAATAAATAGTGCGGGCATCCAGGGGTAGCCTCGCATGGTGTAAATTCCCTCCGGGTTGCCTTCTTTCTTTGCTCTATGCCTTAATACAAAAATAGCAGCCGAAGCGGTGATCAGACTAATGCTGTCAAAAAACATGACATAGCTTAATACCTGCGTGAAGGAAGATGAAAAGAAGAGTGTCAGCACGATAAAAGCCACAAACACTGTAACAGCAAACTCCTGCACCTGCGTGCGACTGTTTACTTTTTTGAAAATAGGGGGCAACACTTTGTCCTCGGCCATCGCATAATACACACGCGGGTTCGACATGATGGAGGCATTGACATAAGCCATCACAGATAGAAACATGATTACCGCTACGATCTTGAAAGCACTGTCACCTAATAAAACACGGGCAACATCGGCCGCCAGAGTGGTAGAATTTTTCAGGCCTTCAAAACCCAATACGCGGAAATAGGAAAAGTTAACCAGCAGGTAAAGCGAAAGTATAATGGCAATTCCATAAAGGATAGCGCGGGGCATGGTACGCGTAGCATTGGGAACATCACTGCCAAAGTTCATAGTTTGCTGATACCCACCATAGGTAAAAAACACCGGTACAAAACAAAGCCAGAAAGCTTTAAACCAATCGGTGCTGTTAAGTGATGTTGGCCCCGTTGAAACAGCAGCAGCTGGTTCCGGAGCTACAAAGATCGCAGCAATCAATAAAAGGATTAAACCGATTTTAATAATCATCAGCACATTCAACATCCGTGCACTCATTTTTATACCGGCCATGTTAATACCATATAAAATCACCATCGCTGAAAGAGTAATGATGCGAATAGCAGTTTGGGGTGCCATCTGCGGAAGCAAAATGGGTTGAATGTATTCGGCACCGATAATGGCCACACTTGCTGTTGAAGCTGCATTTGAAATTACTGTCATCCAGTTTACCATAAAGGCGAAAGCCGGATGATAACAGTGTGAGAAGATTCTATAAAAGCCACCGGCTACCGGGTAGCGAGAACCTATTTCTGCAAATGTAAGGGCACCAAATAAACTGATCACGGCCCCACCGATCCACGCAACAAAAAATATTTCAGGAATGATTGCCTTGTTGGCAACTTCTACGGGTGTGCGGAAAATACCCATGCCAATGACCAGACTCACCACAATCATGGTGAGATCGAAGAGGCCGAGTTTGGGTTTAATAGACACGGGTACGCAGACTGCCGGTGTTTAGTTGAATGCCTACTGAAAGTTGAAGGGGCACATAATCAAAATAGGCATCGTTTGGCAACGGAGCATTAACCCCTAGTTGAACAATTCCCTGTAGATTTCCAACCAACGGAAATTTGCCGGTAAGTGCAGGCTCAATAAAGAAATGCGCTTTTTCATCTGGTTCAATCGTAACAACCGATAGGGCCGGGTTATTATCATTCGAAGAGAACTCAGTATAGTCAACCATCGACATACGCAGGGTAAAGGCCATATTAAATTTTCGATTATTTGAACCTATGGTCGGCTGAATAAAAATCCGGTTATACTTTCCAGTGGCAACCAGGTCTTTCTGACCAAAGTAAGGAGTGAAAAAATAATACTGTGAAAAACTCGTGTCTTCACCACCACCATAACCAACATAGATTTCTGATCGGAATTTTCGGGTCACATTGTAATAACCTAGTCCGCCTTCAAAGAACTTGTGTGACCGGGTATACTCTTCTTGCTGATCCGTGATTTTTTGATTGATTAATGAGCCGTTGGCCATAACGGCCAGATTATCACTGAGCGCATAGGCAAGTTGGCCCTCTAAGCCAGTGGTGAAGTTTATTGTTCCTTGAAATTCTCCCTGTTCGCGAAATAATGGAGTATTGCGTGTATTGGGCACATAAAGCGGTGAACATGATGTTGCCAGCAGCAACACAACAAAGAATTTACGCATGGGGGTAGTTTGGGATTCAAAAGTTAAATTAGCCAAAAATCAATACGCAATGAATTTTAACCCCGAAGAAATAAATAAGTTGGTGCGGCAGCGCAGGTCGGTCTATCCTAAAGACTATACCGGAGCCACGGTTCCCGAGGCGGTAATTGAGCAAATGCTTGAGAATGCCAACTGGGCCCCCAATCATAAGCTGACCGAACCGTGGAGATTTGTTGTGTTTACAGGTGCCGGATTGAAAGCTTTGGCTTCTTTTCAAAGCGAATGTTATAAACAAGTGACCAGCGCCAATGATACTTTTAAAGAAGACCGGTACCTCGCCTTGCAAACCAAACCTATGGAATGTTCGCACATTATTTCCATTGGCATGAAGCGGGACGAAGGCAAGCGTTTACCGGAATGGGAAGAACTTGGCGCTGTATTTTGTGCGGTGCAGAACATGTACCTCACGGCTACTGCTTATGGTGTGGGTTGTTACCTGGGTACAGGGGGCATCACCAACTTTGAAGAGGCAAAGTCATTTTTTGGATTAGGGAGTGAAGATAAACTATGTGGCTTTTTACATGTGGGTATGCCGAAAGGTGCAGTGCCGGATGGACGAAGAAAGCCGATTACGGACAAGGTAAAGTGGGTTCGTGATTAGTCACGTGAACCTTTGGTGTAATTAACAGAAACAGGCTTTCACCCGTTTGTACTAATTCCTATTTTAAGATTCTAATTCTTTACAACTTATGAAAATTGTTATCCCGACAAAACAGCTTTTGGGCAGTATCCTGATCGGTGCTATGATTGCCATTGCTTCATGTACCGGCAAAGAAGAGAGTTCGAAAACACCTACGTTCAAATTGACTTCAACGGAAAAGTTTCTCTTCAATTCGTTTGTGGATTGCAACATGGCTGAGGTGTGGGTGGGTGATACGTTTCGAATCTTCCCGGGCAAGTATGGCGAAGATACCTTGTGGGGATATTCAGACAACTTACGCTTTGGCAATGGTGCGAATGCTGACGAAGCATTTGCAAATAAGTTTGAACAACTGATCATGCCCGCCATGCCCAAAAATGTTAAGCCCGGTCAGGATGGGTTGCATGGTGCAGTCTGGTTTGAAACTGTGTATCAGGATTCGAAAGATCCATCGGGCAAAACATTGTATGCCGTTTATCACAATGAAAATTATCCTCAGAATTTTCCTTACGATGAAAAGACCGGTCAGGGTTACATTTATAAATACTGGCCGCAAGGATTAACCGGTACTGCTTCTCCCGCAGCGGTTTGTCGCATCGGCATTATGAAATCTACTAATGGCGGCTACAGTTGGGACAATCGTGGAATTTTTATTGAAGACCTGCAACCGCGCATGATATTAAAACCGCATAACACCTCTAACACATTTGCGGGTGGTGTGGGCGATCCTTCGGCAGTAGCCAGCGGAGAATATCTGTATTTGTTTTATGGAGAGTATGGATACCCGGGTATATACGATTCAGCAACCTACGATCCCACAAAAGAATGGAGTGGGCAGTGTATTAGTGTGGCCAGAATAAAACTATCGGATCTCGACAATCCGGTAGGCAAAGCGAAACGGTGGGATGGGAAAGGATTTAATGCGGCACCCGATGGATTTGGCGCTCCGGTAGCTTCCTTGCAGATTCCAATGGACGAAGGTGGCGGTCCGGCCTCGGCACCTGACAAACAATTTCATTGGGGACCTTCTGTAAGTTGGAATACCTATTTGAACTGTTGGGTAATGATGATGGGCCGGGTTGAAAGCTCATCATGGAAAGGTGGCAGTATTTACATCTCTTTTAATTTCAATAAAGAGTTAGGTGAAGGGGATAATTCACAGCAATGGACTAAGCCACAACAAGTACTTGATAAACCGGGTCATACAATCTGGTATCCCTCGCTGCAACCGATGAATACACCCGAAGACATCGAGAATAAATACACCTGCGTACGATTAGGAAAGAAGGCCCGCTTGTTCTTTAAAGATATGTTTACGAATGAGAAAGGATTCCAAAGCGAGTACATGTCGGAATACATTATTGAATTTGAAAAGTAGAATAAACTAAATTAGAATCTCTTCCCCTCTCCTCTGGAGAGGGGTTAGGGGTGAGGCTAAAATATGAACATAGATCGCCAAACCATTGAACAAGCGCACGAGCGCATTAAAACCTACATTCATCATACTCCAGTTCTCACCAGTCAAAGTATAGATGATGAGGTCGGGTGCAAGGTTTTTTTTAAATGCGAAAATTTTCAAAAGGTCGGAGCCTTCAAAGCACGCGGAGCTATGAATGCAGCGCTGTCCCTTTCACTGGAACAACTGAATAAGGGACTTGCAACTCATTCTTCAGGCAACCATGCACAAGCATTGGCGCGGGCTGCAAAAATTCTGGGTGTTAAATCGTTTATCGTAATGCCACGCACTGCACCGGATATTAAAAAGCGCGGGGTAAAAGGATATGGTGGTGAGATTTTTGAATGTGAGCCTACGTTGCAGGCGCGCGAGACCACCCTGGCGGAGGTAATTAAAAAGACTGGAGCAACGGAGATACACCCGTTCAATAATTATGAAGTGATTGCCGGGCAGGCAACAGCGGCAAAAGAGCTGTTTGAGAAAGTAAAAGACCTGGATGTAATCATGGCTCCGGTAGGTGGGGGCGGATTGTTGAGCGGCACGGCCTTAGCGGCAAAATATTTTTCGCCTAAAACAAAAGTAATTGCTGGCGAACCAGCAGGCTCAGATGATGCTTATCGATCCATGCAGAGCGGAAAAATTGAACAAGCCCAATCGCAGACTATTGCCGATGGCTTGCTCACAACGCTTGGCGATAAAACGTTTCCGATCATCCGCGAATTAGTGAGTGAAGTGATTACCGTTAGTGATGAACAAATTATCGCAGCTATGCGGATGGTTTGGGAGCGAATGAAAATTATTATTGAGCCCTCGTGTGCTGTACCCCTGGCAGCCTTGCTGAAGGAAAAGAAGAGATTCAAAGGAAAACGAGTAGGGATTATTCTCTCCGGAGGGAATGTAGATTTGGATAAAGTGTTGAAATTGATGGCCTCGACTTAAGCCGTTAAGGTATAGCCCAGCCCATGGGCATTCATGATTTGAATACCGGGGTCGTCTTTCAGTTTTTTGCGCAGGCGCGAAACAAAAACATCCAGACTGCGGCTAACAAGAGCACCATCATCATTCCAGACTTCTTTCATTAACTGACTACGGGAAACTAATTCATTTTTGTTTGCCACAAAGATTTTTAACAACTGCGATTCTTTAGCCGAAAGTTCAGTGATCGTTTTATTCAGCTTCAGCAACCTTTTTTCTTCATAGAATTCGTACGTACCTACAAGGATAGCGCCTGTTTCAACGGTGGGGAGAATTTTCTTTCTCAGCACATATGTTCTTCCAACAAAGGCCACCACCACTAAACTGAATAATGCTAATGCAAACAGGTACGATTTATCAGTTTTTGCCAAGGTGCTGTCGGGTAAGAACGAAATCAGAACAACATAACAACCTAATGGTTGGGTGCGTCCCAAACAGGGTACCAAGGTAGTTTGCTCTTTTTCCCCGATCTGAAACCCATACACAATTTCATGAGAGAAACAATCAAGCACATTAACAGTATAAGACAGTGAAATAGGTGTGGTGGCAAGACTTTTTTGCACAATGCCGACAAGCGAATCGGGCACGAATGTAAACGGACTTACAAATTCAAGACGGAAGGATGTTTCGTCAATCTTTTTAACAGGTAAAATACGCGATACAGAGTCGCCTGCATGAATCATTAGTTGATGACCAACATTTCGCAATGCAATGGCTATTTGCTTTTCAGGGAATGCAACCTTGCCGGGCTGAGTTATAATGGATCCGGCTGAGATCAAAAACACACTTATGGCCGCCAACCCAAGCACAATCAAAAAACGAGGACTCATTGGGTAAAGGTAGGCTGGCAAAGGTTGCAGTTGCAAAGTTTTACGGCCATTTAACACTTTTTTACATTTGATTTACGCCCTCCAGCATCGCTGGCCGCTACGTTTGTCAAAACTTAAAACGTATGAAAAAACTTTTCTTCTTAGCGATGCTGGTTTCTGGACTGGCTCAAGCCCAACCCGAAATCCTTTTCCTAACCACAACCGATTTCAGACTTTTTTGGCTGGGCAGATCGTGGGCTGATAAAGTATCTGCTTTATCTCTCAAAGAGAGCACGTTACAATGGACGGGCAAACCACTTGTTGGTGGAGGCCATGAGGGTACTATAAATTTTATCTCAGGATCCATTACCACTTCTGCGGCCGGAGATATTACCCAAGGTGAGTTTGTGCTGGATATGAATACCATCAAGAATACGGACATGAAGCCCGATGATGGGGGCAAAGACCTCGAAGAACATTTAAAGTCAGAGGATTTTTTCGCTGTGGCAAAATACCCGCATGCAAATTTTTCTATTCTGAAAATTGTGGCAGAGTCAAAAGTTGGCGACCAACAACAAGTGAAAGTGACGGGATTGTTGACCTTAAAGGGGATTACAAATCAGATTATTTTTCCAGCCACAATAGGACAAAAGGGAGAAACTGCAAACATCAAGGCGGAGATAACAATCGACCGCACGAAGTGGGATATTATCTACAATTCTAAGACCTTCTTCTCAACGATGAAGGATGGGTTGATTTCGGATGAGATAAAGATTGTGCTTGATCTTAGTTTTCCGGGTTGTTAAGGTTGTATTAAATCCTTGATACCGGTGTCTGGATTTCCAGAAACAAGTATCAAGGATTCAATCAATTCTTCTTCAATTCATCAAACTTGTTTTCTGAAGGCTTCTTTGGGAAAACATTATCCGCCATGTTGACTTCACCAGTTTCGCATGTAGGGTCAACCACTACGTTGGTTACTTCCTTGTCTTTTATGAATACCTTCTTTACTTCTTTTTCATTCAGGCGCCAGATTTCGGCAGGGATACGTTCAATCTCTTTGCTGCCATCTTTATATGTCCACTCGATAACTACCGGAGTCACAAGCCCGCCCTTATTCTTCAAGGTGATTTCATAGAGATTCTTGTCTGCTAATTTTTGATGCACTTCATCATTATTGAGTCTGTTTCTAAACTCTCCATATTGATTTTCGGCTGTATTAACCATGGTTAAGTCCTGAGGGCCGTTGCTAAAGTCAGTAGGCTTTCCTTTTGATGCATTCGCTGCGAGATCACCGGTTTTGGTTTTTACATTTTTATTTTCCAGGTCTTGAGTCAGAGCCTTTACTTTAAACCATTTCACTTCGTCCAGTTCCACATCTACATTATCAACGGTGTAAAACCAACCTCTCCAGAACCAATCGAGATCAACAGCCGAAGCATCTTCCATGGTGCGGAAAAAGTCTGCCGGCTTGGGATGTTTGAAAGCCCAACGATTAGAATATTCCTTAAATGCTTTGTCAAAAAGTTCCGGACCCATTACTGTTTCGCGTAATAAGGTTAAAGCAGCGGCTGGTTTGCCATAAGCGTTGGGGCCAAAGTCAGCGCCCGGAATATCATCCGATTGCCACATTATGGGGCGCATCATATTCTTATCACCGCGCATGTAGCCAGACAACCCTTTAGGTGAACCCCAATTGATATTAACGTCCGGATAACGTTCACGTTTAGTTTCTCTTTCGAGGAATGAATTTAACCCTTCGTCCATCCAACTCCACTGACGTTCATCGGAATTCACGATCATCGGAAAGAAGTTATGACCCACTTCGTGAATGATTACTCCCACCATGCCCTCATAAGTACGTTGTGAGAACGTGCCATCGCTTTTTGGTCGGCCACCGTTAAAGCAAATCATGGGATATTCCATGCCCTGATTTGCAGTATGTACCGAATAAGCTGTTGGATAAGGATAATC
This sequence comes from Cyclobacteriaceae bacterium, assembly GCA_040079965.1. Taxonomy (GTDB): domain Bacteria; phylum Bacteroidota; class Bacteroidia; order Cytophagales; family Cyclobacteriaceae; genus ELB16-189. The sequence goes on from JBEBJH010000009.1 coordinate 37,134, forward strand.
AAATGTTCTGGCCGAATAAATTTCCAACGTGTTCTTGATTGCTTTGGTGGATTCCTTCGCCCAAAGTGGATTTCCTTCTTTGGGATATAGCGATTGTGCAAGCGGAGTTTTGTCGCCCACCTTAACAGCCATTGCGTCCCAGATGAATTTGCGGGAAGTAGCAAAGGCAAAATCGCGTACGTTCTCTGCATAGAAATCCCAGGTGCTTTTTTTCTTAGACCGCTCTTTCTCCTTTTTCTTCGCCTCTTCTTCGGTTACGATAAATACTGGCGCATCAAACGTCTTTTTTGCTTTTTCAAAACGCTCGATCTGTTCTTTTGTCAAAACATCTTTAGGATTTTGAAGCATACCGCTGGCTCCGACAACATGATCGGAAGGCACCGTAATACGCACGCGATAATTTCCAAACACAAGGGCAAACTCACCTTGTCCGATAAACTGTTTGTTCTGCCAGCCTTCATAATCATCGAATACGCACATGCGGGGAAACCACTGCGCGATCGTATAAAGTGCGTTGCCATCGGCAGGAAAAAATTCATAGCCACCGCGCTCGCTGAATTTCATGCGGTCTTTCTCAATATAACTCCATTCAATTTTGAAGCTATATTTCTCACCGGTTTTCAGGCCTGCTGGCAGGTCAACACGCAACATCGTTAAGTTGATGGTGTAGGGAAGATCTTTTCCGGTAGCTGCGTCTTTTACTGATTTAATTTTAAAACCACCCTCATAGCCATAGGTATCCGAAGCTAGTGGGAAGAACTTAATCGGAATGGAATCACGAACGCGGTTATTTTCCGTTTTGTCAGTCATGTTACCGTTGGAAAGATTGTTCTGATCTAACTGCAGCCATACGTAGCGAAGCACTTCAGGCGCATTGTTGTGATAAGTGATTGTCTCTTTGCCGGTAATTAGCTGGGTATCTTCGTTTAACTCCACGTCAATATCATAATCAGCCCGCTGTTGCCAGTAATTAACACCTGGCGCACCGGATGCTGAACGGTAACTGTTAGGAGTAGGTAATTGCTGATCGAGTTGTTCAAATTTACCTTGCCATGTTTGCTGAGCCAGCATCGGTAACGCCTGGATCAGCAGGGCAAAGAGACAAGTCCATTTTTTCATACAAGAGGTAGTTTCCAAAGAGTTCAATTGGCAAAAATAAAAAGACCAGCGGAATAGTCTACTCCGCTGGTCAACTATATAATTACTATAACCTGTTAAAAGCGAGATAATTGTTTATTTCCCCTTTTTCTTCAATTCGTCAAACTTACTGGGCTGATTCCCTTTAGGGAATACATTGTTTTCAATGCTGATATCGGCTGTTTCTTTTAAAGGATCGACTATAACATTTACCACTTCCTTATCCTTGGCAAACACTTTCGTTACCTTGGATTCATTGATACGCCAGATTTCGGCAGGCAGTCTTTCGATTTCCTTGCTTCCATCTTTGTAGGTCCATTCAATGATAACGGGCATAATCAATCCGCCTTTGTTTGACAGGGTGATTTCATAAAAATTTTTGTTTTCCATTTTAGAAATCATGGCTTTGTCATCTAACCGATTGGCAAACTCACCATACATTCTGTTATCCGTAGGAATAACATTGAAGTATTGCGGGCCCTGACTGAAATCGGCAGGCTTATTGCCATCAGCTTTAGCTGCAAGATCACCTTTAGTGGCTGTTTTGGTTTTGTTTTCAAGGGTGGTTTGATCTTTCTTCACCTTAAACCATTTAACATCATCCAGCGATACATCACAATTGTCGGTAGTATAAAACCAACCTCTCCAGAACCAATCCAGATCGACAGCAGAGGCATCTTCCAAAGTGCGGAAAAAATCGGCTGGCTTTGGATGCTTAAAGGCCCAGCGTTCGGCATATTCCTTAAAGGCTTTATCAAATAGTTCGGGCCCCATTACAGTTTCGCGCAAGATGTTAAGAGCGGTTGCGGTTTTTGCATACTGTTCATTTCCAAAATTCTGGCGCACTACAGATTCAGAGTTAACCATCAAAGGTCGTTGAAGATCAGCATTGCCCTTCATATAAGGAACAATCAAAGCTGCTGGTCCGCGACCAATTGGTTTGTCGGGATAATTCTCCACTTCAGTTCGATATTGAACAAATGTATTTACGCCTTCGTCCATCCAGGTCCACTGGCGTTCGTCATTGTTAATGATCATGGGGAAGAAATTGTGGCCCACCTCATGAATAATTACACCAATCATTCCCCACTTGAGGCGATCAGAATACGTACCATCTTTATTGGGTCTCCCAAAATTGAAGCAGATCATCGGATACTCCATTCCCAAAGATGCTGCATGTACCGAGGTGGCATGTGGGTAAGGATAGTTGATGGAATATTTGGAATAGGTTACCAGTGTATTCTTTACAGCGATGGTTGACTCCTTTTCCCATAGCGGATTTCCTTCTTTCGGGTAGTAGGACATGGCCAGTGGAGTTTTGTCTCCTACTTTCACAGCCATCGCATCCCAGATAAATTTACGGGAAGTAGCAAAAGCAAAGTCGCGTACGTTTTCTGCAACAAACTTCCAGGTCTTCTTATCCTTTGATTTTGTTTTCTCGCGTTGAATAGCTTCTTGTTGGGTGCAGATTATTACGGGCTTGTCAAATGTAGTTTTTGCTTTTTCAAAGCGCGCATATTGTTCGGCCGTTAATACTTCTTGCAGATTTTGTACCATTCCCGTGCCACCTACAATATGATCGGCAGGAACCGTAAGATTCACCTCATAATTGCCGAACGCAAGAGTAAATTCACCCTGACCTAAAAACTGTTTATTCTGCCAGCCTACTACATCATCGTACACGCACATGCGCGGGAACCATTGGGCAATGATATAAAGATAATTGTCTTCTTCAGGAAAGTACTCCATACCACTGCGGCCATCATTGGGAGTCACGTTCTTCATGCGGTCGTTGATATTAAAAGACCACTCCACAGAGAACGACATTTTTTGACCGGCTCCAAGTGCTTTCGGGAGGTTAATGCGCATCATGGTTTGATTGATCGTGTAATTCAGAGTTTTGCCGGACGCATCCTTTACCGACTTGATTTTAAATCCGCCATCAAAATCATAAAGGCCCACCGTGGCAGCCATTGACTTTGTATCAATTGAATCACGTACCGTGCTGTTAGCTGTTTTAAGAGTATTATTTCCTTTTGCATTGATGTTTTGATCGAGCTGTAACCAAAGGTAACTGAGTGCATCCGTAGAATTGTTGTGATAGGTGATAACTTCTGAACCAGTAATACTTTGATTCTGATCGTTTAGTTCAGCATTAATAACATAATCGGCCTGCTGTTGCCAATATTTTGCCCCAGGCGCCCCGGAGGCAGAGCGATATTCATTGGGTGTTGGAAGTTGCTGATCAAGTTGCTCAAATTTTCCTTTCCAATCCTGTGCTGACAGGGGAAGGGTGAGTACATGAAACGCGAGAAGGACAAGTAATTTATTCATACAATGATTCAATTTTTTCAGAACATCAAAATTAGCATGGATTTTTGAAAGATAATCTTATAACGTGATAATTACAGCAGTCAATAAAAAAGCCCCATGAGCGGGGCTTTTAGAATTGAGTTCTTTCAGGTTAGTTGGTTTTCTTTTTCAACTCATCAAACTTGCTAGGTTGCACTACCCGAGGAAATACATTGTCTTCAACGCTGATATCAGCTGTTTCTTTTAAGGGGTCGATTACAACATTTGCCACTTCTTTATCTTTGGCAAATACCTTAGTCACCTTGGTTTCATTGATGCGCCAGATCTCAGCAGGCAAGCGCTCGATTTCTTTGCTTCCGTCCTTATAAGTCCATTCGATGATTACCGGCATTACCAACCCGCCTTTATTGGTGAGTGTGATTTCATAAAAATTTTTGTTTTCCATTTTTGCTATCACGGCCTTATCATCAAGGCGGTTGGCAAACTCACCATAGAAACGATTGTCGGTAGGGATTACACTAAACGGTTGTGGGCCCTGACTAAAGTCAGTTGGTTTAGCGCCAGCTTGTTTCGTGGCCAGATCACCTTTGGTTGCCGTTTTCGTTTTGTTCTCAAGCGTTACCTGATCTTTACGCACTTTAAACCACTTTACTTCATCAAGTGACATATCGCAGTTGTCAGTTCCATAGAACCAACCTCTCCAGAACCAGTCAAGATCAACGGCCGAAGCATCTTCCATCGTGCGGAAAAAATCTGCTGGCTTGGGATGTTTGAAAGCCCAACGTTGTGCATATTCTTTGAATGATTTATCAAAAAGCTCTGGACCCATTACTGTTTCTCTTAAGATAAAAAGAGCAGTAGCTGCTTTTGCATATTGTTCCGCACCGGATTGTACTACCTGTTCGCCACTGGTCATAAGCGGCCGCATCATAGTTTTATCTCCCTTCATGTAGGGAACAATGCCCGATGGCCTTCCGCGACTCCAATCGAGACTTGGATAGCGCTCAAGTTCGGTGAGCAATTGAACAAAACTATCGATGCCTTCATCCATCCAGGTTGTTTGTCGCTCATCACTATTAATAATCATAGGAAAAAAGTTATGACCCACCTCGTGAATAACCACACCCAACATCCGCTGAAGCACGGCATTGCTATAGGTACCATCTTTTGAGGGCCTTCCGAAGTTGAAGCAAATCATCGGATACTCCATGCCAATAGAGGCTGCATGCACGGAAGTCGCTTGTGGGTAAGGGTAATCAATTGTGTATTTGGAATAAACCTCCAACGTGTTCTTAACGGCCAGTGTCGATTCTTTTTCCCAAAGTGGATTTCCTTCCTTTGGATAATAGGACATTGCAAGCGGTGTGTAGCTGCCGATTTTCACCGCCATGGCATCCCAGATAAATTTTCGGGAAGTAGCAAATGCAAAGTCGCGCACGTTAGTAGCTTCAAATTGCCAGGTCTTCTTTTCTGTGGATTTACTTTTTTCTTTCGCTGTAGCTTCAGCCTGAGTTACAATGATAACGGGTTTATCGTAGGTGGTTTTCGCAGCTTCAAAGCGATCCAACTCAGTTTTTGATAATACTTGTTGTGGATTTTTAATCATACCGGTTGCCCCGATAACGTGATCAGCAGGAACCGTGATAGAAACTTTATAATCGCCAAAAGGCAACGTGAACTCTGAGCGACCCAGAAACTGTTTGTTTTGCCAGCCTACCACATCGTCATACACACACATGCGTGGAAAGAACTGCGCAATGGTGTATACGTAGTTTCCATCTTCAGGAAAGAATTCATAACCGCTGCGGCCACCTTGAAAATTTCGATCATTAATGTTGTATGACCACTCTACCTGGAAGGAAACTTTTTCACCTGTCTTAAGAGACTGTAATAGATCAACCCGCATCATCGTTTTATTGATCGTATAGGGCAAGGGCTTGCCGGTAACATCTTTTACGGATTTTATTTTATAGCCACCTTCAAAATTATAAAGACCGAATTGACCCGCCATTGTTTTAGTTGCCACAGAATCGCGAATCGAGTTATTACCAGACTTTGCGGTGTTGCTTTCTTTATCATAGATGTTTTGATCCAATTGCAACCAAAGGTATTTCAGCGCATCAGGCGAGTTGTTGTGGTACGTAATTTTTTCGGAACCACTAATGCTCTGGTTAACATCGTTGAGTTCCACAGACATTTCATAGTCTGCCTTTTGTTGCCAGTATTTAGGGCCCGGAGATCCAGAGCCTGAACGATATTCATTGGGTGTGGGAAGGGTTTGATCCAATTGTTCAAACTTACCTTTCCACTGAGGGTTTTCCTGGGCAAGGGCCCATGCGCTCATCAGAACAAAGCAAAGAGGTAAAACTCGTTTCATAGTTATTTCACAGTTAAAAATTCAAATTATCACCAAAAGATTCTATCCTTCATTAGCACCAAAGCAATGCCGGCAATGGCCGAAGAGAGCACAAGTCTTAAATCCCTGCGCGAAACTTTAAGTAAGTCTACTAAAACAAAGCTGATCCCCAGAAAAATGGCCACCACAATTATCTGACCTATCTCTAAACCAATGTTAAAGGCAAAAAGCGGGGATACAATATTTTCGTTTTTACCCAACAGCTCTCTCAGAAAATTGGAAAACCCAAGGCCATGAATCAACCCAAAGAAGAGCGCGAAGAAGTAATTGATTTGTATTGTTCCGCCCGCAGTATATTGATCTTTCTTAAAAAGATTTCCAGCGGCCGTTATAAAAATGGTTAGCGGAATCAGAAACTCAATTACTTCAGCAGAGGAGTTGATAATGTTTAAGGTGGCTAAGGCAAGAGTAATGGAATGGCCGATGGTAAAAGCTGTTACCAGGATGAGAATTTTCTTCCAATCGTGGACTAGATAGACAGCGCAAAGAGCGAGTACAAACAGGATATGATCGTACCCGTTGGCGTAATCCAAAATATGATCTTTACCCAATCCAAAGTACAACGCAAACTCACTCATTCAGCGCATTTTTAAAGGCCACAAGTATAACCCTAATTTTGATTTAGGACAATTAGAACTAATTTTAGCGGCACGATTTTGGCCAAAGGCTTACCATGATTACATTATTTTATTCTTTCCTACTTTTACTACACCCAATTCATCTTTCGGTGTCAGAAATCAATTACAACGAAAAAGACAATGCGCTTCAAATTACCTCACGAATTTTTCTGGACGACCTCGAACTTTCGATTCGAAATCAACGCAAGCAACCCGATCTTGATTTATTGGAACCGGGCCCCGGACTTTCTACAGAGCAACTGATCAGCGAATACGTAATCAAGCGCTTCTCTGTAAAGCTGGATAGCAAAGTTCAGAAGTTGAGTTTTCTGGGCTTTGAACGCGAAGACCCGGCCGTGATCTGTTATATCGAAATAGAGAATGTAAAAAAATTCAAAACCATAGAGGTGAAGAATGAACTAATCATGGAAACCCATGACGATCAATCGAACTTAATCCATGTTACTTATAAAGGCCCTGTTAAAAGTTTGCGTCTGATACGCGATAAATCTTCGGATGTGCTCACCTTTGAATCGAAATAAAATATTAATCATACCCTATGCGTAACAAAATTGTAGCCGGAAACTGGAAAATGAATAAAACCCTCGAGGAAGCGGGCATTCTAACTTCAGAACTAATCGGCATGGTAGCCGATGAAGTAAAAGGAAATGTTAAGGTGGTGTTGTGCACTCCATTTCCTTATCTCCATCCGGTGAAGCAACAACTTGGAAACAATGCCCGTATTTCGGTAGGTGCTCAAAATTGCAGCGAGCATGATTGGGGGGCCTATACAGGCGAGACTTCAGCCGCCATGTTGAAATCGATGGGCATTCCTTATGTGATCATTGGCC
>JBEBJH010000196.1:0-9231 GCA_040079965.1 Cyclobacteriaceae bacterium
CTCGCATTACTGCTGTTGATTGCCACAGGCTTTTTCGTTTATGGATTTTTCCAAAAAATTGAAGCTGATAAGCAACGGTTAGAAGCAGTAGCAGGTAGATTGGCAGCTGAAAATGCAACTAAGGATGCTACAGAACAAAGGGTGCGAGCTGAGGATGCCTTAAAAATTGTGCAAGAACGGGAGAAAGAAATTGCTCAGAAAAACGATCTCTTGGAGGAGCAAACCAAAGAGCTTGAAAAGTCGTTGCGGGAAGCTGAATATCAAAGAAATCAAGCTCAAAGAAATTTTAGAGAAGCCACCATTCAACGCGACAGTGCCAGGTTTGAAAGAGATAATGCCAATAGGGAGTATGTTAGAGCGGAGGAAAACCTCAAGGAGTCAAACCGGTTATACATGCTTTCCAAAGCTCAATCACTGGCTGCTAAATCCGAAGGGATTGATGATCCACAGTTGGCAGGGCTCACTTCCATGCAGGGATATTTGTATCATACTCAGTATGAAGGAAAAAAATATGACCCTTATATTTTTAGAGGGTTGTATTACTCGATTGCCAAGCTGCAAGGCTACAACTATAACGCAGCGAAAATACCGGGTGGTTTCAAGAATCGTATGTATGCATTGGCTGTTTCCACAAAATCAAGTGCATTCTATACTACCGGTAATGACGGTCGGATATTCAAAGGTGATTATTTGACTCAGAAGGTAGATCCTCAAAGTATTTATGAGAACAAGGGCATTCCAAACAGGGTACTTGCTTTAAGCAAAGACGAAAAGTATTTAGTTAATGCAAGTGACTCCAGCTATATGGAGATTATTAGTTTGTCTTCGTCATCGAAACCCCAGCGTGTGGATGGACATACCCGTTTCGTAAATGACATTAAATTCATGCCTGACAATTCAGGATTCATTACGGCCTCGGCAGACAAAACCTTACGGTTTACTAATCAGGAAAGCGGGCAAAGTAAAAAAATCGTGACCCTGCCTTATGATTTGAAATCAATTGACATCAGTCCGGATGGTAAGCAACTCGCAGGAGTTTCCTATAGCGGAAAGTTAATCATTGTTGATCTTGCCAGCTATGGGTATAAGGAAATCTGGTCAGATGAATCTGTGATCAAATTGAGTGACACCACCAAGTCAGTTAAGGTATCAAACCGTATTCTTTCTGTGACCTGGCACCCAAGTCGTCCGTTACTGGCCTTTGGTGTAGAAGTGATCAATGATAAAGGTAAGGTGTTAAGGGGCGTTGTCAAGTTGTTCGATTTGCAGACCAAAAGAATAAAAGAACTAACAGGTCATCGATCGGGTATTGCAGATCTTGACTTTAGTCCGGATGGATTGTTGCTTGCAAGTTCGGGTCTGGATAGTAAACTTCAGATGTGGGTGGTTGATCATGAGGAAGACTTACCCATTGTGATGGATAACAATAATGGTTCGGTGTGGGATGTGGTATTCACTAAGGATTCCAATTACCTGATTGCCTCGTGTAACAATGGGGAGGTTCGTATCTGGCCAACGGATCCACGCTCGTTGGCTGAATTGGTTTGCCCTAAGATGCAACGCAACATGACCAAGGATGAGTGGGATAGTTACGTGGGTAAGGATATTGGTTACGAATCAACTTGCCGGAGTCTCTTAATAAAGGATTTTTGATGAAGAGACTAATACTATTTTTGGGAATTCTAATCGTGTTGTTTTCGATTGCCTCCTTTGCTCAGGAAACTAATGTGGCCAAGAATACAGATTGCGAACAGATACTTATTCAGGCTGATGATGAGTTTAATGCAGGTCGGTTTTACGGGTTACCTGCCTTGCTAAAACCCTGTTTGGATAATGGAAATTTTTCTAATGAGCAACAAGTAAGAGCCTACCTTTTGTTAACGCAGGCCTATTTGATTTTGGATGATCCTATCGCGGCTGACGACAGCTATCTGAAACTACTGCGTGCAGATCCTGAGTATGTAGCTAATACCGCACGTGATCCAATTGATGTTTACTACCTGAGCAAGAAATTTACCTCAGTGCCAATCTTTACACCCCATCTTCGCATCGGTTTAAATACTTCTTTCCCCAGAACCATTTATGACATTTCAACAAGCGGTGCCTCGTTAGATACCAAGAATATTCTCAAGATTGGTTTTCAGGTTGGGGGTGGAGTTGATTGGAACCTCGACAACCACTGGAGTATTTGTGCAGAGGGAAATTATTCCTATAAAGCATTTAAGCGTGAAACGAATGGTTTTTTCGATGCTGATGAACAAGTGATCGTTGAAAAGCAAAACTGGTTTGATATTCCCATGTACTTGAAATATTCTGACGATTCAGGAAGAATCAGGCCTTTTGGCTATGCAGGATTTGCCATTAATCTATTACTTTCTTCGCGTGGGCCAGATTGGTTATTGAAAAATAATAGTTCGGATGGAAGTAGTAAAGAGGAAACAGGTCCATCCGAGGTGCTTACTTCGAAAAGAAATTCGATAAATCGCTCTCTGGTACTGGGGGGAGGAGCTAAGTATAAGATTGGCAAAGATTTTATTTACGCTGATGTACGCTATATGGCTGGTATATCAAATCTTACTAATCCCGAGAATAATTATTACTTAAAAGATGGAAGCTTTGATCCATCGATTCTAAGATATGTAGAAGTCGGTGATCTGTTTACATTGGATAATTTGTCGTTGTCATTTGGATACATTCATCCGATTTATAATCCACGAAAAAAATCAAAGCCCAGATTCAGTAATCTGTTCAAAAAGAAGTCAGAAGCTAAAATTGAGAAACCCTAGCATGCGTGTTTTTGGAATTATATTGATTCTGCTTATTTCTTTTTCTTGTGATACTGAAAATAGTTTTCCGGTACCTGAAGAAAATTATTTTGTTAAGTTTTATGGTGAAGAAGGGGATCAGGAAGGAGTTGACTTTATTGTTAATACTGATGGTTCTATTGTGATGATTGGTAACACAGAGCGAACAGGAGTAAAGAAGCAGATATATGTTGTTAAAGTCGATTCAAAGGGCCAGGTTCTATGGCAACGTAGAATGGGACTCCCTGATAAAGATGATTTTGCGAAGGATGTTGAATTGCATCCGGATGGAAGGATTGTGATTACTGGGGAGACCGAAATGGCAGTAGGTGACAAGGATGTGTTTATTAAGACCATTTCTCAAAGCGGAGATCCGCTCGATAGTGCACGGTATGGACTTCCTAATGGTACAAACGAAGAAGTAAACTCAGTGACGATAATAAATGGGGGTGGCGCTTTTCCTCCTGGGTTTATTGTATCCGGATCAACAACTATTTCAAACAGCAGTACAATTAGGGATGCAATGGCATTGCGATTTAATAATTCATTGCAGAGAATCCTGGAAAGTGGGCCCGACCCAATCTGGACTGCTTCGAGATATGGATACAGTAGTGATGATATTGCGTTTAAGGTTGTTGAAGTCGATCCTTCAACGTATTATGTTTTTGGTTACTCTAACAGAATAATACAAAATTATAATGGCGATTATAACTTTTGGTATTATGCACTTAATGGAGATGGTACAACAAAAATAGGAGAGAACTATTGTGGAAAAACATCTGAGAACGAGAAAATGACAGCCGTGGAGGTCACCTTCAATCAGGCTGGTGTAAGGTATATTTTGAGCGGGACGGCAACAACCATTACCTCAAACTCAGCTCAGTCGTATTCAGCGGCACTTTCTCCAATATTAAGTTTTAGCTCTAGTGATATATTACGCGAAAAAAATCCAACTAACCTCGGATTAAATACAAATGACCTATTAAGGGTAAAGGTAAAGGGATCGTTTGACGATTCATTTATCTTAATTAGTTCAGATACCCGGTTACCCAACCAGGGATTTAACATTGCTTTTGTGAGACTCAAAAGTGATCTACTTATGGCAAGTGAACCGTTTATCTTTGGGGGTGAAGGTGATGATTTTTCAGGTTCGTTGGCGGAGTTACCAGATGGTGGAATATTGATTTCTGGAACCATGATTGTAGGCGGAGGAAATGATAAAGGTCAGAGGAAGATGGTTTTGATCAAATTAAACCCTGAGGGTAAACTAACTGAATAATCAGTTTTTGGACGAAAATGGTTACTTTTAGCCTGTCTGTATTATATAGTTTTTGTAGTTGGCCAATACCCTGTCTATGTCCCTGATTCTAAGACCGTATAAATTCTTTTCATCGGTTCTTGCTGTTAATAGAAACATTTACACATTCATTTCGGCACAAGAAAGGTTTTTGTCTAAGCGATCAGGTTTCCTCCTTGTCGCTTTCTTATTTGTATCACTTCTCGCTCAAGCTCAAAAAACATGGCTGCCTGCAACGGGTGGAAATTGGGCAACAGGAGCTAACTGGTCGGGTGGTGTAGCCCCCATAGCTGGTGATGCAGTGATCATCAATTCAGATCAATCTGCTAACATTACTAACATTCCTTCCATATCATTAAGTAGTTTGACAGTAAGTGGCACTTGTGCCTTGGCAGCTGCTGCCAGCGGTAATATGATCACGGTCACGAGTTCATTTTCTGTATCGTCCGGGGAAACCTTAACAATGGGCGTTGGAGGAGGGAGGTTAGATTTTACACTAGCCTCAACAGCAACTGGTATAATTTCCGGTACTGCCTCATTAAATGCAGGGGCCGGAGTGCGTACGTTTTTGGTTGCTGGAGATTTATCGATTCCCAGCGGTGGTTTGCTTACAGGCACAGGTTCCAGTAATTTCACGTTAAATTCTGGCGCCACCTTACGAATAGGATCAACGGGAGGAATTGCAGCCACGGGAGGTGCATCGGGTAGTGTTCAAGTAACGGGCACAAGAACCTACTCCACGGGTGCTAATTACCATTTTATTGGAGTCGCCAATCAATCCGAAGGAACAGGCGTACCTGCAACAGTGGCAAGTCTAACCATAAACAATACTGGCGGGGGCGGAAATAATACCGTTAGTTTAGTCTCAAACATTGCCATAACGAATACACTCACTGTTAGCAACGGTGTCTTTGCATTAGGTGCAAACAATGTTACCAGTGTTGGTTCAGTTAACATGACAGGCACATCAATAGCCGGTACCGGTACGTTAACATTGGCAGGGGATGTAACAACGAATGCGAGTGGATCAACAGCAGGAATAGGCGCTCCTATTGTGCTGAGTGGAGCAAATAGAACATTGATAATCGGAGATGGTGGAGCTACACCCGACCTCCAGATTTCTTCTGGGATCAGTGGAGGCTTTGGTTTCATTAAATCCGGTTCAGGATTGCTTAATTTATTTGGTGTAAGTACCTACACAGGTGCAACAATCGTAAGTGCTGGTACTTTACGTCTCGGTTCTTCAACTGCTTTAGGAACTACTGCTAGTGGAACAGTCGTTAATAATAGCGCTACTATTGACATCAGTGGCCTCAATTATGCATCTGCCGAACCGCTAACATTAAATGGAAGCGGGATATCAGGTGGAGGGGCTCTGTTCAATAGTTCGGCTACGGGTGCAACCTTTGGTGGTTTGATAACCTTGGGGAGTTCTGCAACTATTTCCGGATCAACTGGAACTATTAATATTTCAAACGCGGGAACAATAACTGGCTCTGGTTTTGACCTAACCCTGGATGGTGCTGCTGGTGGGACCCTAGCAAGTTCATTGGGTACAGGTACAGGCGGAATCATCAAAATTGGGGCTGGTACGTGGATACTATCTGGTTCCAATACTTTTACCGGAAATGTTCTTATCAACACAGGTACGTTAAGGCTATCCGGTGCTGGCGCATTAAACGCATCGAATTCATTGGTGTTTGGATCTGGTAGCTCTGGAGTCCTTCAACTGAATGGGAACACTTATTCTGTAGCCGGGTTAAACACAAATGCAACCGTTGGTAGTCCTATCATTGAAAATATTGCTGCCGGATCTGCCCAACTCACCGTCCTTTCTGCTGGAGCTAACATTTTCGCAGGTGTTATCACAAATGGAGGTGCAGGTAGTTTAGCAATTGGAAAGGCGGGTTCAGGTTCTTTAACTCTGAGTGGTAATAACACCTATACAGGCGCAACAACTTTGGTTGCAGGAACTCTGAATATTAATAGTGCAACAGCGATTGGTGCAGGGAATTTCATTATCAATGGGGGTACGATTGACAACACATCCGCGGGACCGATCACATTATCCAATAATAATCCTCAAACTTGGAGTGGGGATTTTTCCTTTAACGGAACTCAGAATCTTAACTTGGGAACTGGTAATGTTACAATAGGTGCAAACCGTCAAGTAACAGTAAATGCCAACACCTTGACTGTGGGTGGAGTTATTTCTGCGGCTGCGTTCAATCTCACTAAAGCAGGCGCGGGTATTTTAAGTTTTGGAAGCAGTGCGGTGACACTAAACAGTCTTGTCATCAATGCAGGAACATTAACATCTACATCAGGCACATTAACCCTAGCAGGAAGTCTTACAAACTCCGGAACTTTTAACAACAATGGTGGAACAGTTCATTACAATGGCGGTGCTCCTCAAACTGTTGCTGCTGTTACTTACAATAACCTCACATTATCCGGTGCAGGTCAAAAAAATGGTGGTGGTGCCATTATTGTAAGTGGCAATCTTACCAACTCTTCTATCTTTGATTTAGGAGCCAATACGCTTTCGGTAACAGGCACTATTGACAATACAGGTGGTAATATCCGGTTCACCGGACCCACCAATGGAATTGCCTCCAACACAGGTATTATCACTTACTATGGCGCATCTCAAACTATTGCTACAGGCACCTACAATAATCTTGTGATCAATCAATCAGCTGGAGTTGCTTCTTTGGGTGGTTCCGTCACGATTAATGGGGTACTCACTCTAACCAATGGAAATCTGAATCTTAATGGTTTTGATTTAACCCTTGGGCCAACAGCCACTATTTCTGTTGCATCTCCATCTGAAACAAGAATGATCATCGCGACAGGAGGGAATCAAGTAATCAAAACTTTTTCGGGGATTGGTTCTTTTGTTTTTCCGATAGGGGACAACACAGGCACATCAGAGTATTCTCCAATTACAGTCAATATTACAGCAGGCAGTGGTTTTCCATCTAACATCGGTGTTTCTGTTGTTGATGCAAAGCATCCAAACAATTCAAGTGCTACCAATTTTTTAACCCGCTATTGGGAAATCACACAACCCGGAATTACCGGATGTGTAGCCACTATTACAGGAACTTATACGGCAGCCGATGTTACCGGAACGGAGGGTAGTATCAATGCTGCGAATTTGCCTGGAGCATTTAATCAAGCAACGAATCCGTGGATTAAATTTTCTGGTCTCGGAGGTAATACACTAACGGCAACCGCAGCAGCTCTGAGCCTTGGTCAGACCAATACTTTTACAGGGATAACAGGTGCAGATCCAACAGCAACTATTGTTGGGGGCGGAGTTTCCATTTGTAATGGAAGTTCTGTCAATTTAACTACGAACGTTACTGGTGATCCGACCTTTACGTATTCATGGAGTCCTGCTGCCGGATTGAGTGCAACGAATATTTCTAATCCCATTGCAACGCCAACTGGCACAACCGTGTATACAGTTACCATCAGAGATGGAAATGGAATTGTTGATACAGACAATACAACAATCACAATAAATCCGGCAACTCCTACTCCAACCATTGGAACAAGTGGAAGCATTGTATGTGATGCCGTTAGTCCAGACGTAACTCTGACCAGTTCAGCCGCTCCGAATGGAGGCAGCTACATTTGGTATAAAGATGGCATCGCTACTGGCGATGTAGGCAGTTCATTAATTATAAATGATCCTGCAGGAAGTGGATTATATACGGTAGCTGTCATTGATGGTATCTCATTATGTGTTAGCGCTCAAAGCGTAGGGGAGACAGTCACGATCAACGCGTTACCGTTAACGACCCCGGTCGTAACGCCAGCGACAACAACTATTTGCAGTGGCACAACAGTTACCGTGAATGTAGCGGGCAGCCAGGCGGGGATTAACTACGAATTATTTGATGGGGTTACTTCGTTGAGCAGCGCAGTGGCAGGCACGGGAGGTTCGATCAATCTTATTACCAGTGTACTTACCTCCAACACCACGATTACCGTAAGAGCCACGAACCCCACCACCAGTTGCACAACCTTACTGAGTGGTACGAGTGTGGTGACCGTGAACCCGATCCCGGCAACTCCGACTATAGGCCCTGTTGGTCCGGTGGTAGTGTGTGAAGGAACAGCTGCGATTGTATTGACGAGCAGTGCGGGCGCAGGGAACCAGTGGTATAAAGATGGTTCACCGATAGGCGGAGCAACGGCTACGACATTGAACATTACGACAGCCCCAGCGAACAGTGGAAGTTATACAGTTATCTCAACAGTAAGTGGCTGTGCATCGTTAGTATCCACAGCGGTAGGCGTTACGATCAACGCGTTACCGTTAACGACCCCGGTAGTAACGCCAGCGACAACAACTATTTGCAGTGGCACAACAGTTACCGTGAATGTAGCGGGCAGCCAGGCGGGGATTAACTACGAATTATTTGATGGGGTTACTTCGTTGAGCAGCGCAGTGGCAGGCACGGGAGGTTCGATCAATCTTATTACCAGTGTACTTACCTCCAACACCACGATTACCGTAAGAGCCACGAACCCCACCACCAGTTGCACAACCTTACTGAGTGGTACGAGTGTGGTGACCGTGAACCCGATTCCAGCGACACCGACTATAGGCCCTGTTGGTCCGGTGGTTGTGTGTGAGGGAACAGCAGCGATAGTATTGACGAGCAGTGCGGGAGCAGGGAACCAGTGGTATAAAGATGGTTCACCGATAGGCGGAGCAACGGCTACGACCTTGAACATCACGACAGCCCCAGCGAACAGTGGAAGTTATACAGTTATCTCAACCGTATCAGGCTGTGCATCGTTAGTATCCACAGCAGTAGCTGTTACGATCAATGCGTTACCGTTAACGACCCCGGTCGTAACGCCAGCGACAACAACTATTTGCAGTGGCACTACAGTTACCGTGAATGTAGCGGGCAGCCAGGCGGGGATTAACTACGAATTATTTGATGGCGTTACTTCGTTGAGCAGTGCAGTGGCAGGCACGGGAGGTTCGATCAATCTTATTACCAGTGTACTTACCTCCAACACCACGATTACCGTAAGAGCCACGAACCCCACCACCAGTTGCACAACCTTACTGAGTGGTACGAGTGTGGTGACCGTGAACCCGAT
>JBEBJH010000197.1:0-9126 GCA_040079965.1 Cyclobacteriaceae bacterium
ATATCACCATTGATTTTGGTACCGGTTGCACCGATCTAAGAGGAAATGTCAGGAAGGGAATTATCAAAGTGGAATTTATTGGAAAGCGTTTCTTACCTAATTCGAAACTTATTACAACTTTCCAGGAATACTTTATCAATGGTATTAAAATAGAAGGTACCCGCACCGTGACTAATGTTACAGGTAGTGTTGAAGATCATCCTAAATTTCAAATTGAAGTGGTTGGCGGTAAAGCTACCTGGCCTGATGGTTCGTTTGCTACCCGCGAGGTATTTCGTACCCGGGAGTGGATTCGTGGCGCTAATCCATTACAAGATGAGTGGATCGTAGATGGTACAGCGGCAGGAACAAACCGCAATGGAAAAACCTATCAGATGGAAATAACCAAGCCCCTGGTTTACAAGCGCGAATGTGCCATCAATAACAAAATATTCATGGCTGTTGAAGGAACTAAAGTACTGACGGTTGAAAGTGGTAAGGAGATTACTATTGATTATGGAACAGGTGAATGTGACAAAACAGTTACCGTAACGATCAATGGTCAGTCAAAGACAATAGAAGTAAAGGGAGACATATAAGTGATGGGTTCAGGAGGGAGAGGCCTTCTGCTTGCGAGCGGGAGGCCTTTTTTATTATTTTGGTTTATAAGCGAACCACCTATTCTGATATGAGCAGGTGCATTTGTTTTGCCCGGCTTGTTGGCAGCCAGTAGCGCATTCATCACCATCAGTGTGAGAACCCTAAAAGCTGCCACTGAAACCCGGTGAAGGCGTTGCGAAGTGAATAATACTCTTGGCATTCAAGACTAAATGATTGGTTAGAAAAAACTATGCGCACTCCGCGGTTAAAAATTTCCCGCAGGGTGCGCAAAGTAAAAATCATCGGTCAGGAACCTATCCTCAATCTCTTCCTCGCTTATTATCACCCGACTTCACCGGGCCTGATCGCTGTCCTGAATTTCCAGACGATTGTTTTCTTTCCAATTGTGGAGCGGAGCGTTGCCCACCTGAACTTCCGGATTCTCTTCTTTCCACCTGCGGAGCTACTCGCTGGCGCGTTTCGGGTGCAGTCCTGAATTCCCGCGTCCGTTCAGAATTTGTGTTTACCTGGTTCGACCGGTTTCTCGAATCATCGCGCTGTTCTCTGAAAGTTCGCTGCGATCCAGAAGGTTCACGGGTAACGTTCGGGTTGGTGCGATTTCTCCCCACTGATTCATCGCGCGTTCCAGGAGTTCTACGATTGTCAGCAGTTTGGTTCCAATCAGTATTTCTTCTGCTTTCATTTCGTTTCCAGTCATTGCCTGACGATCTTGAATTGTCGCGCTCACTGGTAAGTGACCTCGAACGTTCATAGTCCCCGCGCTGTGTGTTGTCTCGGCTATCATCCCGACCCCGGGTGTTTCCTGCATAGCTTCTTGATGCGCGATAGTTTGTAATTTGTGTTTGATGTCTGTTATACACCACGATCGAAGTACTCCGGTAAGGCCTGTATAGAGTGTGTGCATAACGCACGCGGTGTGTGTTACAAACCGAGTAATAGGAATAATACGATTCCCACCGTGGATAATAGGCTATATAAGTAGTAGGTCTCCAGGGGTTCCACCAGTATGGACGATGATTCCAACTCCAGGGCGAATTCCATCGTGAATAATAAGGACCATACACATATTGCACCGAGGGCCAGGCCCACACATTCACCACGGTTTGCGCAGTACTCGTGCCGGCATTAATTCGAACTTCTTCTGTAGGTTCGATAATAGTTTCAATACCATAGATATCGGCATCACCCGTAATCTGCAGCACGGCTTTACCATTGGCTAACTTCTCCAGCTCAATCACAGCCACATCCTGGCTCTCTCGTTCGTTGATCACTGCCTGCAGAATAAAGGCATGCACGTTGCCTTCGTTGCGGTCGATTACCCGGATGTAATCAATGTCTCCATCTCCGTTTAGGTCGAGGTTGTTTACCCCCGCATCGGGCGAGTTGAGCAGCCGTTCAAACTCCTCCGGTGAGGCCGACTTCTTAAATACCTCCAGCGCGCCTTGAAGGCTGAAATGATCGCCCGGCACTTCTTCCCGATTTTGTTGAGCATATACAGCCGTTCCTCCAACCATCAGGACAAACAGCATCACCCTTCTATTCCACGTTTTCATAAGTGTTTGTTTTACTTTGTATACGGGCAGGAGTGCAAAGGGTAGGCCAAAGACAAGATATTGGCATAACTACCAAAATGCCATGAGACAATGGCAGCCTAAAGGCTTCTGGTTATCGACTAGTCTTAGGCAAGGCGATCTCATTTGGTTACTGTATTGTGTGTGTTGTATGTCAACTTAATGAATCTACTGTGTTAATTAAGTCCTCCATTAATTCAATGGGCCTAAAAAAGTCCCTGTTTCTTTTTCTGCCAGGTAAAATCTTTGTTCCGACTAAATAGCCGTTTAGAATTTCTGTCACTTGTAACTCATCCCAATTTTCAACGGGGCATTTTTCAGTGACTACTTTCTCCACGTACACTTCATTTAGCACACTCTTTGCCTGGCTTTGGATGTGGGCTGCAAGCGCGGCCAGGTAATGTGTGTGCGACTCCGTAGCTGTCATTTCACAAGGTCTTACAACACTTTTGGCTTCTTATAATAAATTTGGATGTCAATAGTCAATGATAGGTGTTTTGTCCATTTGGTTGAAAGTCCGGACAATATGTTTGTGCAACCTGAACCAGCAAATTTGAGCAATAGTGCCTTTAAATGAGCCTTTTGCTTTCAGTAATTTGTTTCCTTTTTACTGGTAAAATGTACTCCCGCGCTGTTTTGCTGGCTTTTACTTTTGTGTTGTAATTAAAAGCACAACACAATGAAAGAAAGTAAAGTATGGTTAATAACCGGGGCCGGTAGTGGCATTGGATTGGAAATTGCGAAAGCTGCACTTGCTGCGGGCAATAGAGTTGTCGCAACAGGCAGAGATGCAAGTAAGGTGACAAAAGCTATCAGTGACGCAACCGGTAATTTATTGGTGGTGAAAATGGATGTAACTGATCCTAAAGAAATAGGTATAGGGGTAAATTCAGTCATTGAAAAATTCGGAACAATCGATGTGCTGGTAAACAATGCTGGTAACTTTTACGCTGGTTTTTTTGAGGAGCTAAGTCAGAAGCAAATAGAGCGTCAAATGGCCACCAATTTATTTGGCCCTATGAATGTAACACGAGCAATTTTGCCTGTTATGCGAAAGAATAAATCAGGACATATTATAACCATTTCTTCTACTGCCGCATTGGTAGGTTATGAGCTCTGTTCCGCCTACGCTGCGTCCAAGTTTGGGGTAGAAGGTTGGATGGAATCATTAGCCATAGAAGTTTCACCATTTGGTATCAATACTACCATTGTAGAACCTGGATTTTTCAGAACTAGCCTATTGGAACCATCTTCAACGATATGGTCAGAGCTTCAGGTTGAAGACTATGCTGCTCGTATTGCGACACTGAAACCCTTTTGGGAAAGCATGAGCGGTAAACAAAGCGGTGATCCTGCTAAGTTGGCAGCGGCATTACTTAAAATTGCCGGTGAAAAAACACCCCCAAAACGTTGGATGGCAGGAGCAGATAGCATTGCTGAAGCAGAAAGAAAGGCGAAAGAATTAATAGATCAGGCCATTGCCTATCGGGAATTATCTTCATCATTGGGCTATGAGCAAGTAGCACTATAAAAAAGCGCTGCTAAATACACCAATCAGAAATGCTTAACTTTATATAATGACATTGTTTAAAGACTTTGAGTCATATAATAAATACCTGGGATTGGCAAAACCTCTGGACAGCAATATTGACATTGGTTACTATGACGTTCCTAAACTGCGTTTGAAATCAGAGCCAATAGCCATTGACTTTTACAGGATTTCCATCAAGGCAAATTTCCTTAACAAATCAGCTTCTGACTTTAATCCAAGTAATCCCCAGCCCATTACAGCCGTTTTCTTTAACAGCCCTGGGCATTCAGGCGGTTGGGACATAGAACCCACATTCAACGGGATGTATTTGCAAATTTCTAAGAACTTGATTGAAGAAAACCGTTTTCTGTTCAAAAATTATCTTGACTATGGCGAACACGAACCATTGCATTTAACAGAAAAAGAAGAACAAGAAGTCAGAACCATCTTTGCCCTGATGCTGAAATACTACGATAGCAGAAAAGACAATTTCGAGGTGCTACTTTCTTATGTTCATGTTTTAGTTTCGTTAGTGGAAGCATTTTACAAGAGACAATTCTCATCGAATCCTGTACGGTATAGCCCAATCGTAGCCGAGTTTCAGCGACTCCTGATAAATTATTACAATGAATCAATAAAGCAGATTCCCACCGTTCAATATTTTGCAGATAAATTGAGTTTGACTCCAAACTATTTAGGAGACATTATTAAACACTTTACCCAAAAATCACCTCTTGAACACATTCACAATTTTGTAATCATGAAAGCAAAAGAAATGCTTGAAAAGAGAGGTGATTTAAACAATACCGAAATTGCTTATGAGCTTGGCTTTGAATACCCTAATTACTTTGCCAAGTTTTTCAAGAAGCAAGTTAATCTTACTCCGAAAGAATACAGGCTGCAGGTATCCGACAAACGCTTGAATTATCAACGCCTTTAACAGCTTCTATTAACAGTAATTTGTTTCCTTCTTTTTGGTAGTTTCTACCCTTCTGCTGTGTTGGTGCTTTCTAATTTTGCCTCATCAACAATTTAAAATCAAAAGAAAATGGTAGAAACAAAAAAAGTATTGCTCATCAATTCACATTTAACGTATCCCAACTGGACAGAAGGAACATTAAAT
Source organism: Cyclobacteriaceae bacterium (assembly GCA_040079965.1). Taxonomy (GTDB): domain Bacteria; phylum Bacteroidota; class Bacteroidia; order Cytophagales; family Cyclobacteriaceae; genus ELB16-189. The sequence continues at coordinate 4,826 of JBEBJH010000197.1, forward strand.
AATTCTTTCTATCAATCTGCAAAAGATTTTTTCACATCAAAGTCATTTGATGTTCTCGAAACAACCATTGAAGACGGCTACAAACCAGAAGAAGAAGTACAAAAGCATTTAGAAACAGATATTGTGATTTTACAAATGCCGGTAAACTGGTTCGGTGCTCCGTGGATATATAAAAAATACATTGACGAGGTTTTTAATAGTGGATTACTCAGTAAATCATTCCTGAATGATGACGGAAGAACTAAGGATGACCCAACAAAACAGTACGGGACAGGCGGACACTTGCAAGGGAAAAAATTTATGATTTGTGCAACATGGAATGCTCCGGCCGAAGCGTTTGACAATCCTGTACAACGATTAATGCAAGGCAAAGGCGTAGCAGACATTTTCCTTAACATTACAAGCAACTATCGTTTTTGTGGTTATGAAATTATGGATGGGTACAACTGTTTCGACATTTTCAGAAGAAACGACATTGCCAAAGACCTTGAAAACTATCCTTTACACCTGAAGGAAGTTTTTCTTGTTAAAACCATCTCGTCACAGTTTTCATCGGTAAGAAATTTAAATTAGATAATCATGGAAGATAATAGCTCAAGAAGAAAATTTATTCAGCAGTCTGCTCTTTTAGGCGCTGGAATTATGGTTGCAGGTTCAACACAGCTTCTCGCAGGAGACACCAAATTTAAAAGCGAAAAGAACAGAATGAAGAAAAGAAAACTTGGAAGTCTGGAAGTCTCTGAATTGGGTTCAGGTGCAATGAGTATAAGTGCCAACTATGGACCTCCAGCAGACAAAACGCAAGGAATTAAACTTCTGCGGACGGCATATGAGAAAGGAGTGACGTTCTTTGATACTGCGGAAGTATACGGTCCATATACAAATGAAGAGCTTGTTGGCGAAGCCTTGGCACCATTCCGTGATAAGATTGTGATTGCTACAAAATTTGGGTTTGATATCGGTGGTCCAGGAATTGCGTTGAGTAGTAGACCAGAGCATATTAAGAAAGTGGTGGAAGGATCACTCAAAAGACTAAGAACAGATCGTATTGATCTCTACTACCAGCATCGCGTTGATCCTTCAGTTCCTATTGAAGATGTTGCTGGAACTATTAAAGACCTTATCAAAGCAGGGAAGGTACTGCACTTTGGTCTTTCAGAAGCAAGTGCGAAGACAATCAGAAGGGCTCATACTGTTCAACCGGTTACGGCAGTTCAAACTGAGTACTCCTTTATGGAAAGAGATGTGGAGAAAAATGGTGTCCTTCAGGCGTGCGAAGAACTCGGAATAGGATTCGTGCCTTGGGGCCCCAATGGAATGGGTTATCTTACTGGAAAGATTGATGCAAACATAAAGCTTGATCCTAAAACAGATCTAAGGTCGGGATTCGATCGTTTCTCTCCAGAGAATATCGAGGCTAATATGCCGATCGTTGAATTGCTCCGTCAGGTTGCAGCCCGCGAGAAAGCAACTCCTGCACAAGTTTCATTGGCATGGCTCCTTGCTCAAAAGTCATTCATTGTTCCAATTCCAGGTACTCGGAATCTCGATCATCTTAATGAGAATTTAGGAGCAATTAATGTCCAACTTTCCTCTTCAGATTTGAACGACATAGAAACTGCTTTCGCTAAAATCGAAGTGCATGGTGGCCGTATGAACGAAATGCAAATGACATTTGTGGATCAAACGAAATAAATTGATCAGCGAGTGAGTCTATACATCAAATTTGTAACTTTCACTTTCTTAACCATTCGATAGTTGAACTGAAATTTGTATCAGATGAAACACCTAATACCTATACTACTCGCTTTTATCCTCTTCAGTAAAGTCTCCGCTCAGCATGAAAGCAAACAACTGGTTCGCCTTGCGAAACTTGTTATTGATCCGAATCAGTTAGAGCAGTACAAAGCGATTTTAAAGGAGGAAGCAGAAACATCTGTGCGGATCGAGCCTGGGGTACTCACCTTATTTGCTGTTCAGGAAATAGATAATCCAACTCATTTTACAATTCTGGAAATCTATGAGCGCTAACGTTTGTGTTTCTGCAGTGGTGCCTTTCCGAAGCCGCGTCCTGTCCTCGACACATAACGTTGAACGAAGATAAAACTTTAAACCAACTCGTCACGGCACCATTGCAGAAACATTTTGTTAGGTGCTGGGCGGTTTTGTCCGACCGTTATATATAACGAGTCCGTGTTTGCTGTTGAAGGCTAATTCGTCCCACGAGTCGAAGTCGACCTACGAGCCCAAGTCAGACGGAACCGTTCAGCATCAACAACTCCTTCATTTATTCCTTTATTTAAATTGTCTGCGGAGTAAAATCTTGTCCAGCGTGGAGAATTTGTCTGAGTAAGCGCTATATATTTTTACCAGACGTCCTTTGCTTAATGAATGAGACTATGCTCATAAAGAGAATAGTAACTGTCGGCAGCAAGCAACAGGCTTGTAACAGCTTGACATTGAAGGGAGGGTAAGCCCCGTTATGATCAGTTACCTTAAATAAATTAAATACTATGACTGAAATGATTACTCCAATCAATGCTCCTAAAGTGCAGTCTGTGAAGGTTCTCTTAAAAGTCACGGTTTTATTGAAATTAAATTCTCTATTTATAATAATTGTACTTAGTCCGCTGTATAATAGGATTCCTATCAGATAAATTAAACCAAGAACTCCTAACCAAATAATTGGGTTAATTATCACCATACTTTATTCATTTAACTTTTGTCCCGCGTTGCGTTTAAAAAAATAGTCTGCATAACGTGTTGTAATCTTTTTTGTCTGTCCGAACCGCCTTGCACCTAACGTTTATGTATGAAACGTGGCTGGGTTTTCGAAGCTGCGTGTTGTCCCACGTGACAGAACGAAATTAAGAAAACCAAACTACAAATTTGCACTGCGCCCCAGCCATGTTTTATACATTTTGTTGGGGGCATGTGCCTTTATCCGTTGTCCAATGGTCTTTCTCTTTTATAGTAGTACCAATTGTCGTCAAGCTTTTTACCCTCTTTAATTTTCTTGTCCCAGTATTCTTGAAATTGTTTTTCCTCAATTTTGCTGTCAGTCGGAAAATACAAGAGATAGTCTGTCACGGAAAAATTCACCTCAATTATTCTTCCAATTCTCAATTTTCTAAAGTCCATTATTCCATAGTTTTTCCTTTCATTGTCAAGCGTGGAAAAGTATTTAAATGGGTCGTTCATTAAATTCACGGGTATTGAAAAATTGCCTGTTGTTTTTATGTCCGCTTTTACTGTGTCTGAATTGATAACTTTATTTGGATGACTATACAATTCAAGTTCTAAAGTGTAATGAGTTGAATCGGTCTTAAGATATAATCTGTCCCAGGTCGAGTTTGTGTCAATTGGAATTTTGAATTGTCGCGCAAATATCACCGCCCCATTGTCACCAAATACTCCAACAAATTCGTTGTCTTCTTGCCTAAGAATAGCTCGGTATACTAAAGTGTCATTTATTGAAAGTGAATACTGAGTTCTTGGGTTGTAGTCGTACTTTAGTAATTCACTTTTCAGAAAATTGTCCGCGTGCAGTTTAAAAAAAGTCATGGATTGTTCATAGCCAAAATTGTCTGGCGTCTTGTCACACGAACTAAGTCCACATGAAATTATGAATATGATAATCAGTTGTCTCATTTGTCCTAAGGCATTGCCCCCAACAATTGTGTATAGGCATTGCCTATATTTCCTTATTGTAATCCAAGGTAGGGGTATGGGCTAAATTATCCAACAGACTAATTATTTGACCTTTTTGCCACCTGGGCGCCTCTGTATAATGGTCATCATCTGCATTCCCACCATGATCGGAAAAATTACCTGCTTGATCCGTTTATAAACGTTTACAATCGGATATATTTAAAAAGCGCAATCCTTGGTCTCTGGGAAAACTATGAGATTAGTAAGTTACCTATCGTAACTACAAACGCGCACTGGTTCAGCCAAAGCACACCATTCAATCGCAGGAGTGCATCGGTCAGCAACTAAATGCACCGTACCAATCGCTGGAGTGCATCGGCCGGCAACTAAATGCACCGTACCAATCGCAAAATGCACCGTACCAATCGCAAAGTGCACCATTCCAATCGCAGGAGTGCATCGGCCGGGAACAAAATGCACCGTACCAATCGCAGGAGCGCATCGGCCGGGAACAAAATGCACCGTACCAATCGCAAAGTGCACCATTCCAATCGCAGGAGCGCATCGGCCGGGAACAAAATGCACCGTACCAATCGCAGGAGCGCATCGGCCGGGAACAAAATGCACCGTACCAATCGCAAAGTGCACCA
>JBEBJH010000198.1:0-9073 GCA_040079965.1 Cyclobacteriaceae bacterium
TAGATCGTGTTATGATCAAAATTGGATGGAAGCCAGGCCGACTCGGTATGACATTGTTTACAGTCTGTAGGAAGTTGGGCCGTCTTGTGATTCGGATTTGTTGTTGCATTGTAATCAGTCAAGTGACAACCCATGCAGGTATTAGGTGTATTCACATATCCGGCAGCATGACATTCTATGCAGTTCTTGGCAATAGGCTGATGAGCTCCCACTAAAGGGTAGATCGTGTTATGATCAAAATTTGATGGAAGCCAAGCCGACTCTGTATGACATTGTTTGCAGTCCGTAGGAAGTTGGGCCGTCTTGTGATTCGGATTCATTGTTGCGTTGTAATCCGTCAAGTGACAACCCACGCAGGTATTGGGTGTATTCACATAACCTGCAGCATGGCATTCAATGCAATTGTTGGCAATTGATTTGTGTGCACCCTGCAATGGATAGATGGTGTTGTGATCAAAATTTGATGGAGCCCAGGCTTCTAAATCATGACACTCAGTACATGTTTTAGAAAAGTTATTGGTAGTGTGATTCGGATTCTTTGTGGCTGAAAAATCTTTTGAATGGCAACTGATACATTCCGGTGAAGCGTCTGAATAATTGGACGTCAAATGGCATTGTCTGCAATCCTGAATAGCATGTCCCAATGTGAGTGGAAAAAAATCATGATTGACCAACTCCGAATTCCATCCATCCGAAAAAGGATCGTGACATTCGGCACAATTGGTAGAATAATTTGCTTTTTGATGATCTGGGGTCTTGGTGGCCAGATAATCATCCTGATGACAATTAATGCAATCATTTCCAATTCTATCAAATCTTAAGTTGGTCTCCGATACATGGCAATCCAAACAAGCAGGGCTGCTGTGTGAGCCAACCAGTGGAAAACCATTTGCTTCATGCAATTCAGGAATATTATCAACGATCCAGGTTTGTGGAGTATGGCATCTGGCACAATTGTTACCCACCGACATGCTATGAACATCGGTATGACAACTAACGCAATCCGATGGTGCATTTCCGAAGACTAAGGAAGTATGGCATTCCTTACAATCTGCCTGCTTATGTATTCCCTCCAATGGAAAGCTAGTCGCATCGTGATTGAAATTCATTTTTTTTCTGACGGGAAGCCATCCTGAGGAAACATGGCAAGCCGCACAATCCATTTTTAACGACTCGCCATGGGGCGATTGCGCATAGGTTTGGATAATAAAACCAAATAGAGCAAAGATTATTGATGACAGTCTATACATTGGAATTTGGTTATCTTATACTGAACTAAAATTTTTCCATCCTTCTCGTAAGGCTTATGGCATAAGCGACACTCTACGTTGGCATGTTTACCATCCAATGGAAATTTCGTTTGGTTATGATCAAACTTACCCGGGAACCAGCTTTCTGTGTCGTGACATCTTTTACAATCCGTTACTCCATTTACTGCAAACCGGTCCTCATGAATATTCTTATGACACTGCGTGCAGGTAGAACTATTTTTTTTAAATGTCCATCGATCTTCACTGACATGGCATGAAAAGCAAGGTGTTGCCGCATGAGCTCCGTCCAGCGGAAATTTTGTTTTCTGATGTTGATCAACCGAATAGGATGTATGCTTAAAGTCTTCTGTGAGTGAGTGACAAACTACACAGTCAGGAGAAACTCCGTTTTTCACAAATTCACCTTTGTGATAATCTTTATGACAGTTTTTGCAAGCAGAAAAATTGATCGCTTCGGTATATTTTCCTTTATGACAGAGCTTACAATCCACCTCAACATGCTTACCTACGAGCGGATAATCCGTGGCGCTATGATTAAAAGAAGCGAGTGATTTAATTGATTTAAAACTGGTTTCCACATGACACTTCGCACAATTGTTTCCCATCTTACCAACGTGCACATCCTTATGGCAGCTCGCGCATTGTGTTTCTACAACATTTGGCCAAAAAGCAAAAGCCGTTGCAGCGTTGTTGGTATTTTTGTGGCAACTGAGACAATCCACGGTCTTGTGCTTTCCCTTCAAAGCAAAATCCGTAGTAGTATGATCGAATCGATTTTTGCCTATAAACTGAGCAAATGAATTTTCGGTATGACATTGCGTGCATTTGCCTTCGATCCGATTTTGGTGAGGATCTTCATGGCAAGCCACACAATCACTATGGGGGATATTGGTAAACTCCTGAAATTGCTTTCCGTTTTTAGTGGTTGCCTTATGACATTCTTTGCAATCCACTTCAATATGTTTTCCCCCCAGCTTGAACTTCGTCAGATTGTGATCAAACTTTGATGCCGGTGTAAAGGCTTTCATGTCGTGACATTTAGCACAATCATTGGATAAAGTCTTTTGATGATAATCTTCATGGCAGGTAGCGCAATCTCGTTTTAACCCAAGAAACGTTTCTTTCTTTTTCTTTATCTCAGCACTATGAATATTGCCCGATTTATGACACTCCCGACACTCAACCGTTGCATGCCCTCCCTCAAGTTTATATTTGGTTAGGGCATGGTCGAATTTCTTTTCATCAAATCGGATCATATCAAATTTCCTTCCATGATGTTCGCTATGGCATGCAAAGCAATCTTTACCCTTCACTTCAGCGCTGACATGATACCCCTTGTTTTGTTTGATGAGGGACTGTATGTCTTTGTGACACTCGAGGCATTTGTTATTGTTTACTTTTTTTCCCAGGTCGTGGCATAAAGTACACTTGCTCATCCCTTCCAAATCACTATGGGCCTGGGAAAGATCTCCCGGTGATATTTGACCATAGCTAATTGAATTTGAAAGTATCATTATGCCTATTATATATACCCACCTGAAACCCACGATATCCTAATTATGCTTCTTCATGACATGACCGAACCTCTTGGTAATTTCCACACCCGCATTTTTCAGAAATTGTGTTGGCAATTCTCCTCCTGCGAAAATGTACACCAGATCGTTTTCCAATTCTGTGATTTCATCATTCGCTTTTATTAAAATTGATCTTTCACTAATGGAGACCAAATCTGAGTTAAACATCACGTTGAGAGAGCGATTGCCAACAGCACGCTCAATATTTTCTTTGTTCTTGGACTTTAGTCTGGAAAATTTATCACTCCTGTAAGATAGGATCACCTCATTTTGATCTTTCAGGAGCAAAGCCGATTCAATGGCTGAATCGCCACCACCAACTACAATTATTTTTTTATCGGATATTCTTTCCGGCTCTAATAGGCGGTAGGCAACTTTTTGTAGATCCTCACCAACAACATTTAACTTTCTCGGACTTCCCCTTCGCCCGATTGCAAGGAGCACATTATGGGTGAGGTATTCATCACCTGTGCTCGTTACCAGTTTAAACGTTCCGTCTTGCAGGGGCTTGATATCGTTCACTTTAGTGTTCTCTTTGATCTTTAGATCGTTTTCTGTAGTCACTTTAGTCCACAATCCAAGCAGTTCATCCTTTGTTGTGTCGGTCAGCTTTACCATTCCAAATAAGGGCAGGTTCATGGGTGAAGTCATAACTACTTTAGCTCTTGGAAAAGTATAAACCGTACCCCCCAGGGAATTCTGTTCGATCGTGATACTTTTCAAACCATGTTTTTTAGCGGCCAGCGAAGCAGAAATACCAGCGGGTCCGGCCCCCACAATAACGACATCAAGCACATTTTCGGTGATTCGCTTTTTTCGCTTTATGATATTCTCAATAGCTTGCTGCCCCTGTTCAACACTGTTTTTAATCAAACCCATTCCCCCCAATTCTCCTGCGATATAGATACCCTGTATGTTGGTCTCAAAATTCTGATTTACGTGAGGCAAGTCAATACCCCTGGCTTCCGTACCGATGCGTAATGAAATTGCTTCTACCGGACAAGCATGAAAACAGGCACCATGGCCAACACAGTTGGAAGCATTAATCACCGTTACCTTGCCCGCATTCAATCCCAAAATATCTTTTTCAGGGCAAGCCGTTATACAGGCAGCACTTCCAATACAGGAATTGAGATCGATATAGGGGTGAAGAGAAACCGGCTCAAATAATCCTTCTGCTTTGGCAATGGAAACTTTTTGCAGGGTCTTCGTTGTCTTTGCCTTATCATTACGTAGATAGAAATAGATGATGACTACACAAAATAGTGCTACTGCTCCGTAAATCAATATTTGTTCTATGAGTACTTCCATCAGAATATCCATTTATATCCAAATGACAAAGTGACCACCACATGGACTATCAGAACGACCAACATAATCAATGCGAAAGGCAAATGAGCAACATGCCAATACTTGAAGAGTTTCTGCATGGTCTGCAGTCGTCTTATCTTATAGGACAGTGAAATCTCTTCCTTGAGTAGTTTCATAAGAGTTGATCGTTGATTCTTATCCACCTTCCTCTTCTTCAATTCTGTTCTAATGATTCCAACCGTCCTTTTATTTTCAAAATATTGAGAGAAAAAAGAAGTCTTTCCCGAGGAATCATGACCTGAGGTAAAAGACATGATAAGATTTTTAAGACTATCATCGATGGTGCTGTTTTTTAAAGTTGCCGACAAGCCGGCCTTCATACCCTTCACTTCATTGAGAGTAAGTTCACGACCCTCGATGGTGCGTGGTATCTGTATGTACACAAATCTTCCTATGACCCCACTCAACACAACGGCAACCATACTCCAAAAAGAGACGGAAACAATTCCACCAAACTTAAAAGCAGTATGAAAAAGAATCAAAATAGGGCCCAGTGTGCAAAGGAAAATATGAAACTCCAGTAGGTATTTAAGTCGTATTCCTTTTAGCACCAGGTTGTATCGCTTCCTGGCGATATAAAAAAAGACACCAATCAAAATCATGGCGGTACCTACAATACCTAAACCATGTCCAAACGCACCACTGGGCTTAAACCAATTATGTTGCGGATGATAAAATCGCTCTTCCAACGAAATACCATAATAAGAATATCCTGTGTATGCAAGATAAGCCGTCACCACGATAGTGATGAGTATCAACGTGCTAATATAAATGCTATGAACTGTCTTATTCATTGTCAGAAGTCATAGGGTTTAGTTGGATATCATAAACTTTTGTTTCTTCCTAAATGCTAAAACACCTATAATCAAAAGGGCTGTAATCACGATGTATATCCATTGAGGTATCGGTACCGGGTCACCGGCAGCATAGGAGTGCAATCCAGACAGGTAATAGTTGACACCATAATAGGTCATGATTACCGATGCTAATCCAAAAATCGTTGCAAAATTATAGGCGAACAGTCCTTGCATTTTTGGTATGATCCGCATGTGCAGGATAAATGCATAAACCAGTATCGTTACCAGTGCCCAGGTCTCCTTGGCATCCCAACCCCAATACCTGCCCCATGATTCGTTGGCCCATACTCCACCAAGATAAGTGCCTACACTAATCATGAATAGGCCACCGATCAAAGTCATCTCACTGAGGTATGACATTTCTCTGATCTGACTATGTATTTTATCCTTATTTTCCTCGGTGAGGAAGATCATCAGGATTAAATTGATAAGTCCAATAATGGCACCTAACATGAGAAAGCCATAACTCCCGGCTTCCAGAGAAACGTGGATGGTTAACCAATAAGACTTAAGCACAGGGACTAACGGTGTGATTTCCGGATCCATATAACTCAAGATCGCCACCAATAATACCGTTGCCGACAATATCATGGTTGCCGCTAATCCCCCAAATGATTTTCTGGCGAATATCACACCCGCCAGAACCGTTGTCCACGCGATATAGATCATGGATTCATACCCATTGCTCCACGGTGCTCTTTCCGATACATACCAGCGCAAGCCGAGGCCAATGGTGTGTAATACAAATGCAAACATCACCAAGCCAAACAATACTTTATAGACCAGATCTAACCTGGCAATTGGTCTAAAAACAGAGAAAAAAAGGAAGAACAATAGTGCAATACCTAAAAAGGAATATAAGACTGCCAGTCGGTTGAACAGGTTCATCCTATTGAGTAGGATTTCCGCATTAATTCTCGAAGGAGATGGCATCACGGCAATACCATTTGCTTTTTGATACGATGCCAATTCGACTACCATTTTTCCAGGCATGGTATAGTCCTTGGTAACCATCGCTTCGCCTAACGCGGACCGATATGCTTCAAAAAACTTTGTTGCCAACAATGAGCCTGCTTCATCTTCATGGTCATGATTATGATCGGAAGGATGAATAGCTGCCCAGGTATTATTTGCATCGCCAGCTACGGGTACCATTTTGAACAGCGTGCCCGCAAATACCATGTTCGCTATGTTCACCCGTTCATCAATTTTCATCAGCTCTTTTTCAAACACACCCCGATCAATGGGCTGCAAACTATATGCCCGCCTTACTTCATCCTGCAAAAGGTATTCTCCGCTTTCGGCAAAGAAGTCTCTGTAGGCAGCGGTCTCTTGCGAAACACCCAATAGCTTATGAATCCCTTCATGTTTGCCGATGCTAATAAGATTCACACCAATCCAGTCCTGGGTGTTAGCAAACATTCCGAGTATTACCTGATCAGCATTGAGGCCATTTAGATTTTCTTTCCGAGCTAGTTTCCGCATCACCTCCCTGGATAATGTATGCACTGGCTTCATTCGACCATTAAGGTCTTGAACGATCAGTCTACTGAATGCCTCAGCATGTTCGCTGTCAACAATGCTTTGAAAATTATTTTCACCTATTATTTTTTGTGCTGATGTTAGTGTTGATGTACTAAGAAGCAGTCCCACGATCACGAGAGATAAATTGCCCTTTGCTCTTAGTTTCTTAATACTTTGCGAAACCTGGTAAAACCTACTTTTCTTAGTTAACAGGGACATCACCATTCCAACCGTTAAGAGCGAATAGCCAAAATATGAAATCCATGATCCCCAAAAATCATGATTCACACTGAGGTAGGTTCCCAACTCATCATTATCAAATGAGGATTGAAAAAAACGATACCCCTCATAATTCAATATATGGTTCATGTATATGCGGTGGTTCTCAGCAAGGTTTTCTCTGTTGTCTATCAATTGTACCTCACTGGCATAGGAGGCCGCACTGTTGGTTCCCGGATATCTTTCCATAATGAAATCATACAGCTTGAGGGAGAACGGGAGAGTGATATGTTTGGCGCCATAAGAGATGGCCAACTCCATGGCATCCTGGGTTAATACTACCGGCTGCCCATGGAGTCCTTTTGCTCCGTACACATAGACCGTATCTGATTTTCCATTGACAGAGATCACTACCTTAAGAGCGGTCATGCTTTCGCTCTTCACTTTTGCACTCTCAGATTCTATACGAACCTCACCTTGGGTATTAAAATCACCGAAAACGAAGCTGTTAACTCCGTCTGTATATAGTGACCGCAATTTCAATGAATGGTAGCCCGAACCTGGATAAAGTGTGTCCCTTTTTTGGGTGGCCATGACTGTTTGAGCCAGCACCCTATTGCTTTTAATAAGAAGTGAATCATTTCTATAAGCAATGTTAATTGCTTCAGGAACCTGATCTTCAGTAAAATTAAAAATCACATCCCGGATTCTTTGGGTCTCGCCCTGACGAACAAAATATTCCTCTCTGCCGCCCCCTCCGCCAAATACGATTTTTATAGTTGGTTGACCGCTTGAGTTTGCAGCCAAAACTTGAATTGGGTTGGGAATAAACTCTTTTATATGGACATCAATTAAATCATTGCCTATCAGATAGGATTCTTTCCAGTTATTGTTGCCTAGCGAGGCAAAAAGTACTGGTTCAGCAAACTCATAGATTTGCCCTGCTTTATAGACCTTAAATTGCAAGTAGGTATCAGATGATAAAAAACTATTGGAAACATCGTTTTCCCTGATATGCATGATACCTTCGAATCCAAAATACCTGGTAACAGCAGCACCAAGAAGAATGACAATCATGGCAACATGGAACATGAGTAAGGCCCATTTCTTTTGCTCTATCATCCTGAAGCGGAAGATGTTAATGACAATTGTTACGCTGAATAAGGCGAGCAATAGGGTAAACCACCATGTTTTGTAAATAACTTTCTGTGCAGCGCTGGTACCAAAATCATTTTCGATAAAAGTGGCCACACCGATCGCGATGGCAAAAGAGACAATATAAAGGCCGGCAGCTCGAGTGTTAAAAAGTGGACGAAGCAGCTTTTTTAGGAAATCAACAGGAATGACCATTAACAGTTTTCGGCAGATTAATTTTTTCAATAAATCAATAATAAATGCGATGATTCTGAATTTTTTATGAATTCGCAGTTATAGTCGTTAAGTACTGCGCTTTACACGGTCAAATGAAAGACCCCGGAAGGGTAATTAAGGCAATTATCAGAAACTATGAAGGAATTTTACCCAGGAGCAGGCACTAGCGAATTACTCGCAATTGATTTCTCAACCCTTTAAAGCCAACCAGTTCAATACCGGTACTGCCGATAAACATTTTCGCCTGAATTTTTATTGGGATGCGGTTGTCGTCCGCTGAGATCCAGCAGGTGATTGAGTTTTCACCATCAAAAAGCTTGTTGTCCGGCATCACCGGCACCAGTTTATGGCAGGGTATTTTTCCGATTTTTGTATTCACATTTTCTTTTCCCCAATACATGATTTTCATGTTATAAGGAGTGTCTTCAAAAAAACCTGACACAGCTAAAGTATCCCCCACTTTATGTTTCGAAAGGTCGATAACCCGCAGGTATAAGAATCCCGCTACCATATCGCGGACATTATCCGGAGTTTTATAATACTTAGGCTCGCCATACTTCCCGGTCTCTTTGTCCAACACCTTAACTTCAGCCTGCAGTTTATCATGATCGTAGGTGATCACTTCATCCTTCCGGTAGTTTCCCTCTTTGATTTTGCGATACGAAACATGGGTAACGATTGCTGCCGTGTCGATATAGGCTCCCCACTGATCATTCACTTTGGTGATCCAGGAAACAAAGCCCAGCGTTTCGCCATAGGCATCCACCTTATAGCATGGCCGCGAGTTCATCGTGAAGATTTTCTTTTCAATTACGGTAGACGCTTTTCCTACGGTAAAGAACCCAAAGTTGACCCGGTATTCTAACACCTCGCCTTGACCAAAGCT
>JBEBJH010000199.1:0-9012 GCA_040079965.1 Cyclobacteriaceae bacterium
GCTTTGCACATCGGAGACTTGCACTCCCTGGATAATCAAACTAAATTCCCGTCTGGAAAGTAGTCGTGCCATGCTGGGCGCATACAAAATGTTCTGCAATGGTGCCGTGACGAGTTGGATTTAAGTTTTATCTCGTTCAACATTTGGAGTCGTGGGACAGTGACGCGCTTCGAATTCCCGCCACTGCTTATGCACCAGCGTTGCCAGCCATAGGGTGGGACAAAGAGTAGTTTCAAACAAACGGTTGAGAACTTACTTATCAAAATTCTCCACTGAGACTAGTGAATAGGCTCAAATACAACTCTGACTTTAAATACGGTTTCAAAAATTTGAGAATATTACCTCGTTTGCAACCAAATCCAGAAATAGAGTGTCAATAAAAAAGATTGAATTCACATAAAAAGTTATGCTTAATATAGACCTTTGTATCTTACAAGGTGATTAAAACGCCAGTTAAAACAAGGAAGATAACCAATCAGAATATCTGACATGAAAATAAATAACTTATTTATTTTTTTCATTATTACAACTTTAATTGGCTGCAATAATGATTCAAATGAAGTTGATGTTCTTGCTAATAATGATGTTCCTGCTAATAATGAAGCTGATCTTCCTGCTAGTATCGAAGGGTTATCATTGTATTGGGACCACGAAGTTGGCAATAAAGAACGCAATTTAAGGTTTGAGTTCTATGGGAGAACTGAATTAGAAAATTCTTATAAGTTAGTCTTCGATTACTCCATTAATAAAAGAGATATTTTAATAGAATTGGTAAATAAGATTGATAATGGTAAATGTCCATCGTTTCCAGGTCCTAAAGGTGGTGATTTGTGCAGCCCCAGAGGGGGATTCTCAATTCCTGACAGCGTTTTATTAGAAGGAGCATATAAAATCAGTTTAAAGACACCAGATTTTCAAACTGATTCAGAACTTATTGTTAGCGAAAACAAGTACACTTTAACAGTCCTACCGAATGAGTATTTTTCAAGTTCGATTAAAGAAATCTACCCAATACCTAAAAATCTTTTATTTGGAAGTGTTGTCTATTCAGGGGATGAAAATACAAAATTCGCTACGGATTTTTTCAATGATTTATTGATTTTGGGTTTGACAAAAACTACCGTGCCTAATTATCCCTATAGATACCTATCAGTTAACGAAGAGGGAAAAGCAATAAGCAGTCATTGGCCACCTGCAAACCACGCGTTAGGCTTTCTTTATGCTATGCACAATAATTTTGATGATATTGTGAATTTAGCAAAGGAACATGTTAACAAAGCCAATATCAAAATCTACTTGTACAGTGGTAATGGTGATGAAGCACGAATAGAGTAATAACTAACTAAGAAACTGTAACAAAGTAACGTTCGACTTATAAAGACTTATTAAGCGAGAGGGACCTTCGAAATAAATAACGGTCGACAAAACGCCAGCCCACAACAAAAAATGTTTCTGCAATGGGTGCGATGACGAGTAAGGTTTAAGTTTTATCTTCGTTCCACGTTTTGTCACGTGGGACAGGACAGCGCTTCGAAAACCCAGCCACGTTTTATACACAAACACCATAAGCCTTATAGCTAAGCGTTGCAGGTAATTTATGAATGTAAAAATCTAAGATGCCTTTATACATGGACATTCATACGGTTGATTCAGACTCGTTTTCGGTAGAAGACGTTGTCAAAGCCCATATGGAGGATCTTGCCATTCAAGAACAATTTGGTGTTACTCAGCTAAAATATTGGGTTAATGTAGACGCCAAAACTCTATTCTGCCTCATGAAAGGTCCCACGATTGACGCTTGCAATGAGGTTCACAAACAATCTCATGGAAACACAGCGTGCAATATTATTGAAGTATCCGATGATGAATTTAATCTGTTTCTAGGCAAAGGGAACCATATCCATGATTTGGCTCAAACAACTTCAGGCAAAATCGATACGGGCTACCGAACCATTCTTTGCATCACCCTTTTGGACTTTACGAAAAGGCATCAGCTCTATGTGAGTGAGGCGTATAAAATTATTGAACAGCATGAAGGGGTAGTTATTCTGCAACCTCAGGACGAAATAATGGCGTCCTTCATTTATGCTTCCACCGCCATTCAATGCGCCTTAAGCATCAGCACGTGGCTGGCTGCTTCTGAAAACGTTGAATACACGATAGCACTCTCAAGCGGAAGACCGGTTGATGAAAAAGGAAACACGCTATTTGAACTAACAAAAAAGAAGGCTCTCTATTTGTGTGCGGCAGGCTTGAAGAATACAATACACCTTGACAATGAAACTAACGTGCTAGCCGAAAAAGAAAACATGTCTGCACTCCCGCAGCATGTTAAAATTATTCAACCTGACGATTTCAATTTGTTGTTTGGGTTATTTGAAGTATTTGATAAAAATATTAATGCCTCAGGTTTTAAAAGTAAAAGTTTATACACAGCATTAGGATGGAGTAAATCCCAGGTGTACAGAAAGCTAAATTCATTAGCCGGAATGGCCCCCAACCAATTAATTCAGGAGGTACGGCTTCGCCAATCGTTGCAACGAATAAAAAGAGGCGATCAAACCATTGCCGAAGTAGCGTATAACTCAGGCTTCAACAGCCCCACCTATTTCACGAAAGTCTTTCGCAAACGATTTGGCATTTCCCCAAGGTCCTTCGCCAAAAATCAAGGATAATACAGCCAATCTCTATTATTGAATCAATCCTTTCAGGTTTTGGTTCGATCGTGCTATTATGCCGCAAGGAATGCCCGTAGCTTTGATCTATCTTTTTTTTAACGCACCAATAGTATGAAAGAAACAACAAAAATTGCGGCTGCTCAATTGTCACCCGTTTTTCTGAATAAAGAAAAAACGGTTGAGAAAGCCTGTAAAGCCATTGCAGAGGCAGGCGAAAATGGTGCAAAAGTCATTGTATTCCCTGAAGCATTTATTTCCGGTTACCCGGATTGGATATGGCTGATCCCTAACAGTAAAGGCGCTGATCTGAATAAACTTTATGTGGAACTTGTGGAAAATGCAGTGTCCATTCCCGACAATGCTACAGCAAAGTTGTGTGAAGCCGCAAAGGCAGCAGGTGTTTTTGTTGTCATAGGAATACATGAGCGAAACTCCGAAACAAGCGGGACCAGTTTATACAACAGTCTGTTATTTATCAATGAGCAGGGCACTATTGTTGGGAAACATCGAAAGCTAATCCCTACAGGAGGAGAACGACTTATCTGGGCGCAAGGTGATGGAAGCACTTTGCGATCGTACAACACTCAGGCAGGGAAAATAGCCGGACTTATTTGTTGGGAAAACTACATGCCCTTAGCGCGAAATGCCATCTATGAATCAGGTGCTCAGCTATTGGCGGCACCTACCTGGGACAAAAGTCCTAATTGGTTACAGTCTATGCAACACATAGCCCGGGAGGGTGGGCTTTTTGTTATCAGCGTGTGTATGGCATTACACATAGATGATATCCCCGATGAATATGAGTTTAAGAAATTATATCCCATCGACAGAAAATGGATTAACACAGGGAACAGTTGTATGATCTGTCCGAAAGGGCAAATACTGGCGGGGCCTCTGGAAGCGGCTGAAGGCATTCTTTATGCAGACATAGACCTGAATGTGATTACCGAAGCGAAACGTATGTTCGATGTGGTAGGTCATTATTCGAGACCGGACGTCTTTAATTTCTCTGTTAAAAAATAAAATCAATAAGTATGGAAAAAGTATTTGACCCGATACATTACAAAGCCACCACAAGAGAACAATGGCAGACAGCGGCAGAGGCCTGGCATAGATGGCATCCAACATTAAAAGCATGGTTAGGACCTGCCACTGATTTAATGCTGGATATGGCACACGTAAAAACAGGATACAGAATACTTGATGTAGCCGCGGGTGCAGGAGAGCAATCCATTACCGCTGCGGAGAAAGTAGGTCCTACCGGCTATGTATTAGCCACTGACCTAGCTCCAAAGATACTCGAATTCGCTTTGGAGTTAGCTGCTGAAAAGGGAATGAACAACATAGAGATAAAAGAAATGGACGGAGAAAACCTGACTCTTCCAGATGATTCCTTTGATACAATTATCTCACGGGTAGGTCTGATTTACTTTCCAGATCAGCAAAAAGCGCTGGGGGAAATGATGAGGGTATTGAAGCCCGGTGGCTACGTTGCGGCAATCGTATATTCAACGGCAGCAAATAACAAATTCTTTTCTACGCCTGTTTCTATTATTAGAAGACGGGCACAGCTTCCTCCACCGTTAGCAGGCCAACCCGGTCCTTTCAGCCTGGGAGAGGATGGTGTTTTAGATGATGTCTTTACAAAAGCTGGTTTCGTTAATATAAAAACCCAAAAGGTAAATGCACCAGTGAAAATGCCTGCCGCTAAAGATTGCGTGCGGTTTGAATACGAATCCTTTGCCGCATTACATCAAATGCTCAGTGGGTTGTCTGAAGAAGATAAAGCTGCTGCCTGGCAAGAAATTGAAGATGAATTATCAAAATTCGAAGATGAAACTGGATTTAGCGGCCCTTGTGAAATGGTCATTGGAGTTGGACAAAAACCTATGGAATAAACCTACAACACCGTGTTCATATAATTGCGAGGTTAAGTATTGGCTAATCAAGATTATGGTTACATTAAATACTATTGCTAAAAATATTTTTCGCATTCTGCCACTATGATTGTCGCAATCACACTGCGGGGGCAACGTATTTCTAGCGAGATTTAACTACCCGCAGGACCCGATAGCAGGCAGGTATCTTACTGAAACAGCACGACAATGAGAAAAATAATTGTTTTATCAATGATTACATTAGACGGAGTCATGCAAGCGCCTGGTGGACCAAAGGAAGATACATCAGGCGGTTTTAACTATGGCGGTTGGACTAAACCCTACGGTGACGAAGTTTATGGTAAAGCCGTGCAAAAAGAGCTGAACCAACCAGTAGATTATCTTTTGGGCAGAAAAACATTTGAGATTTGGGAGGCCTACTGGCCTGAACATGCAGACTTTTGGCCAGGAATTAATGAGGGTACAAAATACGTCTTGTCCAAAACCCGGAAAAAGGCACGCCTGTCTGCCGGACAGGCAGGTTGGAAAAACTCAGTATTTCTCAAAAGCGTTGCAGATATTAAAAAGGTAAAGAAATCGAAAGGCTCTGACATTCAGGTTTGGGGCAGCAGTAAACTCGTTCAGCTGTTACTTAAGAATGATCTTGTAGATGAACTCCGGCTCAAAATTCACCCATTGACTCTGGGTAAAGGAAAAAAGTTATTCGACAGAGGTGTAATCCCGGCATCATTTACATTAGTAGAAAGTTCTATTACAACAACCGGAGTCATTCTGGTCAACTACAAGCGTCCTGCTAGCGCTCGGGATAGAAAAGTTAAGACTGGTACAGTTGGATCTACAATTCAATAACTATCGAGAGAATAAATCCGATAATGCTTGTTGGTGTCTGTGCGCACCGTCCCTTTCAGGAGACGGTGCTTGAATTTGAAATTTGAGATGGTGTTAAATTTAGTTGTTGGAGAAACAAGCAGAGCTGACTGTCGACACATTGCTTTGGCGACATTGAATACTGCTGACGTACTAGTTAGTTGGAACTTTCAACACATTGTTAACCTTAAAAGAATTAGAGGTTATAATTCTGTTAACCTGCGGGAAGGACTTCACACGCTTGAAATTAGATCACCAAAAGAATTGATGGAATATGAAAACTAAAATAAAGACTGATAAGAAATTTGACGCAGTAAAATATATGAGACAGGAGCGAGATCGAATTTCAAAGACCATTAAAGGAATGACTCCGGAACAAGAGATTGAGTATTTTAGAAAGAAGTCGGAGGAATTTAGAAAGAGTAAGTGAATGGCCCCAGGACAATAATTGTATTTGATAAATCTTTTTACTCTGCCCCTACTGCCTGAAGCAGCCCCGATGTGAAGCGAAACATGAAACAGAAAAACCGGTGTTGGCCGGTTTTATTGTTTTCAGTTAAGATGTGATTTAATCACCGCCACCCTTACTTTCTATCTTGTAGGAAGTAACCATAGCACTAAAATACTCGCGATTCATGCGCGCGATATTTGTAATCTTAATTCCTTTAGGACATTCTGCTTCGCAAGCATACGTGTTGGTACAAGCACCGAACCCTTCAGCATCCATCTGGGCTACCATTTTCTCTACACGTGTCTTTCTCTCTACCTGGCCCTGAGGCAAAAGTGCAAATTGTGAAACTTTGGCACCAACAAATAACATGGCTGAAGAATTCTTACACGCAGCTACGCAAGCACCACACCCAATACAGGCAGCAGCATCAAATGCTTCCTCGGCTATGTTTTTGAGAATAGGAATTGCATTTGCGTCCGGAACTCCACCCGTATTAACATTTACATACCCACCGGCTTGTTGAATACGCTCAAAGGCAGTACGATCAACCACCAGGTCTCTGATAACCGGAAAAGGACGAGCTCTCCAGGGCTCAATGGTTATGGTTTCTCCATCCTTAAAAGAACGCATGTGAAGCTGGCATACGGTAGTTTGAAGCGGTCCATGAGGCCGGCCATTGATATACAAACTACACATACCACAAATACCTTCACGACAGTCATGATCAAATGCAATAGGCTCTTCATTTTTCTTGATCAGCTCATCGTTTAGTACATCGAGCATTTCAAGAAATGACATATCGGCCGATACATGAGTATGTTCGTAGGTCTTGAATTCGCCTTTGCTTTCTTTGTTTTTTTGTCTCCAGACTTTTAACGTAATCTTCATAATTATTTATAGCTACGTTGAGTAAGTTTTACATTCTCAAATTTCAATTCTTCCTTGTGAAGCGCTGCAGGTTGATTGTCACCTTTATACTCCCAGGCTGCTACATACGCAAACTCATCGTCCTTACGCAGGGCCTCACCTTCGGGAGTTTGAGATTCTTCGCGGAAGTGACCGCCACAAGACTCTGAACGATTTAGTGCATCATCCACCATTAATTCGCCCAACTCTAAAAAGTCAGCCACCCGGCCTGCCTTCTCCAATTCCTGATTTAATTCGTTTGACGAACCCAGCACATTCACATTGGTCCAAAACTCTGCACGTAAATCCTGAATGATTTTCTTCGCTTTCTTCAAGCCCTCTTCTGTGCGCGACATGCCGCAGTACTCCCACATGGTAAGTCCTAACTGACGATGAAATTCATCTACCGTCTTCTTACCCTTTATGCTGAGTAATTTATTGACGCGCTCATTCACACCATTCATCGCTTCATTGAAGGCGGGGTGATCTGTTCCTACTTTATCGTTCCATCCAATGGTTGCCAGGTAGTCGCCAATAGTATAAGGTATTACAAAATAGCCATCGGCCAACCCTTGCATCAAGGCAGACGCCCCCAACCGGTTGGCACCGTGATCGGAGAAATTACATTCACCCAACGCATACAAGCCCGGTACGGTAGTCATCAAATTGTAATCGACCCAGAGGCCGCCCATCGTATAGTGTACGGCAGGATAAATCATCATCGGCCCTTTGTAAGGATTTTCTCCGGTGATTTGCGCATACATATCAAAGAGGTTACCATACTTTGCTCTAATGGTACTCTCGCCATCGCGTTTAATAGCATCAGTAAAGTCAAGAAATACCGCCAGACCAGAACCTACTCCCCGCCCCTCGTCACATACTTGCTTGGCATTGCGGGAAGCAACATCACGCGGAACAAGATTACCGAAGGAAGGGTATTTTCTTTCCAAAAAATAATCCCGTTCTGATTCTGGAATACTGACCGCATCCTTTGATTTCAATCCTGGCATTGCTTTTTTCGGCACCCATACCCGGCCATCATTACGAAGAGACTCAGACATCAGGGTAAGTTTAGACTGATGTGTTCCTGTTACTGGAATACACGTTGGGTGAATCTGCGTAAAGCATGGGTTGCCAAAAAAAGCACCCTTCTTATGAGCACGCCATATAGCCGAGGCATTGCATCCCTTGGCACTAGTTGATAAGAAAAACACATTACTATAACCACCCGTGCATAAAACCACCACATGAGCACTGTGAGCTTCCACTTTTCCAGTAACCATATCGCGGGTTATTATGCCTTTGGCTTTTCCATCAATAACCACAACATCGAGCATTTCGCAACGGGTGTACATCTTCACTTTTCCGTTTGCGATTTGCCGGTTAAGTGCACCATAAGCACCGAGCAACAATTGCTGGCCCGTCTGACCGCGTGCATAAAAAGTTCGGGATACCTGCGCTCCACCAAAAGAACGGTTTGCTAAAAGTCCGCCATACTCGCGTGCAAACGGAACACCTTGTGCTACGCATTGATCAATAATACTTACACTGGTCTCAGCGAGGCGATATACATTTCCCTCGCGAGCGCGGTAGTCGCCCCCTTTAACAGTATCATAAAACAAACGAAAAACACTGTCTCCATCATTCTGATAATTCTTAGCCGCATTAATTCCCCCTTGCGCAGCGATACTGTGCGCTCTGCGTGGGCTATCCTGATAACAAAATGCTTTTACGTTGTAGCCCAACTCCCCCAACGAAGCAGCCGCTGATGCACCTGCTAAACCGGTTCCTACCACAATCACATCATACTTTCTCTTGTTGGATGGGTTTACCAGCTTCAGATTGAATTTATGCTTTGTCCACTTTTCACCTAAAGGTCCTTCCGGAATTTTCGAATCTAGCTTCATGATCTATGATTGAAATTTTTTATAACTGTGTACTAAATGCTTAAACAAAAAACATCCAAATGGGAATCAGCGCAAAGGCAGCCGGAACAATCACCGCAAAGGTTCTTCCAACGAAGTTAATAACAGGATTGTATTTCATATGGTTTAACCCCAGGGTTTGAAAAGCACTGGTAAAGCCGTGCCATAGGTGAAAGGCAAGAGCAATCATACATACGACATAAAGGATTACATACCATGCCTCTGAAAATGCCAGGGATACAATTGCATAAAGGTCTTTTACCTCAACACCATTATACCTGTCTCTT
>JBEBJH010000200.1:0-8978 GCA_040079965.1 Cyclobacteriaceae bacterium
CCCCAGCACCCCGGGAAGTTTAAATTTTTGAACCAGTCTGGGTGCGAGTAAAATGAGTGCAAGCACCACAACCAGTCTTATCATCGGAGATGCGGCTTCAAAGATTTCACGAATTGTGGTGAGCGTCATAGAGATCTGGGCCAGGTCAATCACTTGTGCTGCACATCCAGTCTTGCAAAAATGGATTTAACCGCCATCCGGATATCCTTTTCTACATCGCTTTTTGCGGTAAGCTTTGCCTTAGCCCAACCACCCCACAACGGAACCTTGGTTTTAGCATCAAGCATATCAATGTAGAGCATTCCTTCTTCATATTCTTTTTGACTGACATGACTTGAAGTTGCCGGGGAATAGTAACCCCCATAGTAGCCAAAACCATCATAGCCATAACCCGTGTATGCAGGTGCTCCTTTACTATAAGACATTTGTTCTTCTACACGCGTATCAAAAATGAATATTGCCTCAGGTTGTAATGTATCGAGAACGAATCCTTTTTTAAGAAGTTCAGCATTGGCTAATTCTAAGATTAGCCGAGAATACACTTTGTCGTCTTTGCGCGATGCATGATTTTGGTCTTCGGGTCTTACCCAGGCAAACGTCTTATATTTATTTAAGTCGACCCCTTTCGATTGCGTGGAGTCGATTTTTATCCCACTACAGGAGCCAAGCATAATAGCCAGGAATACAACGGTACCGTTCAGTTTGATCATATAGTTTACATAAGATATAGTGCGATTTAGAGAAAAACTAGCAATAGTCATCCTTCAATCTCAGGGAATGTTATAACTTTAACCAAGTAGATACACTTTCAGAAACTAAGTAATTCCTAAACTGAATTTCTGTAATTGGAGATGAATGAGATCTGATTATAAGCCATATCAAACCACCTGACCCAAAATTTATGTCGACCGAATCAACCGATAAGCCTGGATTAAAGTACAATCCGGTTATTCATTACACCCTTCAACTGGTGGCTCTGGCGCTACTGCTAATGGCATGCTATTATATCTTAGCACCTTTCATCACGTTGATGGTATGGGCCAGCGTATTGGCAATTACACTTTACCCGTTGCAGAAAATAATTGCTGGCAGATTAAAAGGACGGAACGGTTGGGCGGCAACTATTATTACCATACTCATGCTTGGTATTCTGATTGCACCGGCTGTCTGGCTCCTGCTATCTACAGTGCAGGAAATTAAGGAATTAGCAGAATTGTATCGTGCCGGTCAATTCCATATACCACCACCCCCCGAGAATGTAAAGGGCTGGCCTTTGGTTGGTAACAAAGTATTTGATCTTTGGTCAGCGGCTAATTCAAACATTACTTCTCTTATCACTGAACATACCGACCAGGTAAAGATGGTTTCACTTAAATTCCTGGACCTTCTTGCAAGCACAGGTAAGGGCATTGTGTTATTCACACTCGCTGTAGTTGCAAGTGGGGTTTTATTGGCCTATGCGAAATCTTCAGGCGAATTTGTAAAAACCCTTTTTATAAAACTGATGGGTAACATGGGCGCAGAAATGACTGGGTTAGCTGAAATTACAGTTCGCAACGTGGCGAAAGGAATTTTGGGTGTTGCGTTCATTCAATCCATGCTGGCAGGTGTTGGTTTTGTTCTGGCCGGAATTCCCTTGGCAGGGCTTTGGATAGTTGTATGCCTTGTTCTGGCCATCGTTCAGCTAGGGATTCTACCCGTGTCAATAGGAGTTATTATTTATATCTGGGGACATGGCACTACACTCACTGCGGTACTACTAACCGTTTGGATGCTCATAGTGGGGGTGAGTGATAACATACTTAAACCCATCATGCTTGGTAAGGGCGCCCCGGTACCGATGCTGGTTGTCTTCCTTGGAGCGATAGGTGGATTTATGAGTTCGGGATTTATTGGTTTGTTTACCGGTGCGATTATTCTTTCGGTGGGGTATAAACTTTTGCAGACCTGGTTAAACGGTTCGAAGGAAGAAAGCGAAGTGGAAAAAGCATAGAGATCAAATTCAAAAATTTCGGAAAGCAGAGCATTGTTGAGAGTGCTCTGCTTTTTTACGTCTGAGGCAATCAAAACATCTCTCCCAAATTCACCCAAACACTCCAAAAGTTTTCGCTAAAGCCAAAATCAAGCGCGAAGTTTGCATTTGAATATTTGTTGAGTTTGGTTCTTATGCCAAACCCGGCACCTACTTTCCAGGTTTTGAAATTTTGAGTTTCAAATTCAGAAGCTGAAGCAACGTTTACAAAGCCCACTAAACCCACTAATCCATTTTGAGTTAGCTGGTAGCGTTGTTCAGCTTCACCATAAAGCATGGCATTCGACCGATAACGTCCAGATTGAAATCCACGACTGGCAATGCCCGAGGCGGGAGCCCAGTTAGTAGCGGGTAAGTGAAGGTAGGGAGCATTTCCAGTAAGCATGGTCCAGTAATAACTGCGAAATGCCAGAATTGACCTGGCCTTCGGTAGTGGAAAATATTTTCGTGCATCAATAAAGAGTGTTTGATAATTCTGATCACTACCCAATGTTTTTGTGTTTACCCGCCAACTTGCCAGTAAGTATCCGCCTTTTGGAGGATTGATGGCATTGTAACGAATATCATAAGCTATATTAAATGTTACACCGGATGATACAGCTGGATCAGAAGTGTCAAGAAGATACCGATCAAGGTGCCCCTCTACTGCAAAATCACTTTCTTCGATGTTGTAATTATAATCCAGTGCGTAGCCGATTCCGGCAAATAATTTGCTGCCAATATTTTTTAGAGCATTCTGATAGATCCTTACAAAATCTGTATCGATAAGTGTCTCCTCTATTTCTTTTGTGCTACCACCGAGTCCCCAGGTGCTCTGGGGAAAGCGTGCTACCCGATAATCTCCAATAAAATTCCAGGAGTTTTTATTTAACCACAGATTGGGCTTTATATACAAACCATAGCGACCTGAAAAATCAGTGAAGGGTATTAAATAAACGTTTGAGAGATTTGTCTTGTTAGGATCACCTAGAAAAAAGGCGGCATTGATGGAGGTGATCACAGCCTTTCCGCCCCCGGGAGTGCTGACTGGTGCAGGCAAGACTGAGAAGTAGACTTTTCTTTTGGCTCGCACCTGATCGGTTTGCTGAACTTTGTGCCGGCCAATAACCAGATCAATTAAATCTATCTGGGTTGAATCGGCTTGTCCCAGAAGTACACCTGGAATTATTAATAGGAACAAAAAAAGTGTTATCCTCATCCTTAATGCCGCATCAAAAGAACAAAATCTTATTTAAATAAAAAGCCATCTGATTATCAGATGGCTTTTTAAATAGTATTGATGAGGAGGATTAATCCAACTCGCCTATGAAAGGAATGTTTTCCAAAATGGCCGCACGGATCACACTCAGGAAGTAGGCCTCTAATTGATAAAATTGAGCAGCTGCTTTTATTCCGGCAGCCTTTTCCATTTTCTTATGATAGGTAACAATAAGTTTGTCGGTAGACGCACCTAAGGCAGCGGTTTCCTTAATAAGTTGTGAAGTAGCTGCATCATCCATGGTTCCGTAGGAAGCTGCATATTTTTCCAATAGGGCAACGCGCTTGAAACCAAGTTCTTTTCTCTTCACCTCATACTCATCGTATAATTTCCAGAATGCATCTTTCTGGGCACCTTCCAGTTTAATAAAATCGGCAACGATGGTTTTCTTTTCCTTGCCATAAATTGACTGGATAAAATCAATATCCTCTTTATTAGATTGGGCAAAGGTGAATGTGGATACACAGACGGCCAGGAGAACGAATAGTTTTTTCATACGGTTTTTTAAATTTGATTCAAGGTTGAACAATTTTTAAATTAAGGATTCAAAGATAGAGAACCTAACAGATAATTTACCTGACAAAAGTCATATTTAATCCCTTTAGGGTGCACTTATTTTGCGTATTTTTGTACCAAATTCTAACGACTATTTTATGAAAAAAGGAATCCTGCTTGCTGGTATAGTCCTCGCAATGGCAACGGCCGTGTGGGCGCAACCGTCTATTACCTTGTTAACATTCGAGAGCTATACATTCCCGGATAAATTCGAAACAGAGTATGGTACGGGCAAAATTCAGGATGGCTTTCAATGGGGTGGGGGCTTGGAGTTTGGACTATCCGAGACTACAGCCGTAGAATTAATTTATCAAAATCTTAAGACTGATGCCTATTATCAGGGGTTTGACGGTCGATATGATGGAAAGGTAGGAATAAATTATGCAATGTTGGGAGGGACGCGCTATGCTCCGGTGAATGACAAAATAAGTGGTTTTGGAACCCTTGATTTGGGTGCAGCATGGTCTAATCCGGATCCATCGCTGGCATCAGAAAGTGTAACGAAATTTGCAATTGGTGGTCGGCTAGGAGTTCGTATCCAGGGCTCTGAAAAGGTAAGTCTCAGACTTCATGCACAATTGTTTTCTCCAGTACAGTGGGCAGGTGGTGGTTTTTATTTTGGAACTGGTGGATCAGGAGCAGGTGTTTCTACAGGATCTACAATCTGGCAGTTTAACCTGGGAGGTAGTTTGAACATTAAATTGAAATAATAGCAATAATTAATAATTAGAAATGAATTTTAGATATGTATTTTTTTTGGTCTGCCTGATGGCAGTAAGCGAAGCATTTGCACAAGATACAAAACCAGCTTCTAAAAAGGTTTACACAACAACCAGTGGTGAACTCATCTTCTCATTTGCGAATATTAATTACCTCGGTAGTGAGTCCGAAAGTGTGATCCGTTTTTCACCTGTATTCAACATCCAGAATTGGGTTAATATCGATCAGTCTGAAAACTTTGGAATCTTCACCGGATTTTCTGTACGGAACGTTGGTTTTATTTACGATGTACCGGATCAACCGGGTGTGAGAATGAAGCACAGAACGTATAACCTCGGTATTCCAATCGGTTTTAAACTCGGCAACCTTTCCGACAAGTTTATTTTTGCCGGATACGAATTGGAAATTCCATTTAATTACAAGGAAAAAACGTTTGTTAATGAAGACAAAACTGAAAAGAAAGATATCTGGTTTAGTAATCGGGTCAACACGTTCAATCATACTCTAATGGCCGGTGTGCAATTACCGTATGGGGCAACCCTTAAGTTTAAATATTATCTGACCAATTTCTTTAATAAGGATTATGAGGAAAGTGATGGTCAGGGTGGAACAAGTAAACCCTATGCAAACTCAGACTACAATGTTTTTTATTTCTCTCTGAGTTTCGGTCTATTGAAGAACTCAGATTTTTATTACACAAATAAATAATAGTATAGAGACATGGCTTCGACATCCCGATAGCTATCGGGACAGCCTGACAAATTAGTGTACAGAAACAAACAGGAATAATAAAAAAGTCAGTTATCAACTGGCTTTTTTTATTTGCACTTGTCTGACTTTCCTACAAAGTACCGCTCTCCATTGCTCGTAACTTTTTCGTCATTAATCGTAAGGGGAACTTCTACTGGGGCTAAGCTTTTGTTAGAGAATATAAATTGTATAGTTGCTTTTTCACCATCACCTTTAGCTGTCCATTGTCCAGCCAGGCTTCCTTTATAGGCTGGATTTTGTTCTTTGAAAAATCCCTTCTTTTTAAGAGTGGCTGTGAAAGTTCCGTCTTTGCATAAGTGAATCATATTTTCTTTTGATCCGCCCTGAGCGGATGCATAGGTGACCAATACTTTGTTTGATAGAAATTCCTGCCAGTCGAAATCCGCATACGGACTGGCATTGGATGGCGCTTCGAATGTAGTACTCTTCATAAATTCAGTTACCGTATTTTTAACAGCCTCATAATACTGAACCGGGGCCGTCATTAAAGTTGTAACGCACGGTCCACTGGGGCTACAACGGGCGATAACAAAGCCCTTGAATCCTTTATTTATGTATTCACCTTCAGCGGTTATTTCAGAAAACAAGAGTCCGTCCTGTAAGTTTGGATTGATTGCTTTTAGCCGGATGGTTTCACTTAAATCCACTCCCTTAATCCAATCAGCCCGCATCGAATTGAGGTCTCCATGTTCACGCCCGAATACGAAGATCTCTCCGTACGTGGCGGTAGTGGTTGTCAGTAAAAATACCTCGCTTTCGCGGGGAAGAACACCTTCCCAGCCTTCTGGAACTTTAGCAATAAATCCGTACCGGGGTGCATATAAAGTTTCTCCAGCCTTATACATACGGCCAGGTTGCAGACGATTTTTCTTTTGCTGGGCATCGACCTGAAACGAGATAACAATCAGGAGACAGAACAATAGGGTTAAAACTTTCATGGTTTTTAATAATATTAATTGTACGATACGAATGATGGAGCCTTAACAAAAGACCCCATATTTTTTATTTGCACATTTTGTTTAAACCAAACACAAAATTACTATTTCCATGGTCTTATTTCAATTTCCCGTGCCGCCTGTTGTAGAGGGTTTGGTCTTTCTCAGGTAGTGCTTTATCCGAAACCGGAAAATATTATCACTCGTTTCAAAATTTCCATCAATCGCATCTTTGGATTGTTGTAACATGTATAAAAACTCTACACGCAGATTATAAGTAAATCGATAGCCGCCACCTATTCGCCAGCGAAACCGATTCGCAAAGCGCTCCTCAACATCTTCTATTTTAAATAGCCACTCAAGATCCGTGATGGCATACCAAAGCTTGTCCTGATAGTAAGAGTCCTTGTTGATAGGGATAATCATTTCGGCCCTTGCGCGTGGGCGCCACGTCTGGGTCCATGTCTTGGTTTCAAGATCCTCAAAATTGCGTTGTTCTACACGCAACAACAATCGGGTTTGAATTCTTTTGTTGGGGGTAAAGTATAGCCGGGTACCCAGAACGGGTCTTATTTCAAGAGTATTGTATGATTCTGTTTGTTGTGTATAGGATACAACCATTTGCCCTATTACATCTACATGCTGATTAAGAGACCACTCCAGCGTTGCGGAATAATCCAACGCCCGCCATTTTGGAGTGCCCATAAGCGTACTGTAAGCCAAAGCGTTTTCCAAATTAAAAGAGTTGGCAAACGGATAGTTTAGCATGTATTCAAACCAAACCTGCTCATTGGAAGATTGTGCCTTCACAGCCATGGAAGAGGGAAAGAGAAGTATGATTAATAAAAATTGTTTCTTCATACTTTCACATATCAATAGTTTATTCATTCAGGAGACTAAAACACTGCCGGGCAATCTCCAATTCTTCATTCGTGGGCACCACTAAAATTTTAACTGGCGAGTCCTTTGTGTTGATTTCAAAGATACCTTTTCCACCAATTTTATTCTTTTCTTCATCAAGATAAATGCCCAGGTATTCCAGGTTTTTTGATGTAAGACTTCGGGTTAATGGATCATTCTCGCCAACTCCTGCGGTAAAGACGATCGCGTCTAGTCCATTGAGCACAGCGGTAAAGGAGCCAATGTACTTTTTAATATGATAGGCATACATTTCGTAGGCTAGAATCGCTTCCTTATTTCCTTTATGATACTCGGCTTTCACATCTCGCATGTCGCTGTACCCTGTTAAGCCCAACATGCCACTTTTTTTATTGAGGATGGAATTCACATCATTAAGAGAATATCCCAATTGGTTAACTAAATGGAAAATGATCGATTGGTCGATATCGCCCGTTCGTGTTCCCATGATTAACCCATTCATCGGCCCAAGCCCCATGGAGGTATCAATACAAATGCCATCCCGAACAGCACTCATGCTACAGCCGTTACCTAAATGAATGGTGATAATTTTGGAATCTTTCTTTTTCAGATATTCAGTTGCCTTCGCAGAAACATATTTATGACTGGTGCCATGAAAGCCATAGGCACGAATTCCATGCTGATCGTAAAATTCTTTTGGGATGGCAATCCGGTAAGCCACCGGGGGCATGGTTTGGTGAAAGGCTGTATCAAATACAGCAACTTGCTTAGCGGAACTGAAAATTTTCTCTGCTACTTCAATCCCTAAATAGTTGGGCGGATTGTGCAAAGGCGCCAACGGAAAGAGTTTTTTAATTTTTTCCATTACCTCCTGCGTAATGATCATCGTTTTTGAAAAACTCTCCCCGCCATGAACAACGCGATGGCCAACAGCTTCAATTTCTTTCGGATCGTTAATGACTCCAATTTCAGAATCGGTAAGTAACCGCGAAACTTCGGTAAGCCCGGCTGCGTGATCTTTGATGGGCAAACTTTCTTTTTTTGATTGCTCGCTGCCGTGGATAAATGTCTTGTGATGAATAGAAGCACCATCCTGCCCGATGCGATCGATGAGGCCCGAACAAACTACTGTAGACTCGGGCATGCGAATGAGTTGATACTTGATAGAACTACTGCCGGAATTAATAACAAAGACATTCATACTAATGAAATCAAAAAAATTATTGTTGTGCTTGAATCGCAGTAATCACTACGGTATTAAAGACATCATCTACGGTACAGCCGCGACTGAGATCATTCACAGGTTTATTGAGGCCTTGCAACATGGGGCCAATAGCCAGGGCTCCTGTCTCGCGTTGCACGGCTTTGTAGGTATTGTTTCCAGTATTTAGGTCGGGGAAGATCAACACACTGGCTTGCCCAGCCACTTCTGAATTCGGCATTTTCTTTTTACCAACCGATGGATCAACCGCAGCATCGTATTGAATCGGACCTTCTACTTTAAGATCAGGACGCCTTTGACGAACAATTTCGGTTGCCTTTCTTACCTTATCCACATCTTCACCTTCACCGGAAGAACCGGATGAGTAGGAGAGCATGGCAATTTTCGGATCAATGCCAAACATCTTGCTGGTCTCCGCTGAGGAGATGGCAATGTCTGCGAGTTGTTCTGAAGTGGGGTTGGGGTTAACTGCGCAGTCACCAAACACAGAAACCCGGTTTGGTAAACACATAAAGAAGACTGAAGACACCGTTGCTATACCGGGTTTGGTTTTTACAAACTGCAAGGCCGGCCGGATCGTATGCTGGGTAGTATGTGCAGCACCGG
>JBEBJH010000201.1:0-8971 GCA_040079965.1 Cyclobacteriaceae bacterium
GCTCAACACGCTGGCTTCACCCAACGTTCCCCCCAGGATCACCCCTTCAACGCCCGCATTCAATTGAGCTCTCAGGTTTTTTTCAAACAAGGGAAAATCCAGTTTATCATCGGACGTAAATTTGGTAGTAAGTGCCGGGAAAACTCCGCTCCATTGAATTGCCATATTCAAAATTTTAGGTTTATTCTTCAAAATTAAACCTCTGAAATGGATTATGGTTTGCCTCAACTAGTTAATAATGATACTATATTGATCAATTATTATCAGTTTGATGTCTAAATTTGATCAATATAAGCCCAATGAAAGTAATCCCATTCAGCATTCCCAAAACATCCCGCGAAGCCTTCCGAATACAAGTGGATGCTCTTCCCTATCTCTACGACAAACTTCACCAACATCCAGAAACGCAAATCATGTTTATTGAAAAAGGAGAAGGCACGCTGATTGCCGGTGACTATGTTGGACGGTTTTCTGACGGAAGTTTATTTCTTATTGGTAGCAATGAGCCGCACGTGTTTCGTAGTGATGACATTTATTATAAGGCAAAAAGCAAACTACGGGTAAATGCCCTCTCGCTTTACTTTGATGAACGCTATGCCGGAGAAAGTTTTTGGCAACTGGATGAGCTTCGAAAAGCATATCAATTTCTTCTACATTCAGGAGTGGGCTATCGCATTCAGGGAAAAACTCAATTAGAAATTATTCAGCTGATCAAAGAAATGGTATTGCTGAAAGGAATCAATAAACTGATTCATTTTTTGCAATTACTCAACGTATTAAGCGAATCCAGGGATTTAATTCCACTATCTGTTGCACAGATTCATACCAACCTGACAGTAACAGAGGGAAAACGCATGAATGACATTCTGCAATTCACGTTCAATCAAAGTTATCGCAAAATTAAGATTGACGAAGTTGCCGAAATAGCCAACCTTTCGGCTGAGGCGTTTTGTCGTTATTTTAAAGTACGGACAAGAAAAACCTATACCAATTTTCTAAATGAAGTGCGAGTAAGCAATGCGTGTAAAATGCTGATTGAGAAGAGAAAAAGTATTCAGGAGATTTGTTATGACTCCGGCTTTGCAAACTTGTCGCACTTTAACAGAACTTTCAAAAAAGTAACAAGAAAAACACCCTCAACGTATTTGAATTAACCGTTTTGGCAGACCAACATTGCATTTACGGGAAATATTTCTTAAACTTTGTTACCTACAAATCTAGTTTTGCCATGAGTTTCATTAACAAAGTTGAAGACTGGGGCAATTCACACCGTCCTGGTTTTCTGGATATTTTCCGTATCGTCCTTGGTATATTTATCACCGCTAAAGGTTTTATTTTTCTGAGCCACATAGGTGACCTTGAACTAAGTATACAAGGAATGAATATGAGTTTTATGTCTGTGACCCTTGCGCATTATGTGGTGTTTGCGCATGTACTATGTGGGCCCCTGATTGCTTTAGGTTTATTAACACGTATTATGTGTGCAGTACAGCTACCTATCTTGGTTGGAGCTGTCATCATGGTCAACTTCCCAAAAGGATTTTTATCCGTAGGCAATCATATGGAACTGGAAGTATCCATTTTGGTATTAGTAGGCCTGATTACCTTTATGATTTTTGGAGCCGGTAGATTTTCCATTGATGAAAAGCGCAGAAAAGAAAAAGCCGCAGAAAGTCACTCAGCCGGATGATCAGGCTCGCTTCAATTCAAGAATGGTAATCTCAGGTGGCATGCCTACACGACCGGGATAACCCAGATACCCAAAGCCACGATTTACATATAAATATTGTTCACCTTCCTTATAAAGACCAGCCCATTGTTTGTATGCATATTGCGAAGGGCTCCACTTAAAACCACCGATCTCTACGCCAAACTGAAAACCGTGTGTATGTCCTGAAAGCATCAGGTCGATATCCTTATGGGTAGGCCGAACCTGTGCGTCCCAATGGCTGGGATCATGCGAAAGTAAAATTTTTGTACTTGCTTCTTCTGTACCTGAATAGGCCTGATCCAGTTTTCCGTATTTGGAGAATCTTCCATTACCCCAGTTCTCAATTCCAATGACAGCCAACCTCTCCCCGCCCTGTTCAATAAACCGATTTTCATTCATTAAAAGATCAAAGCCTAACAACTTGTGCGACTCAATCAAATCTTTAAAGTTTTGTTGCTTAGCTTCTTTCGAGGCCCAGTTTTTATAATCTCCGTAATCGTGATTACCAGTTATAGAATAGACACCTAGCGGTGCGCGAAGTTTATTAAACACATCAATGTATTCCTTCACTTCATCTGCTTCATTATTCACCAGATCGCCAGTGAAGAAAATCATGTCGGGCTTTTCCTTCATCACCATCTCAACCCCACCTTTCACTGCGGTCTTATTAAAAAAACTTCCGGAGTGAATGTCTGACACTTGAGCAATTCGAACTCCATCAAATGATTTTGGCAAATTTGGCAGCTTGAGGGAAACGCGCCTCACACGGTAATCATGCGCACCTGAAATAATTCCATAGGCCATCGCACCAAACGGAATGACTGTAGCTGCCAGGGCTGCATTGGTAAGAAATTGAGACCGCGAAATCACTTCACCTGGCAATGCATTGGCGGGTTCTTTAGAAAAAGATTTCACCACCCAGCGAACCAGACGCTGACCATCGTCAATCAATAAAAAGAAAACCCCAAATAATTTTGAGAAATAGGTCGCAAATAATCCTGTAAGAATCCAGTTGCGAAGACCGGCACTGATTTTATAAGGATCAGCAAACGTCCACCAGACCATGGCAGCAATACAAAGTACGGTAGGTATCCAGAACCCATAACGTACGACCCCTTTCCATGTGGCAGGCCAATCCTTGCTTACATTCAACACAGCCTGAAAGACATAGATGTCAATCAGGAGAAAGGCAATTACAAAAAAGAAAAGTGTCATAATTCTGTACTTCATAAACAAACCATCCAACAACCGTAGTCGTTGGATGGTTCAAATTATTGTAAATGCAGTTCTTTAGTTAATCTTGAACATTTAAGAAATCTGTGCTTTAGTTCTGTTCTTAAACACCCGCGCTTTTAACCGGGCAACAAGTAAATACATCACTGGTACCAGGAATAAGGTTAGGAAGGTTCCGAAGATCAATCCAAAAATCATGGTCCAGGAGAGAGGTCCCCAGAAAGCTACGTTATCACCACCAAAGAAAATGTGTGGATTAAATTCAGTAAACAGCGTTACAAAGTCGATGTTCAATCCTACAGCAAGTGGAATTAATCCTAAAGTGGCTGCCATAGCTGTAAGAAGTACCGGTGTCATCCTTGTTTTGGCGGCTTCTATAATTGCTTCATTCAAATCAACACCTTGAGAAATCAATAAATCGGTAAATTCCACGAGGAGAATACCATTGCGCACCACGATACCTGCCAATGCCATAATACCTACTCCAGACATTACGATCGAGATTTCCATTTTAAACAAGGAGAACCCAATCAACACCCCTATCACGCTGAAGAGAATTTCAGCCAAAATGATAATTGGTTTGCTCGTTGAGTTAAACTGTGTAACCAGAATCATGAATATCAAACCAAACGCTAACATAAACGCTACACCAAGAAACGCAGACGTCTCAGCCTGATCCTCCTGTTCACCGGTCATCTTAACGGTCACTCCATCCGGGATGCCATACATACTAAGCTTCGACTGAATATCAGCAACTACTTCGTTGGCATTGTAATCACCCAGCACGTTGGAGGACAAAGTAACAACCCTTTTTTGATCAATGCGATTGATACCAGCATAGCTATTCGCATACTCAATTTTAGCAATAGCTGACAAGGGTACGTGACGAACCATCCCGCCACTGGCCATATCGCGATACGTTAAAGGAAGATTCATCAATGTATTGATATCATTTCTCACCGCATCATTTAAACGCAGGGTGATGTCGAAGTCGTCATTGTCATCTCTGAACTTGGAAATTTCGCGTCCGTTGATAGCTGTATTTAATGCCATGCCAATCTGTGCTGTAGAGATACCTTCACGGTTTGCTTTCTCCCGATCAATGGATACAATAATTTCAGGCTTATCACTTTGAAAATTAGATTTCAATTCCTCCACACCGGGCACCTGTAGTGAATCCAGATAACGCTTGATATTATCGGAAGTTGAAACTAATAAATCAAAATCTTCAGCGGCTATATCTATGTTGATTGGCTTACCCGTTGGCGGACCATTAGCTTCCTGATTTACCGAGATTTCAGCGCCTTTCACGCCCTTTACTGCTTCCCGGATTTTGTCCAGATAATCCTTCGTAGATTGTCCATCGCGCTCAGCAAATGTCACAAAAGCAACAGTTACTTTTCCCAAATGAGGCTGGGCATTGGTGCCGGCAAACTGATCTTCGGCTGCGCCTACTGCCACATTTGAAATAATTGATTTTACTATTTTGTTGTCCTTACCGACTACGTTAGCTACTCTCTTCTCAACTATTTTAGTAATTGAGTCTGTAACTATCTGGTCCGTACCAATGGGCATGCGGATGTATGCGTAGATGAAATTGGGATCCCCTGCAGGGAAAAACACAACCGGAGGTTTTCTTATTGCTGTAAATACAATAGAGAAGAAGAATAAGAAAATAACACCTCCGATAACCAAGGCAGGGTTCCATCCCTTCAAGCACCAGGCGACTAATTTCTTGTAGCCGGTCTGAACTTTAGGCCAGCCAATGGTTTGAAAATTCGAGATAACCTCTGACAAATAAAAGTGATGAAGCGCATAAATCCCGAAAAGGAAAATCGCGAAGTTACCTAACCCAAAAGCACCCGTTACGTAGGACATTAATGCCAGTGATGCGAAAACAACACCAGTTACTTTAAAACCCTTTGTAAATTTCGATGCCGAATGATCATGATTATGAGGCTTCATAAAATCAGCCGCAAATACCGGGTTGATGATATAAGCTACCACTAGTGAGGCCAACAATGCAACAATCAAAGTAATAGGCAGGAAAAACATAAACTTACCGATTACTCCAGGCCAAAAGGCCAGCGGAACAAATGGTGCTAATACGACTAGCGTACCTGATAAAACTGGCATAAAGACTTCACCTGCAGCAATTTTTGCAGCTTTGCGAATAGGAACTTTGCCATTGTCAAATACACGGTGTGTATTTTCAACCACCACAATCGCGTCATCCACCACAATACCCAACGCCAGTAAAAAGGAGAATAGCGTCATCAGGTTTAGTGTAAAACCGATAGAAGGGAAAACGAGAAACGCAATAAAACTTGAAAGCGGAACCGATAAGCCTACGAAGATCGCGTTGGTAGCCCCCATGAAAAACATCAGGATGACAGTTACCAGCACAAAACCAATGATGATAGTGTTAATCAAATCATGTAGCGTTACGCGTGTAACATCCGATTGATCAGCCGTGATTGTTACATCGACTCCTTTGGGGAGAATGTTAGCTCTGTACTCCTCAACAATAACGTTAATCTGATCGGAAGCGTTAATTAAATTCTCGCCACTTCGCTTAATTACATTTAGGGTGATTACATTCTTATCATTCAATCGTGCAAAACTCTCCTGTTCTTTGTGCGAATCAACAACCTGTGCAATATCCTTCAGATAAATTTTACCACCCGCAGTAGATCCAATTACCGTATTGCCAATTTGATCTGCCGAAGTGAACTCCCCGTTAACGGTTAAAGAACGCTTCATTCCATCAACTGATAACTGTCCACCAGGAATGATCACGTTTTCACCTGCAATAGCCTGTGACACATCATCCAGGCTTACACCGGCATTGGCTACTTTATACAAGTCGATATTAATCTGGATTTCGCGGGTAAGTGCTCCAATAATATCTACCCGCCTGATTTCGCGGACATTTTCAATCGCATCCTGCATTTGCTCTGCATACCTCTTAAGCGTTTGCAGATCATAATCACCCGAAAGGTTGACGTTCATGATCGGGAACTCCGAAATGTCAATTTCAATAACATTCGGTTCATTGGGAAGATCCGAGGGTAGATTGGGTTTTGCACGATCCACCGCATCTTTTACATCCTGCTTAGCTTTGTCCACATCAATGTCGGTTTCAAATTCGACAATCACATTGGAAAAACTCTGAACCGAGCTGCTTCTTACCTTCTTAACTCCGGAGATTGACTTCACTTCCTTTTCAATCTCTTTAGTGATCAGACTCTCAATATCTGTAGGTGAAGCCCCGGGATAAACCGTAGCAACAAAAATCTGTGGAAATACTACCTCTGGAAAGTTTTCCTTTGGCAAACTCATGTAAGTCATAATCCCTGCAAGGCATATGATGACTGTGGCTACATAGATACTTACTTTATTATCAATGGCCCAACTGGTGGGTTTAAATTCTTTTTCGATGTCCTGCATATTGTATCAGTTAAACTCTTACCTCGATTTTTTCAAACTAGATTTTTACGAATTCACCATCATTCAATCCCTGATACCCAACGGTTATAACTTTATCACCGGCTTTAAGACCACTTTTCACTTCAGCCAGATTATCATATATGCCACCTACCTCAATTACTTTTCTCCGGGCAACGGAATACTTTCCATCAGACTCCATCACATAGACTACCTTTTGCCCATTGATCTCCTGAACGACATTAATTGGTACGCACAAGGCCTGAGGTTCGGATTGAAAAATAATTCTCAACACGGCAGTCATACTAGGGCGCAAATCAACCGTGTGCGGTAATTCAACCTCTACAGGGAATGAACGTGAAAGGGGATCAATGTTTCTACCCACAAATGAAACACGGGCTTCAATAGGTTCATCCTGATCAGGGAAGCTAATCCTCACCAGATTTCCTTTCTTGACAGTTGTAACATAAGCTTCCGAAACATTTGCCTTCACTTTAAGATCTGCAATGTTAATAACACGGAATGCCGGTGCCCCAGGCGATGCGTTTTCACCAATCTTAACATTCACCGCATCTACAGTACCACTAATCGGAGATTTGATTCTGTACATATCCAGTTGTTCATTGAGGGTAACCAGTCTCTTTTCAAGGCTCTCCTTATTGTTCTTGGCCTGCAGGTACTGAATTTCGGTGCCTATTTTTTTATCCCACAAACTTTTCTGGCGCTCGTAAACGGTAGTTGCTAATTGTAACGAAGCTTTTACTTCCTCGATCGAGCTTGTCGTGATTGCATCATCAATTTTTGCCAGAACCTGGCCTTTGACCACAGATTGCCCTTCTGTAACCAGTACCGAAGAAATAACTCCCATAGCTTTCGCACTCACAAGAATATTCTGTTCTGACTCCACCATTCCCTGTGTATGAATGTAGTAGTCAAACTTGCGTGGCGCAATTTCCACTACCCCGATATCTTTCATTCGCACCACGACCTCCTGAGGATTTTGCACTGCAAGTTCTTTCTCTAGTGATTCAATCTCCTTCGTCAGTGTGGCTTGCTCTGATTTTAGCTTTTCCAATTTAGCTGCCTTGTCACCGCAGCCTGTTAAAAGCAATGAAGTGATAGCAACAGAGACTATAGTAAGTGTAGTTATTGATTTCATATTAATGAGTTTGTGTATTTGAGTTATTTTGAACTTTCAGCTACGATTGGTAATAATTTGCCATAGGCCTTGTCCAGATCAACCTTGGCAACCATGGCATCGAACATAGCTCCATAAAAATTTGTCTGAGCCTGACGTAAACTATTTTCAGCGTCAATAACTTCGATGTTGGAGCCAACACCTTGCTCGTATTTTAGCTTGGTAACTTGTGCTACTCGACTTGCAAGATCCATGTTTGCCCGTTGTGTTTCCAACGTGGCAATTGCGTTTTCAAAAATCAAAGAAGCCTGCTTGATTTCAAGGTCGATTCCGTTTTTCAAACTCCTGAATCCATTGTCCACTTTACTAAGAGCAATTTTTTCCTGTTGAAGTTTGTAATAGCGTTGCCCGCCAGAGAATATCGGAATATTTAAGCTTAATCCAATTTGTGAATAGTTGTACCATGTATCAGGGCCAAGACCACCATAATCTTCAATCTGAGTATTCGTTTGGAAAAGGCCGGCAATCTGTGGCGATTGGGTTGAATATCCAAACGTAGCAAAGGCGTTTAGTGTTGGCATAAAGGCCGCATTTTGATTCTTCACGTTAAGGGCCTGCAATTTTCTATTGGTTTCCAATACCTGATAATCAGGTCGAATCTTGTAGTCCCACCCTTCTTTGTAGTGTTCAAGATTTGTATCAACCTGAACTTCGTTAATGCTACCAACAACCTCCAGAGGTTGATCCATCGGGTAGTTCATTTGAAACTTTAAGACTTCGATGCCCAGGTCGTTCAGGTTTAGAAATTTATTTCTTTCTGCTAACAGGTTATTGAGCGTCACCTGAATCCGGTCTACGTCAATAGCCTCCGCGAAACCATTTTCATTCAATGCCTTTGTATTTCTTAAAAGTGAATCAACGCGCGCAATATTATTTGCGAAAAGATCAATGCGTTCTTTGTTGATTAGGACAGCATAGTAAGCCTTCATCACCTGTTGAATAATTTGTTCTTTGGTTTGATTCCCGGTTTTAATGGCTAAATCCTTGTAAACTGAAGACGCTTTTAAGCCGACCAGGTAAGATCCGTTAAAGAGCAATTGATTTAAACCAATACTCGCCCCCCCGCTGGATTGCAGCTGGAAAAAGTTCCTTGCTGCTATTACATCCCCGGATTGAATGCCTGGAACACTAGACAAGTCGCCAAGAAACCCATCAGGACCTGAATAGGTTGTAAAGAATCTTGAAAGTTTCGGGTTGTGAACGAGTGATCCATCAACTGAAATTTGGGGAAGACCAATACCAATCGTCTCCTTGACTTTAGCACTGGCAATCTGCTCGTCTAAAACAGAGTTTTGAACACTGATCGAATTTTTTAATGCATAGTCAATGCACTGATCTAATGTAAAAGTCTGCTGAGCATTCGCACTGTCTCTTATACACAT
>JBEBJH010000202.1:0-8914 GCA_040079965.1 Cyclobacteriaceae bacterium
AGGTTTAACCGATCGATCTCAGCCAGAGCAACTCGTTCTGCTGTACTTGCCAGGTGCCCGGATGAAGCAACCACCTTAAGTTCAAACGAGGTGCCAAGCACATTTTCATAATTGAACTGGTAAACCTGACTGACGGGTACCCCTGCGGAGCAAATAAACAGCAACAGAGCAGAAGCGATAACAGAGAACAAGGAAGTTTTCATAGTTGAAGTAACAGACTCTGCTGGTTAGACAAGGAATACCTGCATCCTATTCCCCCCCAGGAATTTATTTGTCTACAGGTTTAAGACTATTCCTCCAACTAAGACCTATGTAGCTTGTATGTTGAATTACTTCAATTTCGCTTTGAAGAAATCTACCGTGCGTTGCCATGCTAATTCGGCAGCTGCTTTGTCAAAACGAGGGGTGCTATCATTGTGGAACCCATGATTTACTTCAGGATACACATAGGCAGTGTATTCTTTGTTGTTCTCTTTTAGCAACTTTTCATAGGCAGGCCAGCCTTCGTTTACCCTTGTATCTAGCCCAGCATAGTGAAGAAGTAAGGGCGCTTTAATCTTGGGTACCTCTTCTGCTACTGGCTGACCACCATAGAATGGAACGGCTGCCGATAAATCAGGGATCCGCACCGCCATCATGTTGGAGACCCAGCCTCCAAAGCAAAATCCAACTACCCCTATTTTGCCATTGCAATCAGGATGTGTTTTAAGATGGTTATAGGCTGCTATAAAATCTTCGAGTATTTCATTGCGATCGCGCTTACTCTGCATTTCCCGGCCCTTATCATCTGAGCCCGGATAGCCACCCAGCGGTGTGAGTGCATCAGGGGCCAATGAAATAAAACCAGCCAGGGCTGCACGTCTTCCCACATCCTCGATATAAGGATTAAGACCCCGGTTTTCATGAACTACGATGACACCCGACAGTTTGCCCTTTGCATCTACCGGCTTCGATAGCAACCCCTTGATGGTGCCTCCGCCTTTTGGTGAATCATAGTTTATATAATCAGACTTTAACCTGGGATCGTTTTGCTGAACCTGAATGATATGATAGTCGGGGCTGATAAAACTAAGCAGCGAGGCCACCGTGATGCCCCCCACGGCATAGGTGGAAAGCTTATCCAGAAACAGTCGTCTCTCAATGCGGTTGTGAGCATAAGCATCATAAAGATCAAATACTTCCTGCTTGATGTCTTCCTTTTTAATTTCTCTCATATCAGCTTTAGTTTTGTTCGTAGTTAGCAATAGGATTTAGGACAAGATTTTCACCTTATTCAAAGAAAGGATGTTTTTTGAAGATCTTTTGTTAACAAGTTGCTAAATTAGAAATATTGAGGCTACAAAATAGCAATTCTACTCTAAATCACCTTCGTTGCGATAATAAGTAATTACTATTGGCATTCCCTGTAACAAATGTTACTGACTAGTTACAGCCGGTCAATGAACTTTGTGAGAAAGTAACGCATGAAATCGAAATACATCCCTATTGTTGTCCTCCTCCTGGTTTCCACGGGTTTTATTTTCTACCAACGCAAGGATCCATCACCTGTAGCGCAGGGATTTACCTCGGAATTAGTGGATGCAAATAATGCTCCGGTATCGCTCGCCCAATTCAAAGGCAAAGTTGTGTTCATCAACAATTGGGCTAGCTGGTGCCCACCCTGTATTGCCGAAATGCCTTCCATCCACAATCTGAAGAATCAGTTGAAGACTGAGAACATTGTTTTCGTTATGGTATCGTATGATGACGCTCCTGAAAAAGCGCTTCGGTTCATGCAAAAAAAGAATTTTGAATTTGAAGTTTATTTTCCTGGAAAGAAGTATCCATTCCATACAGAATCCATTCCGGCAACTTTCGTATTGGACAAAAATGGAGTTGTAGTGGCCTCGCATTCGGGCATGGCTAATTTTGATAGCCCCGAATTGCTTTCAAAGATTAAAGACTTGTTGAATAAATAGAATTACTGACTTTAGTCAGACTCCCTAAGCCAATTAATGGCTTCCTGCCGGCCTTCAAAATGCCGCACCTTCATAGATTCAATTTCGGTTAATGAGTCAATTGTTCTCTCAGCCGATCGATTGAAAATGTCCTGACTCAATACACTTCCTAGTTTAATTACACCTCTAGACTCTGCCTTTGGAAACCAGCGATTGGCGGCCCAGCCAAGATCTTGCGGGGAGATTATCTTCCAGTTCGTGTTGTCTGACAGAATTCTATTGACACCGGTCTTATCCAGCGCATCAAATATTTTAGCAGCAAGCTCACGAAATTCAGTACTGGGAATAAATCCATTCCACAACAATTCAATAAAGTCGTTATCCTTACTCAACCGAATCTCAAGGTGTGGACTTTCGCAGATTTTTGTATCAGACATAATTAACAGAATAGCTATGATCAAAGTAACATCAGGTTTATGTTTAACACAGTGATTCATGTTACATAGGGCAAAAGATAGTTTGGCAGATGAATCGAAATCTTTATCTTTCGTTTAAGTACCCTTAATTAACCCTTTTCAATTCCATTGATAATTACAAGCAGTTATCCGAATACAATGGCTATGTACAAATGTGTGTGAGTATTGTTGAACTGCTTGATCTGAACACCCGCATCTGGTCGAAGGAATAATTCATCTTAAGAAACTCAGATAATGGCTCAGGCTATCACTCGCAAAGAAATCCGTAAAACCCAAATTGTCAGATACGAGGATATTCGAAATTCCCTGAAAACCGGGGATCTTATATTCTGCTCGGGAAACTACACATTCTCAAAAATCATTCAACGCTTTACCAAATCCGTTTGGAGTCATGTGGGGATTGTCTATTATGATACTGGCATGAATCGCATGTTGGTATTAGAAAGTGAAAAATTATACGGGGTAAGACTGGCTCCATTATCAAAATACATCAAAGATTATCATGGCAAGAATAAACCGTATAAAGGAGTTATTGCGGTTGCACGCCTGGAGCCCGAGTTGGATGTGGAGTCTCTTAAGAAGAGCATCGGTTTTGGCATGGATGAGTTAACCAAACCCTATGATGACTGGGAGATCTTGCGGATTGCCTTCCGGATCTTGTTCAAGATTGGTAAACGGGTACGCGACAGAAAATATATTTGTTCGGAATTAGTACAGGCTTGTTATCATCAGGCTAGTGTTAAATTCTTGTATCGCAATAAGATCATCAGTCCGGACGATATCTGGAATGATGGCCGGCTAGTCATGAGGTATCGTATTCTATAGAAGAAGGGAATTTCTTGAATCATGTCTGCATACATTCATATTCCTGATCACATACAGTATGAAGATGAGTATCTCCTGGTGATCAACAAGCCAGCAGGCCTGATGGTGGAGCCTGACCGGAACGGGCATCCCAACCTATTGCATCAGGTGAAAAGTTACCTCAAATCACTTATGAGTGAACCGGGTGAAGTATATGCACAACATATTCATCGCCTGGACCGACCCGTGAGTGGTCTTATACTTTTTGCCAGGCAACGATCTGTATTAAAAAATCTGAGTGAGCAATTTGCAGACCGAAAAGTTGGAAAGTATTATCAAGCACTAACCACCATTGCGCCCGCGATAAGAAGCGGAACCCTGGAACATTGGCATCGCAAGGAAAAGAAAAAAGCAATACTCTATGCAGGTGAAGTCCCCTATGCAGAAAAGGCACTCCTGACATATGTTATATCTGATTACCCTGAGAATCGCTTTCTCTGGAATATTGAGTTACATACTGGAAAGTATCACCAGATTCGTGCGCAGTTATCAAGTGTTGGATGCCCCGTCGTTGGTGATAGTCTTTATAGTTCTATGGATGCGTATCATCCCAACTCCATCGCGCTCCACGCATGGAAACTTGTGCTCTTTCATCCGGTAACGAATGAAGAGTTGACTATTGAGAGCAAACCCGAGTTTTAGGTATCCATTGTTCAAACATCTCCATTCTTGAATTTACTCTTTAAATGGTCAGACAACCTGAGAGTAAGTGCTACCAGTGTTAAGGTTGGGTTGGCTGCCCCTGCCGTTGCAAAGCACGAGGCTCCAGCCATATAGAGATTGTTCTG
Source organism: Cyclobacteriaceae bacterium (assembly GCA_040079965.1). Taxonomy (GTDB): domain Bacteria; phylum Bacteroidota; class Bacteroidia; order Cytophagales; family Cyclobacteriaceae; genus ELB16-189. The sequence goes on from JBEBJH010000202.1 coordinate 4,066, forward strand.
CGAATGAATTTTACACTGTTGATCAACCACCCCGGACTTTGGATTATCACTCATCCGGGTTGTGCCCATGTGATGCCAGCCGCCACCCGTAAAGGCCGGCCATGTTTCATCATTTTCATCATGTAGGTATTCCATCAGCTTTACCCGGCCGGCTCCAACTCTGCCTACCTGCTGACCTATCAATTCATAGATTTTTCGAAGGCTACGTTTCTCCAACGAGGTGAGTACCCAATGCAACTTACTCCGGGGCATGCCAAGTTCATCTACTTCTTCATCCAGTGTAATTCTTGATGCAGGATTGGGCGCCTGTTCAATCCGTGTAAAGAGTTCGAATGCCTGGTGCTTTTGATTGGGTTGTGGTTTCTCATCTTCCGAAAATCCAGCCTGAAGACTGTCCAGACTTTTTCGTGGGTCTTCATCTGACCACATATCAATAATAGCCTTTTGTCTTCGTGCAACTTCGAGCGGAGTAAGTGAAGCCGTGCCATTTAGTATGCTATGTTTGCGCTGAACTTCCGCTGAGATGGCAAGTTCAGCCCGTGGTCTCCTGGTAGCATCATATTCATACAGCTTTAATTGGTCTGGCCTGGTAAGCCAAAGTTCGGCAGACTTTATTTCCAGGTGTTCCATAAAATACCTGCCCACATGATCATAGTCATTTCCCAATCCTTTTGCTGTCTGTTTGTTGGCTGCTAATAAGAGCCGGGCGTTTTGAATGGTAGAGCAAGCCAGCACAAAATACTTTGCCTTTACGTGAAGTTCCTTTCCTGCATAATTTTTTGCAATGACAGAGTCAATCGAAGTTAAGTTCTCGTTGGCTTTGATATCTACCACATTAGCATACGTATAAAGATGAATGTTCTTTGCTTTTACGATCGGTTCACGATATGTCTTTCCGAAGCGTGAAGGTGGACTGAACTGCCAGATCTTATTCCAGACCACTTCGTTATCGACCACGGGAATTAGCTCCGGATCTCTTTGTTGCCAGTATTTCAAATCATATTCGTAGGGGCCCAATTCAAGATAAGGATGTGCACGGACATAAAAAGGATCAAGGTCTTGCTTGGAGATGGGCCAACCACTGTGCTCCATCCATTCGCGTTTCTCAAAATCGATGGGATCGTACGTAGAACAGAAACCGGACCAATGGCCCGTAGTGCCTCCAAAGTAATGAAGCCTTGCAGACTTCAATGGAAAGTAGCGCTGTCCGGTAGTTTTGCCGGCATAGAGATCTTGTACTTTGTCGTCATATTCAAAACCACCACCTTCCAACAAGATAACCTTAGCGCCCGAATTAATCCATTCCATCGCCATGCTTATTCCCGCTGTTCCAGCACCAACGATGCAGATGTCACCTTTTATGAAACTTTTAGTCTCAAGCTTCCTGGCGTCTATGTGCATATCATGAAGTGTGGGTTAGAAAAAAAAGCGCACATTGCCTGGCTTCCGTTTGTGACAATACCCACCCGTTTAAGATGATTGTCTGGTCAGTTGAAAAATCACGGTCATTCATTTTGCTGATAAAGTCTTGCAGCGACTTTTCTGATGAAGGGTCGAAAGGATTTCCAGCCTCTGCTTTTAATAGTTGTTTCTCGATGGCGGAGATTTTTGATTCCTTCGGGACGCGTTCAATGTATGAATTACCGATTGCCATCAACTCCGTTTCACTACAGAATTGTCCAAGTACAGAAGGCACAGACAGAATCGGTGTCCATTGAGAACTTTGGCAGGATGTAAGCCAGGGTAACGTAGCTACAGCAATGCCAGTGCCAGAAAGCCAAATAAATTTTCTTCGTTTCACGAGCAGCAAGTTAGGGTCAGGTAAAGATGATTATTGCCGCTTAAAATCCAAATGAACTTTACACCAGTTGCAGAATTGGTGGTGGATAATCTGGAGGAATTACCCCCTCCTCTTATTGAAAATCAAGGCATCCATGCTCCAGGCACCAGGTCCTGTAAATAAGAACAGAAGTCCGAAAAGCACAAACATAAAAGGATGTTGGTCCTCATACCAGAACTTTCCACTCCCAATAAAAAAGGTAATATAGGAAAAGGTGCCTATTGTGATTAATGCACCGATACGAGTAAACAATCCCAACAAAAGAGAAATACCAGCAATAAGCTCGGACGATTTTCCCAGATACACTAATAGCCGGGCATTGGATTTATCAAATGTATCCCAGGTCATATACCCATTCATTAATTCGGGATTAAACACTTCCTGACCGTGATAAACGATAAGTGCTCCTACAATAATTCTCACCAACGCTATTCCCTGGGATAGGGCGATTGGGGTAGATGAAAAAAAACTATTCATGTTACTATGATTATACGATGCGGGTGGGCAAATATCTCCCTAAAACCAGTATTAAAGCAACTCGGGTATCTCTAATTTTACTTTAGTCCCCTTCCCTTCTTCCGATTCAATGTTAATCATACCATGAAGTTTATCCATCGTTTCTTTTACAATATATAATCCCAGTCCGGAACCAGCGCCATCATCGGTGGCGCGGTAAAACATTTGATACACATTTTGCAGGTGTTCGGGAGGAATACCACGGCCATTGTCCTCAATCTCTACCGTTGCTTTATGATCCGTTATATCCACATTCACCTTAATAACGGGGTCATGCCCATTCCGGTAGCGAATCGAATTAGAAATAATATTATTGAGAATTACTTTTAAGCGCCACCGGTCACTATAGAAGGTCCCATCCTGTTTTACATGGACGATTTTCTCTACGGCCGTACCCGTAGACGTTGCAAACTTCAATTGGTTAAAGGTTTCATCAATCAACGGCTCGAAAAGAATTTCTTCCTTTTTTACTTCCAGTCGCGAGTTGCGCGATTGATCAAGAATCTCCCGGATAAAACTGTCTTGCTGAAGGGCGCTATTGTTGATCTTCTCGAGGTACACATTCTTCATCGCAAGATCTTTGTCTTTCCGGGCCAGGTTAATAAGTCCGAGTACAGAAGCGATAGGTGCCCGTAAATCATGAGAGACACTATAAACAAAATTATCCAGCTCAGTATTTCGCTTGCTCAGTTCCTGATTGGTCTGCACTAATTTATCTTCTGCCTTTTTCCGGGTTGTGATTTCTTCGTTTAACGCCCTGGTCCGTTCTTGCACCATCGTCTCCAAATTGACATTGAATACCTCCAAACTATTCTGAGCGTCTGAGCGTTCGGCCACGGTAGCCGATAAAACAATGGTAGAGATACTGATCACACCTATAAATATCTGAAGCAGCAGGAGTGAGTCATTTGCATTAGTTTGAATAAAAGGGCCTTGATTATGGATCGTGAAATAAATGGCTAGCAAGGACGCCACCAATGCTACTGTAATAGCTGCCAGTAAATCAAAACGGAAGGCCAGCCAAAGCAAGAATGGGATTAATAAGTAAGGCAAAGAGTTGATAAGAGTTTCATTGAAATACCCAAGCCGTACCAAAAAATAAATTCCTATCATGCACAGCGCGAAAACTCCGCCTTCAATAACTCTTTCGGGATGGAAACCAACTTTACGCTTTCGGGCTGCAGCCAGAATAAAGGGCGCAAACAATAATATACCCACCACATGACCCACCCACCAGCGGAAACCACTTTGGGCAATAGCTTCGTAACTAATAACACCGTTAAAATACAGACTGAGCGTACCAATCCAGGCCCCGAACAAACACATGAATAAGACTACAAAGAGGAAACGGAAAGATTCTTTTGCGCTTTTGAACGGGTAATCATTTTTAATCCAAATCTTAATCAGAAAATTTCCTACGAGGACTTCCAGTGTCTGCCCAAGGGCGGTCATGCTTGAAATTGAAATCAATGTTTGTTGCGCCAGCGCCTGATTATTCCAATAAGCCATCAGGTTGGCGATCAGGGCCCCAATGGCAATTCCTGGCCAGGAAGAGCGACCTAACAATATGATCAAGGCAAAAGCAACTCCCGAAGGAGGCCAAGCCGGCAAGGCTGTGGTATCAGGGAAGGCCAGGAAATAACCAAGCCTGGCAGAAAAGAAATAAAGAAAGGCTGCAAGAATAATCTTGAAGTCTGGAATATACTTAAGTAGTGGTTTAATACTCAATATCAAATCGCTCATTATCAATACAATATTGTAATAATAATCTTAAAAATCCAATTTTCACTTTAAACTGACATTATGGGGGAACAGACGGTCAAAAAAGGATTTTAATTGCCTTGGTCAATTCAACCTTCATTTAACTTTACCCCGAATTATAAACGATTCAGGGTAATGAAACCGTATGTTATTTGTCATATGCTGGGGTCTGTTGATGGGCGCATCAAACAGAATATCTGGGGCTTTAAAGACCACCATACGTATTTTGAAGTACCCGCTTCTAAGATTAAAGCTGATACCTGGTTGGTAGGCCGCACCACCATGCAGGAATTTTCGAGTAAGAAAACATATAACCTAAACAAGCTAAACGGTGATGCCCCCAAACAAGACTTTGTAGCACCTCGGGTCTCTAAAACCTATGCCGTGGTGATTGACCCCTCGGGTAAATGTTTTTGGGATACCAACATGGTCTCAACGGAACAGGTTATAGAAGTGTTGGCGGAAAAAGTATCAGGTCGGTATCTCGGACATCTACGCTCCAAAAATGTGTCTTATATCTTTGGAGGAAAGGATTCAATAGACCTTGCACTGGTATTAAAAAAGCTTTACAAACTTTTTGGAATTAAACGAGTACGGATAGATGGCGGAGGCCATGTTAACGGATCTTTTCTTAAAGCTGGACTTATTGACGAATTCAGTCTCGTCCTTGCGCCACTGGCCGATGGCACCATTGGAGCCCCAACCGTATTCGAAGCTGAAGCAGGTTATGGG
>JBEBJH010000203.1:0-8911 GCA_040079965.1 Cyclobacteriaceae bacterium
GGGGGCGGTGGCAGCAGCGGTAGCTGGTAATTCAATCACACATACTCAATATAGAATGCGGTCTTACCGCTCTATACTTATTCAAATTACACCAACAGTATTTGTAAGCGTTCCAATTCCTTCAATGTTGATAATTACTTCGTCACCTTCCTGAAGGGTGAAGTCATTGGGAGGCACGATGCCTGTGCCCGTCATTAAGAAACTACCCACTGAAAATTTACACGATTTATAAAGCCACGATGCGAGCTCAGGTAAGGTTCGCTTCATCCGGTTTAACTGGATTGAGTTGTTGAATACTTCCTTTTGATTCCTCGCTATCGTGATAGCGATTTTAGTCTCGCTTGAGATGGCGGATGGAGGCACAAACAAGCATGGACCCAGGGCGCAACTGCCCTCATAAATCTTTGCTTGTGGCAGATAAAGTGGATTTTCGCCTTCAATACTGCGCGAACTCATATCATTGCCGATGGTGTAAGCCTGAATTTCCCCGACCGAATTTATATAGAGAGTTAATTCTGGCTCCGGAACATTCCATGTGGAGTCGGAGCGAATGAAAACATGTTTGCCCGGACCCGCTACACGTGTGGGCAGTGCTTTGAAAAACAATTCCGGCCGATCGGCTTCATATACTTTCTGATACACATCCGCAGCACCAGATTCTTTTGATTCTTCCATACGCGCATCGCGACTTCGAAGATAGGTAACACCTGCCGCCCAGACTTCCTGATTTCCAATTGGGGCATGAGCTTGTTTGATTAAGTCTAGTTGGCGGGTCTCTGAAAGCGGCTCAGTTTTCTCAGCAAGACGAGTAAGCTTTTGATAAAGATTGGATTGATTGATCAGAGCATCCCATTCTTCTCTTAGAAGGTATGCATTGCCTTGATGAATCCAGATGGGCCCTTCCGGGGTTTTGTATAGATGCATGATTATTTTCTTAAATCGTTCAGGTCAACCCCCAAAAGTTGCTTAGCCAATGAATTGAGTTTATCAAAATCTCCTTCTGCATGAAACGTAATCTGCTTGTAACTTTTCGTTTCTCCTGTCTTCAACGCCAAAGCCGAAGAGGATGACTCAAGCTCGTAGAATGGTCCCAGTTGAGATCCATCCGCCAACGGGCCATCGTTATAGGAGTTAACTGCGTCTCCGCGGTAAGGTTCTTTTTGGATCTCCCATTTTGAATTTACATAATCGCCATTTGGGTTGAGTTCGAAAGATATTACCGTCAGAATGTTTTTCTGAAAATCGAAACTTGCGGCAATGGATTTAGCAATGGTCGGAGGCAATCCAAGCTTGCTCCGATATTTTCCATCGCACGTAAAAAATAAAACGCTGTCTTTTATTGTCAATCGGTCTTCAGGAATTTCTCCGAAATAATTCGTGCTGATTAGTTCTTTTGCATTTGGAGCAGGATGAAACGGAATGATCACAACCGTGTTTTCAGAGGGCGTAAACATCCCCAACAACCAAATGGAGAGCAATCCATTTTCTTTCGTCCAGTCTTCTCCTGCATTTTGTATTTGATTTTCAGTTTGATAAGCAACAAAATTTGTAGAGTCGTTCAGCGAGGCATGTAGTGCAGCCTCAGTTTCTTGTTTGGTAAGCAGAGAAATTTTTCTTTCAATTTGTAAATCAAACCGTGCTCCCGAGTAGTTAATGATGGATGCTTTTTTGGAAAAAGTTGCCTGTGTCGTGTTACTTTGGGTTACTTCGTAAGTAACTGTGTCAATAAGGGCAGGCACTTGCCAGTTTGCGATCTTAAAAGAGTCGCCAGCATGGAAGTAAAGTGAGTATTGTCCACCTTCAGGACCGAGCCAAAAACGTTCTTCCCCGCCTACCGGATTAAACTGTTTCTTTTTTTCGCTTGATTTTATCAAGTCATAATTTAGCCAACCATAACTTGTTCCATTATCGCCCCCTGAGCTGCTGGTCATTACGCGCCCTTGATAATCTGCCGAGAGCAGCACTTTGGCCTTGCCCTGTTCGTCTTGCAATTCAATCACGTGTTGGGTATGCTGGCGAAGAAAGTTTGCATCGTAAGAGTAACTGCCGGGTATGCTTACGGACGGTTCTTTCTTTGTACATGAAAAAGAGGTCAGCAAAATGCAAAGGAAAAACAATCGCATAAGAAGATTTTAATTAAAAGTAATGGGTTCTAAAGGAGGAATCAAGAGCCCGGAAAGAAGACTTATAGATTCCACCAGTAAGTGAACTTGACAACCAGCGAGTGGTTTTTAACTGAAATATCCGAAGGCAAATAGTTATCAGTATATACTATGAACAAATCAGATGCCGGTCGGTACCGCCACTGAAAGCGGGTATTAAGGTTTATATTATCTTTTTGCTCATTGTACTGAAGGAAGGTTGTCCAGAAGATTTTATTGGTGAACGTAATATCTATTCGCGGCCCCACCAACCAAAATGTATTTCGACCCCAGGGTTCGGGTAGTCGAATGTCGTTATAACTGGAGCTTAACAATAAACTAACATATGGTTGAATGCGATAGCCGATGTCCCAACTTAAAAACAACCTCGTTCCGTCTGCATAATAACCACCATACCGGCCAGAAAGAGAATACGTCAATGTGCGTTGTGGTCTTGAGAAAAATTCCAACCCTGTGGAGTTCCAACTGTGCTCGCTACCCGTTGCGAGACTATCCTTACCGGAATTAGTTGGATCAAACGGACTCAGCAATTTTACATAATCATGTGCAACCCACATCGTGAGCGCATTCAAGTTTCGGAAGTTAAATAGATAAGCAAGGTAAGTCTCACTATCGGTTTGGTTAAAGGAAGGATCAAAGAACACGCTGGTTGCGACTTTTGGCCCATGACTTAAAAGTGTTTTGCCTTTGGGAAAGAAGAGATAAGAAGCCTGTGGATTGGTTCGAATGTAATTAGTGCGGGGTACATAACCGACCTCTGCAGTATAGCCGCTGCCCACATACTCATATTGACCGCTCACAGTAAACTTACGACTGGCAAATTGCAGGTTGCCCGCATAGGTATAATCCTTTTCAGTTTTTTGCGGACTAAATGATTTCAGGAAAAGCGCTTTACCGGTCCATAAATTATTTGAGGAAGCGAGGTTGTATTCAAAGCCAAGATTCCTATTATATTCCGAGTAGACATTACCAGAAGTTACTTCTTCAGGATTGTAATTAAGTGATTCCTTATTGACCACCAGGATGCCAATATTTGAGCGAGCAAAAACTCTTCGTTGCAAAGCCATTACGGCAAAGTTTTGTGCAGGAAGCTGATCCTTCTCGACTTTACCGGTTTGCATATCCATCATGGCAATGCGCCAGTTCTTGTCAATCTTACCACTTAACCGCGCACCCGCTTGAATAGGAGCCGATAGACCAATCCGTCTGGAAAAGAAAGGGCGAATTGTGAGGTAGCCAAAATTGTTAAACATGTCTCCGTTTTCCAGAAAGAACTGTCGCCTTTCAGGAAAAAATAATTCGAACCGATCTAGATTGGTTACCTGACGATCAACATCCACCTGCGAGAAATCAGGATTGATTGTAAGATCAAGGTTCAGAGAAGAGGTGACTGCCACTTTCAGATCCAGCCCTGCTTCTCCGCGATTAGAAGTAGGGGTTTCATTTTCGTAATCTTTCGAAAGGCCACCCAGCACATAGGGTATTACAGAAATATTAACCCCAGCATCTTTAGGTGGGTTATCCCATACGAGCGATCCGCTGAAAGCAAGGGCTGCAGATGGAAACTGACGCGGAACCGGTGCCCAGCTCGACTTTTCGGTAGTCTTTAAATCTAGTCGACTGAAATTGACTCCCCATTTGGTAATGCCTTTTTTGTATCGGATCGTTTTGAAGGGGATGGCAGCTTCAAAAATCCATTTGTCTTCATAATTTTTTACAACCGATTCCCACTTGTTGTCCCAGTTAAGATCCACTTTACCGCCTTCGTACATCAGGCCATCCCATTGGGCTCCGGCTGCATTGGCACCAAAGGAAAACCCATTGGTCTGATCATCGAAGGTGTCCATAAAAAGTAAGAAGTTGTCATTCTTTCCAAAGTTAAAGTCTCTGCGCAGTGATTCGACAATGTAGGGACCGGGAAGAGCGTGATAACAGATGGCCAGCAGGTAGAGATTATCGTCATCGTAGGTCATCTTCACCTCCGTTCTAACTTTAGCGCGGCTCGTGTCCATAGGTGTCACCATAAAGAAATCAGTAGCGGTAACACTTTGAAGCCAGTCGGATTCATCAACAACGCCATCGATAAGGATGGGGGCTGTTGCTTTGCTGATAGGAAGTTCGTAGGCCTCGTTCTTCTTCTGGGCGTTCCCCCCAAAGACAATTGCTGTGAAAAGTAAAAACAGAAGAAAGAATCTCATTGCTGCAATATTGTCAAACCCGCAAGAGGGCACAAGCAATTATTGACTACTGGTAATGGGCCTGTTGCCTGGCATCTATTTTTTGAATCCGGGCAAGGCTAATTTGTACTTTACAGAGAGAAGCCGGATCAGAATAATGACTGAAATGGAAATGATCAGGTTGTAATTTCGCTCGAGCGGAGTTTGTAAATCCAGGATCAGGTAAGTAATGGCGCCCGTCAGGCATGCAGTGGCATAAATTTCTTTCCGGAAAATCACGGGCAGCTCGTTCGTAAGCGTATCACGGATTACGCCACCCATAACAGCGGTAAACATTCCCATGATGGCCGCGATCTCAGGACGTATGCCCAAACCCATGGCCTTCTCAACCCCTAAAATGGTAAAAAAGGAAATGCCAAGGGTATCAAACAACAGGAAGGTCTTTCTGAATTGAATAATTATCCTGTGAAAAATGATAGCGATAACAACGCCAACCAGAATGGAATACAAAAAGTTAATGTCCTTAATCCACACTAAGGGGTAACTTCCCAACAGAATATCGCGCAAACTGCCGCCACCAATGGCGGTAATGAAGCCAGTAAAGCCTGCACTAAACCAATCCTGCTCTTTGTCTTGCATGGCCAGCGCTCCCGAAACGGCAAAGAAGAACGTACCGATTAATTCAAGTATATATTGAAAATTCAAGGGTGAGAAGTTTATGTATAAAAATATAGAATCAGATTGAGAATAAATTGGTAAGGGTATAAATGAATACCGATTGATTGCTGTTACTTTTGAATTCAAGTTAATGCATCTATGAAAAGGTCAATAAAATTGAGTCTGCTGCCTCTGCTATTGTTCGCAGCTATTTATACGGTTAATGCGGCCCCGCGGGAGTTTTTCGAATTGCGCATATATTATTTTACAACCATTGATCAACAGACCAGAACGGAGAATTATCTGGAGAAAGCCTTGTTACCGGCTCTTCACCGTATTGGTATAAAGAGTGTAGGAGTATTCAAACCGGTTGAAACAGACACCACGTACGGGACGAGGCTATATGTGTTGATTCCGTATCGTTCGCTGGATCAGTTTGCAAACCTAACTGGGACATTGACGAAAGATAAATTGTATGCAACTGACGGGAAAGACTATATCGATGCGACATACGATAATCCACCTTATAATCGCATCCAAACCATTGTATTAAGATCTTTTTCGGGAATGCAACAGGTAGCGGTGCCAGATTTGAAAAATGCAGTGAATGAAAGAGTTTATGAATTGCGTAGTTATGAAGGCCACACGGAAAAAATATATCGCAATAAGGTGGATATGTTTAATACCGGTGACGAAATCGGATTATTTAAACGACTTGGATTCAATGCTGTATTTTATGGAGAAGTATTAAGTGGCCCCCGCATGCCCAATCTGATGTACATGACTACTTTTGAAAACCAGGCATCACGCGATGCCCATTGGAAAGCTTTTGGTGAAGATGCCCAATGGAAAAAACTTTCAACAATGCCGGAGTACCAGAAAAATGTGTCGAAGAATGTGCAAACCTTTCTGCGACCTACCGCATACTCCGATCTTTAACGGTTACCAGCAATTATTGACTTGTATGCACGTTATGAAGTTTAGCAAAACGCCACTACTTGTTTTTGTTGGAAATTTTGAAGGGATGATATGATTGCGTTGACAAAATTCTGGTTAGGTCGTGTTGTTACCATCATGTTGGTTTTCACAATTTTGAGCTTTCCTTCCTGTAACAAGGAAGAGCCGGTTCATTCCAACGAATATGTGAACAACTGGATTTATACAAATATGGATTTCTGGTACTACTGGAATACCAGCCTGCCTGCCGAACCGGATAAAAGTCAGGAGCATGAAACATTTTTTAATGCCCTGCTCAATTCAAATGATCGCTTTTCGTGGATTCAGGATAACTTTCAGGAATTGATAAACTCGTTGCAAGGGGTGAGTAAAGAAGCAGGGTATGAGATTGCACTCTACCGTGAAAGTCCGGATAACATCAATGTAATTGCGCAGATTATCTACATCAAACCCAACTCACCAGCTTCGGCTGCCGGTTTGAAACGTGGCGATATGATCACCCGGATTAATAACCAGCAAATAACTATTTCCAACTATCAGACTTTATTGGAGACCATCGGTGAAAATCATACTATCTCATTCAAGACTCTCGACTTGGCAAGCCAGATGTTCGGTACGGAAGAATCAAAAGACTTAACCACCGTTGTGTATGCCGAGAATCCCAACTTTTTAAATAAAATTCTTGTGTACAACAATCGAAAGATAGGGTACTACGTGTACAATCTTTTTTCGACTGGCCCCGTACAAACCAGCACCCAGTATAATACAGAGATGGATCAGATCTTTGCCGACTTTCAATCGGCCGGGATTACCGATTTGATTTTGGACTTACGTTTCAACAGTGGGGGAGCGGAAACAGCTACTACGAACCTCGCGAGTTTGATTGGAAAAGAGGTGGACGCAACCAAGGTGTTTACCATTCGCGAATACAATGCGAAAGTAACTGCAGAGATAAAAGCCGACCCTCAACTCGGGGACGGATTTCTGTCGGTTGAGTTTTTGAATAAAGCCCAAAACATTGGCGGCCAGTTACAGAATAATCGTATTTATATTCTAACGGGTACGCGCACAGCCTCGGCCAGCGAATTGTTGATCAATGGCCTGAGGCCTTATATGGATGTCTTTCTTATTGGCAACAAAACAGTTGGCAAAAATGTCGGATCGATTACCCTGAATGAAGAGAATGATCCCAAAAATACGTGGGGCATGCAGCCCATCATCACCAAATCATTTAACAGCCTTATGGAGTCTGACTACGATACCGGATTTGTTCCGCAGGTATTATTGGAAGACAATAGCCTGATCGTATATCCTTTGGGGGATCCGCGCGAGCGCTTATTAAATCGGGCTCTGCAGGAAATTACCGGACTAACAGAACTGGGTCGGGTAAGGCCATCAAAAACACTAGGTGCAGAAGTTGGACATTCACTGGACTTAAAGAAGAGAAGCAACGTGCTTGTGATTGATCCGGCTGTTCAAAAGTCCCTGCACATGCTGAAATCGATTCAGTAATTGTTTTACTGATAGCTAACCACCGACTTTTACTTTTAGGATAAGCGAATCCCAAAATTGCTTACGATCCTCTTGATTAAGGCTTTTGGGCTAAAGAAGCAATGGCCGGTATACTGGGGAAAATCAGGATTTAATAGGCATTGTAAAATTTATGGTTATCGCCATCAATTAAAGCCAGAATGCCACCATTTTTCTCTGCCATTTGGCTGTCCTTCTTATTGATAATCTCTATTTTTGGCACCTGAATCAGAAAACCTCATTTCCAATGAAGCGCGATAAAGTAGTATTTGATCTAATCGAAAAGGAGAAACAGAGACAAGAGCATGGTATAGAATTGATTGCCTCCGAGAATTTTGTTTCTCCGCAGGTAATGAAGGCTCAGGGCTCAGTTCTTACCAATAAATATGCCGAGGGCCTGCCCGGAAAGCGCTATTACGGTGGGTGTGAGGTGGTGGATGAAGTAGAACAACTGGCCATTGACCGGATTAAAAAACTATTTGGTGCCGAATGGGCCAATGTGCAACCGCACTCTGGTGCGCAGGCAAACGCTGCAGTAATGCTGGCGTGCTTAAAACCTGGTGATAAAATATTAGGGTTTGATCTGTCGCATGGGGGCCACCTGACTCATGGATCTTCGGTAAACTTTTCCGGTAAACTTTATCAGCCTTCTTTTTATGGCGTTGAGCAGGAAACCGGAGAGATTGATTTTGATAAGGTAATTGAGACTGCACAACGTGAAAAACCCAAGATGATTATCTGTGGGGCTTCTGCCTACAGTCGCGATTGGGACTATGAAAAATTGCGCATGGCTGCGGATAGCGTAGGTGCTTTATTGCTGGCCGATATTTCGCACCCGGCAGGCTTGATTGCCCGTGGGTTATTGAATGACCCGATGGAACATTGTCACATTGTGACCACGACTACACACAAAACATTGCGCGGCCCGCGTGGTGGATTGATTTTGGTGGGTAAGAATTTCGATAATCCATTTGGATTAAAAACTCCGAAAGGAGAACTACGCAAGATGTCATCAGTACTGGATTCAGGTGTTTTCCCCGGCACACAAGGTGGCCCGCTTGAGCATGTGATTGCTGCCAAGGCAGTTGCTTTTGGAGAAGCGCTTAGCGATGAGTATTTGACTTATATCGTGCAAGTAGCTAAAAATGCGAAAGCCATGGCAAAAGCATTTGTCGATAAAGGCTATAAGATTATTTCAGGTGGTACGGACAATCACCTGATGTTAATAGATCTTCGCTCTAAGAATCTTACCGGGAAGATTGCCGAAGAGGCGTTGATCCAGGCCGACATCACCATCAATAAAAACATGGTGCCTTTTGATACGCAATCTCCGATGGTAACTTCAGGAATGCGCATTGGTACACCGGCTGTAACCACCCGCGGCCTGATGGAAAAGGATGTGATAAAAGTTGTTGATCTGATTGATGA
>JBEBJH010000400.1:0-1995 GCA_040079965.1 Cyclobacteriaceae bacterium
CCGGTGATCCGGGACCTCACGATCTTTATTGTTTAATTAACAACTTCTACTTCATCAAGGTTGATAAACTCAAATTCAACCCCGTCTTTTAATTCAACAAAAATAACTGAGTCCTTGTTCACTTTTCCGGACAAAATTTGTTTTGAAAGTTCATTTAATATTTCTCTTTGAATAACCCGTTTTAAAGGTCTGGCCCCAAACTGCGGATCGTAGCCTAGTTTGGCCAATCTATCAAGAGCTTCCTCGGAGATATCAAGTTTCACGCCACTTTCCATTAAACGTTTCTGGATCAGCTTAAATTGTATTTCTACAATTTTTCTAATATCTGTCTTACTGAGTGGCCGGAACATGATGATTTCGTCTATCCGATTAATGAATTCGGGTCGTACTGATTTTTTCAGTAAGGCCAGCACTTCGTCTTTTGTACTTTCCAGCACATCGAAGTAATTCGAGTCGTTTATCTTTTCAAAGTTTTCCTGAATGATGTGCGAGCCAATATTAGTAGTCATGATAATAATCGTGTTCTTAAAATTGGCTACCCTGCCTTTATTGTCAGTCAAACGGCCGTCATCCAATACTTGTAACAGAATATTAAATACATCCGGATGCGCTTTTTCAATTTCATCCAATAGGATAACTGAATATGGCTTTCTTCTGACAGCCTCTGTTAGCTGACCACCTTCATCATAACCAACATAGCCCGGAGGCGCACCAATCAGGCGGCTTACACTATGTCGTTCCTGGTATTCGCTCATGTCAATCCGCACCATGGCATTATCATCATTGAAAAGATAATCTGCCAGCGCTTTCGATAACTCCGTCTTACCTACCCCGGTCGTCCCCATGAAAATGAAGGAACCAATAGGTCGCTTTGGATCTTGTAAGCCCGCCCGACTTCTGCGCACCGCATCACTTAATGCCCGGATAGCCTCTTCCTGTCCGGCAACGCGTTTACTTAATTCTTCTTCCAACGTCAATAATTTATCGCGCTCACTCTGCAACATTTTAGAAACAGGAATCCCAGTCCATTTTGCAACTACTTCAGCAATGTCTTCGCTGTCAACTTCCTCTTTTAGCAGAGAATGTTCACCCTGCATTTCCTTCATTTTTGTTTCCAGGTCCTTAAGGTGTTTTTCAGCGGCAACTATTTTTCCGTAACGAATTTCAGCAACCTTGCCATAATCGCCTGCTTTCTCAGCTTGTTCGGCTTCAAACTTCAGTTTATCAATGCTTTCTTTTTCCTGACGCAAGTTGTGAACTATGGACTTTTCATTTTCCCATTGCGCCTTCAAGGCATTCCGCTCCCCGGAGAGCTCAGCAATTTCTTTCGATAATACCACTTCCTTGTCTTTGTCTTTTTCTCTACGAATGGCCTCGCGCTCAATCTCCAGCTGCATGATCTTACGATTGAGTTCATCTAATTCTTCCGGCAAGGAATCCATCTCCAAACGTAATTTGGATGCGGCTTCATCCATCAGGTCAATAGCCTTGTCGGGAAGGAAACGATCAGAGATATAACGACTTGATAACTCAACCGCGGCAATTACTGCATCATCTTTGATTCGCACGCCATGATGCAACTCATACTTATCTTTTATCCCTCGTAAAATAGATACAGAATCTTCAACGGAAGGTTCATTGACCATCACAGCCTGAAATCTACGTTCCAGGGCTTTATCTTTTTCAATATACTTCTGATACTCTTTTAAGGTAGTGGCTCCGATTGCATGAAGTTCACCACGAGCTAATGCTGGCTTTAATAAGTTGGCAGCATCCATTGCACCTTCTCCGCCACCGGCACCGATCAATGTATGGATTTCATCAATAAAGAGAATGATCTCACCATTTGAATCCGTTACTTCTTTGATAACTGATTTCAAGCGTTCTTCAAACTCACCTTTATACTTCGCGCCAGCCACGAGCAAACCCATGTCCAGCGAAACCAGAATTTTTGATTTCAGATTTTCAGGAACATCGCCATTAACAATGCGCTGT
>JBEBJH010000401.1:0-1992 GCA_040079965.1 Cyclobacteriaceae bacterium
TTCCAGTATAAACATTATGAGTCAGCTGGCAATGCAGGCTAATGGAAATACCGGTGCCCATTTAAAAAAGATCGCCAATCATTCGGCAAGCATGATGGAGAAGATGAGCGACATCGTCTGGTCGATCAACCCAAAAAACGATTCGCTCGAACAGGTGGTGATCAAGATGAAAGAATTTGCTGCTGAAATCTTAGAACCTAAAAATCTTGACTACACATTCCACATCGAAGAGACAATCTACTCACTGAAACTCGATGCAGAGAAAAGAAAAAATATATTTTTGATTTTTAAGGAAGCAGTTAACAACGCTGCAAAATACAGTGAAGGAAACAAATTGAAAGTTTCCTTATCGGTCCAAAAACAACAACTATCTCTGTCAGTCAGCGATAATGGAAAAGGATTTAATCTGGCCTTGGGCACCACTGGCAATGGACTAAAAAATATGGAAGACAGAGCCGCTGCGATGCGTGGGAGGATGACCCGAATCAGCGAACCCGGAAAGGGTACAGAAATTCAACTTGAATTGCCCCTCACATGATTAGGGTATTTATTGGAGAAGTATTTTATAAGTAATTTGTTCGACTATTAATCATGGCACTTTCTGTTTTAATTTTTGAAGACAACCACCTGTTACGCGAAAGCATAAGTAGTCTGATTGCCTTGAAAGAAGATCTACGCCTCGTGGGAGCCCTCGAA
This sequence comes from Cyclobacteriaceae bacterium, assembly GCA_040079965.1. GTDB lineage: Bacteria > Bacteroidota > Bacteroidia > Cytophagales > Cyclobacteriaceae > ELB16-189. Next base: position 697 of record JBEBJH010000401.1, read on the forward strand.
AATGTGCTCTCTGCAAAAACGCATGTCACCGAACTTAAGCCTGACCTTATTTTAATGGACATCGATATGCCGGGCATGAGTGGCATTGAAGCGGTGAAACAAATCCGTAGCTTCAACCAGACAGTACCGATCATCATGCTCACAGTGTTTGATGACAACCACCATGTGTTGGAAGCCATCCGCGCTGGTGCTTCGGGCTATCTCTTAAAAAAATATCTATCTACTAAACTATTTGATTCCATCGATGACGTGCTTTCCGGTGGCGCCCCGATGTCACCGAGCATTGCGCGGATGGTTATTGCTTCGATGCAAAAATCAACAGCCAATCCATACCAACTCACACACCGTGAGAAAGAAATTCTTACCCTATTAAGTCAGGGCAATAGCTATAAAATTATCGCTGCTCAGTCCGACATCAGTTTAGACACGGTGCGCACACATATAAAAAAGATATATGAGAAACTGCAGGTTCATTCACAAACAGAGGCAGTAAGTAAGGCGTTAAACGAAAAGTTGGTTTAAGTATTTCGCTAACGCTGGCCATGTTTACCCGATTGACGCTTGTTGGAATAATCGATCGATAAATTGAAATTTAGTTAGTCCGGAAGTGATTACCTTTACGCATAATCTCATCCCTGATTATGTCGCTAACAAAGAGATATTGGCTGCTTTCTACTGTGTTGATGTTAAGTGGCACACTATCCGCTCAAATAACCAGCACCTTCAATGCCAACGCTGAAGGTTGGACAACTCCTAACGATGCAGATGCTACAATCACTTACTCTGCAACCGGGGGAAACCCAGGCGGGCTTGTGGCCGGTTCTCCGTTCATTATTATATTAGGGGCCACCACTTTGTATGTGCCATTCAATTTCGTTGCCCCCGGCACCTACCTGGGAAATCGAAGTGCTTATTATAACGGTACATTGCGCTACGACATTCAACAAAGTTCTACGGGTGCCCCTAATCAATATGCAGAAGTAACTATTGCAAACAGCGGGGGCGTTACTTTATATTACTATCCCAGCACACCAAATCAACCGCCTGCCGCTCCAGGTTGGGCTACCTTTTCTGTTACACTTAACAATGCTTCCGGTTTTTGGAAAACCACGAATAGTGCTACGGGCACAGCAGCAACAGAAGTTCAAGTTCAAAGTATTCTGAGTGATCTTACCAGTTTGCAGATACGAGGTCTGTACCGCGATCTCAATACGACTAACCGGTTGGATAATGTTTCGTTCCGGCCGCCAATTATTATCAACACACAACCAATTTCTACTTCGATATGTGATGGTG